>CAJUFH010000011.1 GCA_910585755.1 uncultured Muribaculaceae bacterium | reverse complement strand
ATTCCTTGACGATGTAGAGTTCAAACTCAACAGAAATCCAGCTTGCGAACTTCAACGCAATATCTTTATGCGCATACGTTCCACCATAACGTCCTGATTTAGCGATTATACCAACAGCATTTGTCGCTTCCAACCATTTCTTTGGCGAGAGCGTAAATGCGTTCAGCCCGGCCTGCCGTCTAAACCCCTCGAATTCGGTGGGTTTAAAATTCGGATTGTAAAGCTGTTCCCAAATGCCTAAATACTCTATTGTGTTGCGGTTGCGCAACCAGTTTGCAATCACGGCGTTAGGTTCATCGCTTTTATGCCGTGCCAAATCGGTCAACGAAATATAATCATCCCCATTGACGGCGATAATAGTAATATCGGTATTTAAAACTGCAATCTTTGCCATTGTTTCAGATATGGCGTATATGCCAATACGCAAAGATACACATTTTCGCTGATATACAGCGTATTCTCTTGAAATTTAGTATCTCTTTGCTTTTAGAGAGAACCGTAAATGGACAGCGAAATGAGAAAAAGGAGGAGGGAGAGGGAGGATTGCGGGATTTTTATTAATTTCCTCTAAAACCTTTCTGTCATATGTGAGGCGATATCCCCCCATATCGGTATAAATGGGACATAAGCATATGACATCCGGTTCCGACAGAAACAGCAACTGCGGAATTATGACAAAAGATTGTTATTTTCCTCTGCAAGCTTGGGTAGCTTATGCCGGTGTCCAACCCCTTCCGATGCTTCTGCAAATTTGTAGACCGGGCTGCGACGCGCCACAAAATTAATTACATTGCACCGGAAGGTATGTCGAATGGCCGTCAGGCCATTTTCGATTCAAGTTGCCTGATTTTTTCTTCCATCAGTCTCTGCTCTTCGAGTCTCTTGAGATAAAGGTCGATGAAATCTTCTTTCTTTGACAGCATGTGCCAGACCGCAACAAGTATTTTACGGGCTATCGCAACCTGAATTTTCATTTTATTCTTATGCTTCTGAGTGACCTGGATGTAGCTGAAATTGGAGAAGAAACAGTTTCGCGTTCTTGACGCAGTCCATGAGATTTCGATAAGCATGCGGCGCAGGTACTTGTTGCCATGTGTGATTTTTCGGCTTTTGTAACGTCCGTTGCTGACATCGTTTCTTGGCCTGAGCCCGCACCATCCCACAAGCGCTGCGGCTGTGGCAAACATCTTCATATCCACTCCGGTTTCCGCAATTATGGCTGTGGCGGCGCGTTCCTTGACACCGGGGATGGTCTGAAGTCGTTTGTATTCTGTAGGGAAATGGCTCTCGCATAAGGCCGCGAGTTCGGACCTGCATTCTTCGGACTGTCTGGCATATGTGGCCAGCAGTTCCCAGTACTGCCTGATGACGGTGATGTCCGTTGTGGAAAACGAGCCTGTCATGGCGGCAAGCATGGTCTCCCGGCCGTGTTTGTTGATGACGCGTCCGTGAACACGTCTGATAAGTTCGTTCGGATCCGTAACGCCCGAAGCGATGGCCTCCACTGCCTTTCGGTAACTCTTTCCCGTAATCTTGGCGACATAGTTGCTCAGGCGGAAGCCACAACGGTGCAGGGCCGCGTCAAGTTTGTTGGAATAGTAAGTGACGTCCTCCTGAAGGTCAAAAATGCGGCGGTTGAGTTTGCGCATATCCTGGACAATCGGCCCGGGTACAAAACTGCCCTTTATGAGATTCTTCAACAGGCATTCCGCTATCCACTGCGCATCCTTGACATCGCTCTTGCGCCCGGGAAGCTGCTTTATGAAGTAAGGGTTAACCAGCTTGAGTCCCATTGAATCACAAAGCTCGTTCCATACCGGTACCCAATATACCGCTGTGCTTTCCATCGCTGCTTCGGTAACTCCCCGAGCTACCATGTCATTACACATCTGACGGAGGTCCGGGGTAAGCACTCCGTAGGTCTTTTCAAAGATAATGGCCTCGTCATGCCCCATTATACAAAGATAAACGCTATCTTTGTGGACATCAAGGCCGGCTACTGTTCGATTCCTGTCCATATTGTGTTTATTTTTCCCTCCAAATATAGTAAAATTGTGACTTAGAGCACATAGGAGGGGACGGGAATCAAGGTGCCAGCCTTGTTTTTTATTCTGCCGGTGTAAAAATCTCAGGATTTTTATCTAAATTTGTAGGAGGAAATAAAGCCGCGAGCAGATACACGAGTACGAGCGCGATTTGATTATGCAAGTACATACGTGAGTAGATACCAGAGTTGGTACCTGAATAGATACCTGAGTAGGTTGCTGAATAGATAAGATATCTGAGTAGATACCAGAGTAGATACCCGAATAGACGCGCGAGTAGGTAGTGTATTAACCGCGGCGACAAATGAGGAATAAGTATGAGATTTGCCGATGTGATAGCGCATGAGGGGGTCAAGGAGAGGCTCCGGGCGCTGGTCGATAACGGGAGGCTGCCGCACGCGCTTCTGCTGGAGGGGCCGGCGGGGGTCGGTAAGTTCGCCATGGCCCGCGCCCTTGCCCAATATATCCACTGCGAGAACCGCCATGACGGGGACTCCTGCGGTGTGTGCCCGGCGTGCGTCCAACATTCGACGTTCAACCATGTCGACCTGATATATTCGTTCCCGGTGCTGAAAAACGGGAAGTCACAGGCTGTGTCCGACGACTATATCGGGGAGTTCCGGGAGTTCATCACGCTTTCGCCGTTCATGGACCCGGAGGAATGGCAGAAGTCGCTCGGCAACGTCAACGGGCAGCCCCAGATGTATGTCGAAGAGAGCCAGGACATACTCCGCAAGCTGGCTTTCACGGCGAGGGCATCGAATACCAAGATAGTGCTGATGTGGCTGCCGGAGAAGATGAACGTGCAATGCGCCAACAAGATGCTGAAGCTCATCGAGGAGCCTCTTCCCGGCACATCGCTGATATTCGTCAGCGACAATCCGAGGGAGATTCTGCCGACTATTTATTCGCGCTTGCAGCGCGTAGAGATGCGGCGCCTCGGGGACGACATCGTCGCGCGCCATCTCGTAGATACGCTCGGCATGCCGGAGGCTGACGCCCGGTCGGTAGCCCATGTCGCTCAGGGGAGCATACTCTCGGCCGAGAAGGAGGCGAGGATGAGCAAGGAGACCGACCAGTTCCTGGAATTTTTCACCCGTCTGATGCGCCTGGCCTACCAGCGCAAAATCGGGTTGCTGAAAATATGGGCCAACGAGGTCGCCGGGCTTGGCCGCGAGCAGGAAGGGAGGTTTCTCGAATACTGCCAGCGGCTTGTCAGAGAGAATTTCATCTACAACCTGCGGATGCCGCAACTGAACTATCTCAACCAGGCAGAAGCACAGTTCTCGTCGCGCTTCTCTCCGTTTATCAACGAGAGGAACGCGGAGAAAATCATGGCGCAGTTCAACCTCGCGCAGACCGATATCGCGGCCAACGGGAACGCCAAGATTATTTTCTTTGACCTGGCTGTGAAAATGATTCTCCTCCTCAAGCAGTGATATGACGCACGACAGGCCGAACAGCTCCCGGGGGAACTCGCCGCTTCCCGAACCGTTTCTGAAATCCATCGCGAGGGTTTACGCCGATGAACCGCAGGAGCGGCTTATCGACTACTGCTTCGTATTTCCTAACAAGCGTTCAGCGACGTTCTTCTCACACTATATGGCCGGCTTCCAGCGGAAGCACTCCCCTACTTCCATCCAGCCGGAAACCACTACCATCTCGGAATTTGTAGACGGGCTCACCCCCGGCATACCCGCCGAACGCCTTGAACAGATTCTGCTACTTTACCGGGCGTACAGCCGGGTACTTGTCAGCCGTTCGGAATTGCTCCCCGGGGGCGCTCCCGCCGAGGAGATAGCGTCGGAAATCGACATCAACCGGTTTGTCTACTGGGCCGACGTGCTTCTCTCGGACTTCAGCGACGTCGACATGTATCTCACCGACCCGAAGGAGATATTCCGAAACGTAGAGCTGCTGAAAGAAATATCTGCGAACTATCTCCAGCCTGAGGACTGGAAAGCGGCCGAGCGCTTCCTGAACCTCGACAAATCGTCGCAGCGCCATGTCGCGGAGTTCTGGAACCACATAATCCATAACGGAGCCGAAGGCACGCGGTCGAAGGCGGTCAGCGGGTTCGTGCGCATATGGCAGGTAATGGACGAGGTCTACCGGGAGTTTCATAAGGAGCTTGCCGCGCGGGGACTGCGCACGACTTCGATGGCGTATATTTCCGCGATAGAGTATCTTGAGAATATCAGTCCGGCCGACCTGCCCCACACAAGATACATATTCGTGGGCTTCACGATGCTCTCCAAGGCTGAAGAACGGATTTTCCGACTTCTCCGCGACATGACAGGCGCAGACGGGGAACCGAAGGCGGATTTCTACTGGGACATTGCTTCACCTGTTTTCCGCGACCGGGACAACTCTGCGGCGGGATTCATGAGCCGATACGCGAGAGAGTTCCCTTCGCGCTATGAGTGCGTCGACCGACTGGAGCGCTTCCCGGAAATCCACATAATAGGCGTTCCCTCCCGCGCCGCCCAGGCCCAGATCGTAGGGCAGCTTGTCGCCGCGGAGCATCCGTTCGATATCGAGGCGGATTCGATACACGCGGCCGAGGCGCTGCGCCATACCGCGGTCATACTTCCTGACGAGAAACTGATGCTGCCGGTTGTCTCGGCGATACCCGAGCAAATCAAGCCGCTGAATATCACGATGGGATACCAGTTGCGGTATTCCCCGGTGTGGGGGCTGATGCGCGCCATCGTCAGCCTGCAGCTCAGGGGGCGCAAGGACCGCGGCGGTTACGCGTTTTTCAACGAGGACGTAAGGCGCATACTGTCACATCCCGTGCTGCGCGACAGCCTGGGAGAGGTATGCACCCTGGCAATGCGATGGATCAACGAGTCGCACCTCATAATGATTCGGGCTTCGCTGTTTTCCCAGCCGGAGTTCGCAACCCTTCTGCCGATATTCACACCCGTGCCTCCGAGCGTTCCGACCGAGGCCGTGTTTTCTTACCTGCGTCAGTTGTTGTCGTGGCTTGACTCGCTTATCCGATTGAAAGTCGAGGAGCCGGAGGAGGCAGATGGCGCCGAAGAAACCACCGAATACGACGAGGATGGCGAGCCGGTCGAGGCAAAAGCTACCGGGAGCGTCAACCGCCTTGTCGACAGGGTATTGCTGCGACGTTACGCCGAGGCGGCCGACGAGCTGCAAGGGATGCTTTCCGAATATATAGACACTCAGCGGCAACCGCTGACAGCCTCCACCGTGTTCTCCCTTGTTGAGCGCCTCGTATCGGGCGAAACGGTAAATTTCGAGGGGAGGCCGCTGAGGGGCTTGCAGGTAATGGGGGTCCTCGAAGCCCGTTCACTTGATTTTCGGACACTTATCCTGCCGTCGATGAACGAAAAGATATTCCCGCGCACCCGATTCCAGCCCTCCTTCATCCCGGAGCAGCTCCGCCGGGCGTACGGTCTATCCACCATCGAGCACCAGGAGGGAATCTTCGCTTACTATTTTTACCGTATGATTTCGCGGGCAGGGAAAGTATTCCTGCTGTACGATACCCGTCCCGGAAGCCGCGGAGGGGGGCAGATGTCCCGTTACCTCCACCAGCTGCAACGCATATACCGCCCTGCCGGACTTACCCGCGAGCTGATTCCGTTCAACATCCCCTCGCCGGACGACGCACTCCTGATTCAGCGAAAGACCCCAGAAATAATGGAGAAGCTGGAACGGTTCCGCTCGAAGGAGAACCCGCTTTATCTCTCACCGTCGTCGGTCAACACATATATCGACTGCCCGATGAAGTTCTACCTCGCGTATATCGCTGACTACAAGGAGGAGCGGGAAGTGCTCGACTGGCTTGACGAGGGAACATACGGCACAATCGTCCACGAGGCGATTCAGAAAATCTACGACCAACGGCTGGCGCACCCCGGCGGAGAACATGTCGACGAGGGGGCGCTGGACGCGATGAGCGGCGACGCGGCGGCAATCAGCCGCGAGGTGACAAGGGCCATAAACAAGTACTACCATCTTCTTGGCAACGACAACGACACCCCCCTCCCGCCAAGCAGCGCCATGATGGGGAGGATGATCGGACGGCAGATTTCCGACCTGTTCCGGCTCGAGAAGGGTTTCGGCCCGTTTACCTATATCGGCGGCGAAATCCCTTACCAGAGCCATCTCGAATTCGAGGGACTGCCGGAGTCAGAGGAGCCGGACGCCCCGCGGCGGCGCTTCGCGGTAAACATGAAATGCAAGATTGACCGCGTCGACCGTCTCGACAACGGGGGACTGCTGCGAATAGTCGATTACAAGACCGGAGGAGACGATACGGGGATAACCTCGGTTGACGAGATTTTCGACCAGCCGAAATCCCCGCAGGCAACCCGCAAAAAGGCGATACTGCAACTTATGATATACTGCCAGGCGTATGCCGACTTGCAGAAAAACGACGAGCCGATGCAGCCGATGATTTACCAGATTCGCAAACTCCTGGAATCGGGGCTGAAACCGGTCACCACGTCAAACCGCTCCGGCACAGGGCACAAGCGGGAAGAATTAGGCGATTACCACGATATTTTAGAGGAGGTGAACGACCGGTTGATTGACGTTTTCGAGGAACTGTTCGATCCCTCGGAACCGTTTCGCTGCACCGAGAAGGAAGAGTGCATGTACTGCAAATTCACCTCCGTCTGCCGGAAGATGGAAAAAGACCTGGGATAATGGCCGGAGTGTACATACATATCCCGTTCTGTCACGGCAAATGCGACTATTGCGATTTCTATTCGCTCGGAGCGCCGGTAGAGGAGCTTATGCGTCGCTACGCGGCCGCGCTGACCTCCGAATGGCGCATAAGGCGGAGTGAGTTAGGTCCAGAGAAGATTACCACTATTTATATAGGTGGCGGAACCCCCTCGGCCCTTCCCTACCCCCTTTTGCGACAGATCATAGAGAGTATTTCCGATGGGGGGATAGACGTAAACGCCATCGACGAGTTCACCATAGAAGCGAATCCAGAGGATTTGACGGAAGAGTGGATACGGCAGGTTGCCTCGCTCGGCATCAACAGAATCAGTATGGGAGTCCAGTCGTTTGATGACGCGGAACTAGCGAGCGTCAGACGGCGCCATACAGCCCAAAGGGCGAAAGAAGCGCTTTCAATCCTGGCTGAATCGGGAATGAATTACAGCGCTGACCTCATATACGGTCTTCCGTCGCAATCCTTAGAGGGATGGGAAAAGAATATCGATACGCTGTTAGCGTTCAATCCGCCGCATTTCTCCGCCTATCTGCTCTCCTATGAGCCGGGGACCCCGCTCCACGGGCGGCTTCAACGGGGAGAGGTCGAGGAGGCATCGGAGGAATTGGCCGAAAGCATGTACGCCGCGCTATGCCGCAAAAGCGCCGAGGCCGGATACCGGCATTATGAGATTTCCGCCTTCGCCCGCCACGGGGCCGAGGCGAAACATAACAGTTCATATTGGAATTTCACCCCGTATCTCGGACTGGGATGCGCCGCACATAGTTTCTCCCCCCGAGGGGTCCGCAGTTTCAATCCGCCGAATATCCTTGCCTATCTCGACAGAATCGAAAATGGGGGAACGGCGTTCGAGGTTGACGAGGAGACAGAAACCGACCGCCTGAACGACTACATCATAACCTCTTTGCGAACCGACAACGGGCTAAGTTTCGATTTCCTCCGCAGTCGTTGGGGGGAAGGCGCATATGACAGATTATTGAAAAACGCCGGGCCGTTCATCGAATCCGGCAAGCTCGAAACAACGGATGACGGTATTAGGATTCCCGAAAAGGAGTGGCTGACGGCCGACGCGATTTTGAGAGAACTTATTTTTGAATAATATGGATATTAAGTCATTATACATACAGCGGTTCAACCGTGAACCCAAGGAAATCACTCGGCTGCCGGGCGCGGGCTCAAGCCGACGTTACTACCGCATAGTCAACCCGGACGGTAGCACGCTTATCGGGACCGAGGGGGACAGCCTCGTTGAAAACGGCACATTCCTGAAAACCGGAAAGGCTTTGAAGGACAAGGGAATGCCTGTTCCCGAAATTATCTCGGAAGCTCCGGATTACAGTTGCTACATCCAGGAAGATTTCGGTGACACGGCGTTGTTCGACGCGATAGCCGATGGACGCGCTTCGGGGAATTTCTCCGAGGCGGAGAAATCGTTGTTGAAGGATGCCGTCAAGATGCTTTGCAAAGTGCAAATCGAAGGGGGACGCGGTTTTGACTACTCACTCTGCCACCCCTACGAGCAGATGGACCGGCGGATGGTCTGCTGGGACCTCAATTATTTCAAATACAGCTTCCTAAAGCCCGCACTGGGCGAAGTGGACGACGCGGCGCTTCAGCAGGAGTTCGACGCGCTGCAGGAGAGGCTGTTGGAAGGGATGACGCAGTGGGACACCCTCATGATCCGCGACTTTCAGAGCCGCAACATAATGGTTACCCAACAGGGGTTGAGGCTTATAGATTTCCAGGGGTGCAGACGTGGTCCGCTCGCCTATGACCTGGTATCTCTTCTGTGGCAGGCAAAAGCCAATCTTCCCCAAAGGCTGCGCGACGAGCTGACCGACTATTACATCGCCGAGGCCAATCGGCTCGGAGCCGGGCTGGAACCGGATAAATTCCGCGGGGAGGTAACCGTTTTCGCCCTTTTCCGCATAATGCAGACCCTCGGCGCTTACGGCTTCCGCGGACTCGTGCAGGGGAAGCAGCATTTTATCGAAAGCATCCCGGCGGGAGTAGGCAATCTCAACGCCGCGGTTGAACAGCTCGGGGAGCAGTACCCATATCTGCGTTCGCTTGCGGTCAAACTCGCCGACAAGTTCAAGCCGCAGGTTGCGGAGCCGGGACTGACCGTTACGGTAGGCAGCTTTTCATATAAGAAAGGTTATCCGGCGGACCCATCGGGGAACGGCGGCGGCTTCGTGTTTGACTGCCGGGCAATCCATAATCCCGGGCGTTACGAGCAGTACAAGCGACTGACAGGCCGCGACAAAGCAGTAAGGGACTTCCTCGAAGATGACGGGGAGGTACTGGTGTTTCTCTCAAACGCGGAGGCTATGGTCGGGGCATCGGTTGAAAAGTACCTGAAACGCGGATTCAACTCGCTCGCGGTATGGTTCGGCTGCACGGGCGGCCAACACCGGTCGGTGTACTGCGCGGAAACGATGGGACGCTATCTCAACGAGCGTTACGGCGTAAGGGTGCGGCTGATACACCGCGAGCAGAATATCGAAGAAACACTTGCCGCAAGAAACATATGAAAGGAATGATATTCGCCGCGGGGGTCGGTTCCCGTCTGCGCCCCTTTACCGACGAGCATCCGAAGGCGCTTGCCCCCGTAGGAGGGAAGCCCATGCTTCGCCGAGTGATAGAAAAAATGAGAGCGGCCGGAATCGGGAGAATTGTGGTGAATGTACATCACTTTCCCGAGCAAATCCGCTCTTACCTGGAAGTGAATGATAATTTCGGCGCTGAAATAATAATATCCGACGAGAGCGACACGCTGCTCGACACCGGGGGCGGCTTGCTGAAAGCGGCCCGGCATCTCGGCGGAGGGGAGCCTATTCTCGTCCATAACGCGGATATACTGACCGACTTCGAGATAAGCGCGATGTCGGCCCGGCATACGGAGGGCTTTCCGTTGGCCACCCTGCTTGCTTTCCCGCGGGAATCGTCGCGGCAACTCTATTTCGATACCGAAGGAAATCTGCGGGGATGGCAGAATCTGAAAAGCGGCGAGCGCAAGCCGACCGGATTCAACCCCGACGTTCCGGGCCTTTCCCCGCTCGCATTCGGCGGAGTCCACATTGTCAGTCCGGCGATATTCCCCCTGCTTGAAGAGTATGCGGCAAGGAACGGGAAGGTATTCTCAATCACGCCGTTCTATCTGGAAATCGCTGAGCGGGCGGTTATCAAAGCATTTTCTCCGACGTCGCCGTTTTTCTGGCACGACATAGGCTCGCCTGAAAAGCTCGCTGCCGCCGAGAGGGCGTTGAAAACTTTTTGAAAACCCATCAATGCCGAATTTGTCTACCCGCACTTTATGATGTAACTTCGCGTCAAAGAACAGCCATATGCCCAACGACAATTATAACAACCAGCGACGTTTCAGCCCAAAGGAACAGCAACAGAAACTGCTCGATTCGGAAGGACGCATCGCGCCGCGCGACATAGAGGTAGAGGAGGCCGTGCTCGGTGCCCTGATGCTCGAAAAGGACGCTTACACCACCGTCTGCGACCTGCTGCGGCCGGAATGTTTCTACGAGCCGGCCCACCAGAAAATCTTTACCGCCGTGCAACAGCTCGGCGCATCGCAGCAGCCTATCGACATGCTGACGGTAACGGAGAAGCTCCGGGCCAACGGCGACCTCGAGGCGGTGGGTGGTCCTGTGAGGATTTCGGAACTGACTTCCCGCGTCATGTCGGGAGCGCACGTTGATTTCCATGCCCGCATCGTAGCGCAGAAATTCCTTGCCCGCGAGCTGATTTCCTTCGCGTCGCAGATTGAGTCGAAGGCGTACGACTCGGCCAACGATGTTGACGACCTGATGCAGGAGGCGGAGGGTCGCCTGTTCGAGATTTCGCAGCGCAACGTGAAGAAGGATGTCACCGCGATCGATCCCGTCATCAACCAGGCGCTAGCCCAGATCGAGGCCGCGATGAACCGCGCCTCCGGCCTCAGCGGCCTCGAGACCGGGTTCCACGAGCTTGACAAACTGACTTCCGGCTGGCAGAACTCCGACCTTATCATTATCGCCGCCCGTCCGGCCATGGGTAAGACGGCGTTCGTGCTTTCGATGGCGAAGAACATGGCTGTCAACCTCAATACGCCGGTGGCGATTTTCTCGCTCGAAATGAGTAACCTCCAGCTTGTCAACCGTCTGATAAGCAACGTCTGCGAGCTTCCGGGCGAAATAATCAAGAGCGGCAAGCTCTCGCCCGGCGACTGGGACAAGCTGATGGCGGGAGTGAAGAACCTCTACGGCGCTCCGCTCTATATCGACGACACCCCCTCGCTGTCGATTTTCGAGCTGCGCACGAAAGCGCGCCGCCTGGTGAGGGAGCACGACGTGAAGATTCTGATTATCGACTACTTGCAGCTCATGAACGCTTCAGGCATGAAGTTCGGAAGCCGCGAGCAGGAGGTGTCGATGATTTCGCGCTCGCTGAAACAGCTCGCGAAAGAGCTGAACATTCCTATTATCGCCCTTTCGCAGCTTAACCGCTCGGTAGAGAACCGAGGCGACGGCCAGAGCAAACGCCCGCAGCTTAGCGACCTCCGCGAATCCGGCGCGATCGAGCAGGACGCGGACATAGTATGTTTTATCCACCGCCCGGAATATTATCTCCACAGCGGAGAGGATGCGGAAGGGCGCGACATCCGCGGCCTCGCGCAGTTTATCGTGGCGAAGCACCGTTCAGGTAAGGTAGACGACGTTGACATGCGGTTTGTCAGCCAGTTTGCCCGTTTCCAGAACTGGGACGAGAACCGCATTGCGACCCAGGAGGTCGTCGGGTCGAAACTCAACGGAGGAGGGAACGTCGGGGGCGCCGGGGACCCGTTCAGCGCGGCGGCCCCGGGTGGGGGGACCGCCGACATTTCTTCAGATGGTTCCGGGGGGGTACCATTCTGAACCGGATGCCGGGTCAGAATGTTGCCGAGAGGCGGAAACCGAATGCCTTCGACTCCCCCGGCAGAGGCGCCGGGATAAGGAGCGGTTCGGACGCGAAACACCCCGGACCGATGTTTCGGCATTTCCCCGGATTGAAATATCCCATCACCTCGTTCAAGGGGTCGAGGAAGAAGGCCACTATATGGCCGAGCACGGGTGAACCGAGCAGCTCGTAATCGTTGTCGACGATAAACCGCTTCGCGCGGTAGCACCCTTCTCCGAGCAGCGAGCCGATAATCGGGGTAACGAACAGGTCCTGATACGACGGGCGTTCCATGCACGCCTCGATTCCGAACTCCCATCCGACGGTAGAGATTATGGCGCTGTAAAGCATCGACTGCCAGAAATTGAAGCCGCAGGTGCGCGCCCCCATAAAGTAGGCGGCTCCGGCGTAGGGATGGAGGACGTAGTTGAAAATCGGGTTGTCGTGGTCCCATTCCGGTCCGCGCTTGAATACATTCCGATACCAGCGCTTATAGAAAGGCACGCGGCGCAGGGAGGCCCTGTTCCAGGTCGTAGCGTCCTCTGGAAGCAGTTCGAGCACGAAGAGGGTTCCGATAAAGGCTCCCGACAGCACGGCGGTGTTAATCCACATTCCGTGCCAGTACGGCTCGGAGCGCGTCCATGACGCAGGAAGGTTGTAGAGCGACCGAGGCCTGTCGGGAATCATCGCGATCGTATCGGCCCAAAGCCGTTGCGGAGCGCCAACCGAATCGGGCGGAGCTTCCGGGGGGCCAATCGGCTCAGCCATTTCAACCTCGATTATCTCGGATATTTCCTCGTCGGCGTTTCCGCTTGTTTCAGGGCTTTGAACCAATAGTTTGCTATGCGTCGGCTGAGGCACCGAATCCGACTTTTCGGCGGCAACACACGGAAGCGCGATCAGAGTGAGCACAAGAGAGAGGAGGAACATCAGCATCGCGTATTTCCACCGTAAGCTTCTGCGAATTTTTGAATTGAATTTCATCGTCCCTCGATGTTAAGCAAAGTATAAATAATCATTAATCCCTCAAAAGACCTTTGCGAATCCCAGAAACATCAAATCGGATTGTTTCGCGTGGTCTTGATTTACCCATATAACAAAGAGGAGGGCCTATTGGCTGATTTTTTAATATATTTTCATAAATTCGCGGAGTGAATGTAGCTATTTTCATAAGCAGAAAGCTCCGTCTGACGTCCGGCGAGGGGCGCCGCGCGTCGACCAATGTCGTTATAGCGGTCGCCGGAATAGCGTGTGCCGTAGCTGTTATGCTGCTGTCGGTCGGAATCGTGCTCGGCTTCAAGCATGCCATCCGCCAGAAAGTATCCGGCTTCGAGGCGGCAATCAGCATCGAGCCGGCGAGAAACGTCAGCGGCGACGCTATGTTGCCAATATCGTTGACACCGACTTTGCGAGCGGCAATAGCGGAAGCCGTGCCGGGAGCGAAGGCGTATCCCGCAATCCGGCACGCCGGAATACTGAAGACCGACACGGATTTTTCCGGGATATTGGCCCGCTCACTTCCTTCCGGCGCGGATGAAATCGGTTTCGTCTCGGAAATGCTTGTCAAGGGAGAGCTTCCATCAGACAGTGCAAGGCAAATCCTTATTTCAGAGCCACAGGCAAAGCGGCTCCGGCTTGAGGTCGGCGACAAAATATACTCATATTTCTTTGTCAACGGGGCATTGAAAGCCAGGCGATACACCGTAAGCGGACTTTTCCGAAGCAATTTCGGAGACTATGACAACCTTGCGGTTTATCTCCCCCTGTCAGAATTAGAAGGAATCTGCGGGCTTGGCGACAGTGAAGGGCTGCGCCTTGAATTATCGGGAATCGAAGAGGATGAAATCAGTCCTGTATCCGAGATACTGCAACAGGAACTGAACAGAGCCTACGCGTTCGGAGAGCTACAGGAGCCGATGGTCGTAGACACTCGATTGCGGTCAGGGGCGATGTATTACAACTGGCTCGGACTGCTTGACACTAACGTCGTAGTCATATTGATATTAATGGGGTGCGTGAGCGGCTTCACGCTGATTTCCAGCGTTTTCATCCTGATACTCGAACGGGTGCGCATGATCGGGCAGCTAAAAAGCTTCGGAGCTGATAATGGATTGATACGCAGGATATTCGTTCTATTGGGAGGGCGCATAGTGCTTATAGGGCTTCTTATAGGGAACCTTTTAGCGCTGGGATTGCTGCTTACGCAGCAGGTGTGGCATTACATACCGCTTGACCCGGAAGCGTATTACCTCAGCTATGTGCCGGTTGAAATCAACTGGCTGCAAGTCGCGCTTGTCGACGCGGGCGTAGTTGCCTTATCGGCGTTATTGATGCTGATACCGGCCTCCACGGTTGCGAGAATCTCTCCGGCGAAAACCATGCGCTTTGAATGATTGTTTAATAAAGGTGAAAAGATAGCGGGCTTCCCTGAAAAGCTCGCCTAATTTCGGAAATAATTTGTAACTTCGCAACTTAATATTACCGTCCCAAGAGGGGCGCAAAACGTTTCAACGTATTCATTACCATTAGCATTTGAACATAATCCGCATATGACAGAAACAATGACTTCTCAGACCCGGCCGGTCGGCCAGCTCTCTTTCGATGAACTCGTAATCGACGCTATCCAGGACCGCAAGGGAAAAGAAATCACGATAATAGACCTCTCTTCAATCGAATCAGCTCCTGCGGGGAAATTCATCCTGTGCCAGGGAACTTCCACCCAGCAGGTAGCCTCCATCGCCGACCACGTACGCGACTCGCTGCTTGAAAAAGGGGGAATCAAGCCGTATAACTACGACGGCTACCGAAGCGCGCAGTGGATTGTGATTGACTACGGGGACACTCTCGTCCACGTGTTTACCCGCGAGGCTCGCACGCTTTACAATCTTGAAGAGCTTTGGAGCGACGCGGCAATCTCAAACATCCCCGACCTCGACTGACGACCGGCCATAACAAGCCAATAAACAATATCAAGACAACCTCATGGCTGACAACAAGCAATCAAATAACGGCATCCCCGGCGGCAAGAAGAAAACGCCGCAAATCCGGTTCAGCATGTTCTGGATGTATGCCATAATCCTGATTTTCCTTTTCGGAGCGTATTATCTCGACGATAACTCCGTGAAAAAGCAGGTGAAATATTCCGAATTTGAGACATACCTGACGGATTCCGTAATATCGAGAAACCACGGAATAACGGAAATCATAGTCGACAAGCGCAAAGGTGTCGCGACCGCCGTACTGTCGGACTCGCTCGCGAAGAAGGTTTTTCACGAGAGCCAGTACAACGAGGGGGGCGAAGCGTGCATAACGACGCAGATTCCCGAACTCGGCGACTTCTCCCGCAAGATTGACGCCCTCAGGCAGGAAGGGATATATACCGGCCCTGTAGATTACGAGGAGGGTACGGACCTCTCGGCGATACTCTGGACGTTCGGCCCGGTGCTCCTGCTCGTGGCGTTCTGGTTCTTCATTATGAAGCGCATGAGCGGCCGCGATGGTTCGGGAGGGGTGTTCTCCGTAGGCAAATCGAAAGCGCAGATTTTCGACAAGGACGGCCCTGTCAAAGTGACCTTCCAGGATGTGGCCGGTCTTTCGGAGGCCAAGGTCGAGATAGAGGAAATCGTGGAGTTCCTGAAGAATCCGCAACGATATACCAATCTTGGCGGCAAGATACCCAAGGGGGCGCTCCTCGTGGGCCCTCCGGGGACAGGTAAGACACTGTTAGCCAAGGCGGTCGCCGGGGAGGCGAATGTGCCGTTCTTCTCGATGTCGGGTTCCGATTTCGTGGAGATGTTTGTCGGCGTAGGCGCGTCCCGCGTGCGCGACCTCTTCCAAAAAGCGAAGGAGAAAGCTCCGTGTATCGTCTTCATCGACGAGATTGACGCTGTTGGCCGCGCCCGCGGAAAGAACCCGAACATGGGAGCCAACGACGAGCGCGAGAACACCCTTAACCAACTGCTTACCGAGATGGACGGTTTCGGAACAAACAGCGGCGTCATAATCCTCGCCGCGACCAACCGCGCCGACATTCTCGACAAAGCGCTCCTCCGCGCCGGACGCTTCGACCGCCAGATTTATGTTGAGCTCCCCGAGCTGAACGACCGAGTGGCGATTTTCAAAGTCCATCTGAAAAATATCAAGATTGACGACAGCGTCGACATCGACCTGCTCGCCCGCCAGACCCCTGGCTTCTCCGGGGCGGATATCGCGAATGTCTGCAACGAGGCGGCTCTAATCGCCGCTCGCCGCAACAAGGAGGTCGTGCAGAAGCAGGACTTTATCGACGCGGTTGACAGAATCATCGGCGGACTGGAGAAGCGCTCAAAAATCACCACCGAGGAGGAGAAGAGAGCCATCGCGTGCCACGAAGCGGGCCACGCGACCGTAAGCTGGTTCCTCCGTTACGCGAACCCGCTCATCAAAGTGACGATTGTTCCCCGCGGGCGCGCACTCGGAGCCGCCTGGTATCTGCCGGAAGAGCGCCAGATCACGCCATCGCAGGCGATTCTCGACGAGATGTGCGCGACGCTCGGGGGCCGTGCCGCAGAAGAACTGTTCCTGGGCCGCATATCGACGGGGGCCGCCAACGACCTTGAGCGCGTTACCAAACAGGCATACGCCATGGTGGTGTACTACGGCATGAGCGAGCGTCTCCCCAACCTTTCCTATTATGACTCGACCGGTCAGAATTACGGGTTCTCAAAGCCTTACAGCGACGACCGGGCCAGGATGATTGACGAGGAGGTTTCGCGCATCATCAACGAGCAGTACGAACGCGCAAAGTCAATCCTCCGCGAACACGCCAAGGGGCACAACGAACTTGCCGACGTGCTCTATTCCCGCGAGGTAATCTTCACAGAGGATGTCGAGCACATCTTCGGCAAACGGCAGTGGGCGTCGCGCACCGACGAGATTCTCGCCGCCCAAAAGGCTGCCGAAAAGAACGGCAAGCAGCTCCCGCCCCCGGTTCCGGTCGATGTCGAAGCCACGGAAGTGAAGGATAACGAGACACCGGAAAAGAAAGACGTACCGACTGGTAAAGACTCGGAAAACAACGATAATACAAGCACGGAATAACCGAGGTGTGCCAAATCAGCCACAACCATTAGGGATTTCTTAACGCAAAACATATTGCAAACGCCGCGAATATTCCATATATTTGCGGTGTTTTTTATGTATGGCATCACAAATATGCCCGTCGGATGGATGGAGCGGGCGATGCCGACCGTTATTAATCTTGGATATGGAACCAGCTAACGAAGCTAAAACAGCCCGCCGCCCTCGTCGCTCTAAAGCCGATATAGAGGAGGCCATTATGAAGGCGGCTGTATCGCAAATAAAGAAGAAAGGTTTTTCCCTGGCACTCGTCACCGACATCGTGAAGAAGGCCAAGATTGAACCGATTGTGTTTTATAACCGATACAAGAATCTTGACGAGTTTTACGACGAGTTCGTAAAAAAATATGACTACTGGCTCCGCGATTTCGTACGTAACAATATCACGGAACTCGACACCCCCGAAATCTACGGCGACCTTTTGGGCAAACTGATGGAAACGCTCATTGACGACGCCATCATGGCCGAGATTATACGATGGGAGATTTCCGAAGGGAACCACATCACGGAACGCACGGCGCGGCTGAGGGAACTACATTCCCAGGATATGATCGACATGGCGGTCGATATCAAGACAGATGCCGATATTGTAGCCATAAGCGCGCTGCTTGTCGCCGGGATATACTTCCTCGTGCTACACAAGGACCGCTCAACATTCGCTGGCATCGACCTAAACACTCCCGAGGGGAAGAAACGCGTGACAGACGCGTGCCACCATGTAGGGGAAATGCTGTTCTGCGAAGGCCCCGTCAAGAAGGAGCGGCAGCGAATCGCCGACAACCTACGCAAACAGGGTGTGCCCGAAGAAATCATCGCGAAAGCTATTGCGGGTTAAACCCCAATACGGCATAGTTTGAATGCATTTTATGGCGCTGTGTCAAAACATATGGCACAGCGCTTTTCGTACACGGATGGGAGGTCGCTGTCAGATTTACGCACTATATGCGGGCGGTTTGCTTAAATGTCAGGAAAATTTGCTAATTTTGCTTGTTGAAAGCGACAGGAAGCGGTTTCAGCCCGGCCTATCGCGATAAACTGAATTTTTATCTGATGAGCGTATCCGTAATTCTTAGGTTCGTGATAATCGGACTATTATGGCTGGGAGCTTGCGCCGTCCTGATAACCAGGATGATAGCGCAGGACGTTCCTATTACCCTTCTATCGCTCTTTCCCATAATAGCTTCCGGAATCATCATTTTCATACCCTTATATAAGAAATATGTCGGCAACAACAAACGAAACGGCGGCAGCGGCAGATAACGCCGTCCGCTATCCCCTGTTGAGCCGGATTGACTCGCCGGCCGACTTGCGCGCTCTCTCGGTCGGGCAACTTCCACAGGTTTGCTCCGACATACGCGAGTTTCTTATCAATTCCCTGTCAAAAAATCCCGGGCATTTCGCCTCCAGCATGGGCGCAGTCGAGCTGACAGTAGCCCTGCATTACGTGTTTAACACGCCCTATGACCGCATAGTATGGGACGTAGGGCATCAGGCCTACGGTCACAAGCTGCTAACCGGGCGCCGCGACCGTTTCCACACGAATAGAAAACTGAACGGCCTGAGCGGTTTCCCGAACCCCGACGAAAGCGAATATGACACCTTCTCCGCCGGTCACGCCTCCAATTCCATATCAGCGGCGCTCGGAATGGCAGTTGCCACCGAGATGAACACCGACGAACCGCGCCGTAACATAGTCGCTGTAATAGGTGACGCGTCAATCGGTGGCGGACTTGCCTTCGAAGGGCTTAACAACGCCGCAAACACCCCGAACAACCTGCTGATTATCCTCAACGACAATGATATGTCGATTGACGACAATGTCGGCTCGCTCCATAAGTATCTCGCCCAGATTACCACTTCGAAGCGCTACAACAATATGCGCTTCAAGCTGTACCGGCTTCTGAAGAAACTGCATCTGGTGTCCGACAGGGGTCGTGGCTCTATTCTGCGTTTCAACAATTCGCTGAAAGCGCTCCTCAGCCGCCAGCAGAACATCTTCGAGGGGCTGAATATCCGCTATTTCGGACCGATAGACGGTCACGATGTCGCCAATACCGTAAAGGTGCTTCGCGACATAAAGGATATGACCGGCCCGAAGATTCTCCATGTGAAAACAGTCAAAGGGAAAGGGTTTGAAGCGGCCGAACAGGATCCGACTACCTGGCATGCTCCGGGACGCTTCAATCCCGAGTCAGGCGAGAGGCCGGCGGGAACGCCGGGCCCCCACCCTCCCAAATATCAGGACGTTTTCGGGGAGACCCTGCTCGAACTCGCTAAAGAGAACGACAAGATATGCGGCATAACCGCAGCCATGCTGTCCGGGACATCGCTGGGCATAATGCGCGAGGCGATGCCTTCCCGCGTGTTCGATGTGGGCATATCGGAAGAGCACGCGGTCACATTCGCTGGAGGCCTTGCCAAGGAGGGTCGGCGACCCTATGTGGCTATCTATTCAGCTTTCCTGCAACGGGCGTATGACCAGATTATCAACGATGTAGCCTTGCAGCGGCTCCCGGTAGTGTTCTGCATTGACCGCGCCGGAATTGTCGGCGAGGATGGTGCCACGCACCACGGTGTGCTTGACATACCCTATATGCGGGCTATACCCGGAATGACAGTCGCAGCCCCCTCCTCCGAGGAGGAGCTCAGAAACTTACTGTACACGTCAAGCCTCGGTGTGGTCAACGGTCCGATGGCGATCCGCTATCCCCGCGGAAACGGACAGAACGCCGACTGGAAAACCGCGATGAAACAGCTACCCGTCGGAAAGGGCGTTGAAGTCGCTGTGGCTGAAGGAGCAAAAGTAGCGTTGCTGTCGATAGGCACGATGCTCCCGGCAGCGAAAGAGGCAGTGAAGATAGCTGCCGAACACGGAGTGGCGGTTGACCTGTACGATATGAGATATGTAAAGCCGCTCGACGGCGAGATACTAAACCTGGTTGCCTCTAAGGGACAGCGGATAGTCACAGTCGAAGATGGCGCCCTCGCCGGCGGCTTCGGTTCCGCCGTGGCCGAATGGCTTGCTGACCGAGGAATCTCGTTACCCGTCAAGCGTCTCGGCATACCCGACAGCTTCATAGCCCAGGGCACTGTGAAGGAACTTCACGCGCTTTGCGGGCTTGACCCCGCCTCGATTGCGAAAGCGCTCGTTGATGCCTCAAACCCATAACCCCGGAATCCGTAGCCATGAGAATCGTTATCGTAGGAGCCGGAGAGGTAGGTTCGCACCTGGCGAAACTTCTGTCACGCGAGAACCAGGACATTATCGTTGTCGACCGCGACAGCGAGAAACTTGACAAGCTCGACGCTAACTACAACCTTATGACGAGTGTCGGGAGCCCGACGTCGTTCAAAGACCTCGCGGCAGCCGGGGTAAACGAGGACTGCGAGTTGCTTATCGCCGTCACCCCGTTCGAGAATACCAACCTCGTCGCATGCGCGATCGGAAAACATCTTGGTGCGACGCGCACAGTCGCTCGTATTGACAACTACGAGTTCCTTTCTACTTCGGGCCGGGACTTTTTCAGTTCGATAGGTGTCGACCATCTGATTTACCCGGAGGATCTCGCCGCCAAAGAGATTGTGACCGCGCTACGTCGCCCATGGGTCCGCAACTGGTACGAACTTCACGACGGGCAACTGATTATACTCAGCGTGAGGGTGCGCAACGGAGCGGAAATCATAGGCAAAAAGCTGCGCGACATAACGTACGGGCAGCATAACTACCATATTTCCGCTATAAAACGCCGCCACGACACATTGATTCCGGGGGGCGAGGACGAAGTCCGCGACAACGACATCCTATTCTTCACAACCACGCGCGGATACGTTGACGAGATTCGCCAGCTCTGCGGCAAACGCGACTACAAGATACAGAAAGTCATGATTATGGGTGGCGGCCGCATCGCCGTCAGACTTGCCCATATGGCTTCCGACCGCTGGGAGATGACGATTATCGAGGAGAACGCGGAAATATGCCGCCGACTCCCGGAAAAATGCAGCGGCTGCAATGTCAACATCATCCACGGTGACGCTCGCAACAACGACACCCTGCGCGAGGAGGGCCTGGAGGGGATGGACGCATTCGTAGCTCTGACGGACTTTTCCGAATCCAACATTCTCGGATGTCTTACAGCCAAGGAATTCGGTGTAAGCAAGACAGTTGCCGAAGTAGAAAACATCCAGTTCATATCCGAGGCAGAAGGGCTCAATATCGGGTCTATCATCAACAAGAAGTTACTTGCCTCCAGCAAGATTTTCCAGATTCTGCTCGCGTCAGACGAGAATACCTCAAAGTTTCTTACCCTTGCCGACGCCGAGATCGCGGAGCTGGAAGCTCACGAAGGCTCGAAAATCACACAGGCACCGGTGATGGACCTTAGACTGAGCAAGGAGATGACTATCGCCGGACTGATACGCGACGGGGAGGGGATGCTCGTCAGCGGCCGCACGCAGATTCAGGCTGGCGACCACGTCGTCGTATTCTGTCTTTCCGGCCATATCCATAAGATTGAGCGACTATTCAACTGAACGAGCGCGATGAAGATTAAGAGCGATAAGATATGAAGCGTTCGGCATTTTTTCAGATTAACTGGATGATGCTGATCCGCATCGCTGGCTGGCTTCTGCTGGTGGAAGGTTTTTTCATGGTCATCCCCCTGCTGACATCGTTGTACTATGGCGAATCTGATGCCAGAGCGTTCTTTATCGCGATGGGCGTCACCCTTGGATCGGGAGTTATCGCCACATTCTGCGTCCGACCGCGACGATTCGATATGGGAAAACGCGAGGGTTTCCTGCTGACAGCTCTCGTATGGGTTGTATTCTCATTATTCGGGATGATTCCATTTCTGCTCAGCGCGACTCCGCTGACAGTTTCCGAGGCATATTTCGAGGCTATGTCGGGCTTTACAACGACCGGGGCTTCGGTGATGCCGACCGTCAACGACCTCAGCCACGGCATACATATGTGGCGCTCGCTGATGCAGTGGATCGGGGGTATGGGTATCATACTCTTTACCCTGGCTGTGCTCCCGATGCTGAACTCGTCGGGGGGTATGCAGATGTTCAACGCGGAAGTCACGGGCATCACCCATGAAAAGCTGCGGCCTCGCGTCAGTTCTACCGCGAAGCGTCTATGGCTCGTCTACTTCCTCCTGACCGCCATACTGATGGTGCTGTACTGTGCCGGACCGATGGATACGTTCGACAGCATTTGCCACGCCTTTTCGACAATGTCGACCGGGGGGTTCTCAACGCGTCCTGAATCCATCTCGCAATGGGATTCCCTATACATCAAGATTGTCACCACGTTGTTCATGTTTATCGGAGGTGTCAACTTCGCCCTGATATTCAAGGCGTCGCTCGGCGACCTGAAGGGTGTATGGGGCAACGAGGTGTTCAGGGTGTATTTGGGCACGATCCTGGTATTACTGATACTCTTCGACATAGCGTTGGTGCAGAATCCGCTGGTACCCGACCGGATAGAATCTTATACGATTGACCCGCTGTTCATCATCATTTCGATGATGTCCTCCACAGGGTATACAATCTCCGGCGTCGGGGACTGGGGACTTTTCATATTCTCCCTGATTCTTATAATGATGTTTGTCGGAGCGTGCGCGGGCTCGACCTCAGGCGGATCGAAGCTCGACCGCTCGCTCTATCTCTGGAAAAATGCCCGCAACGAACTGTACCGCTGCATATACCCTAACCGGATTCTGTCGGTAAACATCAACGGGCGCACGATCAGCCCGGAAATCACCAACAAGGTAATGGTCTTTCTGAGCCTTTACATCATAGTGATCCTCGCGGGAGGCATCGTATTGTCGATAAACGGCATCCCCCTTCAGGATGCGTTCTTCTCCTCATTCTCGTGTGTCAGCAACACGGGGCTTTGCAACGGCTTTTCGGGACTTGGCGAAAGCTATGCCGTAGTTCCCGACGCGGGGAAATGGGTGCTTTCGCTGCTCATGCTGACGGGACGACTTGAAATCTTCACTATCCTTCTGCTCTTCACCCCCGGCTTCTGGAATCGCTAAATTCCAAGTTCCTCCCGGAGGAAGGGGGCTGTCGGGGACTCCGTGCGGGCAACCTCTTCCGGAGTTCCTGTGGCAATAACGAGGCCTCCGTCGCGGCCTCCGCCGGGTCCCATATCCACAATGTAATCGGCACATTTGACCACGTCGAGGTTATGCTCGATTACGAGGACGGTGTTTCCCTTGTCGACCAGTCGGTTGAGTACCCCTAACAATACCTTGATATCCTCGAAATGCAGTCCCGTCGTCGGTTCGTCGAGCACGAAGAGCGTGCGTCCCGTATCGCGCTTCGCAAGTTCGGTAGCGAGCTTTACGCGCTGGTTCTCGCCTCCTGAAAGGGTCGAAGATGGTTGCCCCAGCTTGATATAGCCGAGTCCGATTTCCTGCAATACCTTTAACTTCTTGATTATCGAAGGCTGGTTGGCAAAGAACTCGACCGCCTGGTTGATAGTCATGTCAAGCACATCAGCGATAGACTTCCCTTTGAAACGGACTTCAAGGGTCTCGCGGTTGTAGCGTTTGCCGCCGCATACCTCGCAGGGCACAAGCACATCGGGCAGGAAGTTCATCTCGATACTCTTGTATCCGTTACCCTTGCATGCCTCGCAACGCCCTCCGGCGACATTGAAGGAGAAACGGCCCGGCTTGTACCCTCTGATTTTTGCCTCGGGAAGCCCGACGAAGAGGTTGCGTATGTCGGAGAATAGGCCGGTATAGGTCGCGGGATTGCTTCGCGGCGAGCGTCCGAGCGGCGATTGGTCGACAGTAACGATTTTGTCGATGTTCTCCAGCCCGATAATCTCGCGATACGGGAGCGGTTCCTGTAGAGAGCGATAGAATTTCTGCGAAATGATGGGCTGGAGGGTGCCGTTGACAAGCGAGGACTTACCGCTGCCGCTTACACCGCATACGCAGGTCAGCGTTCCGAGAGGAAGCCGGAAATCGACATCGCGGAGATTGTGCCCGGCGCAACCGAGCAGTTCAATGCTCTTGCCGTTTCCCTGACGGCGAGCGGCTGGAACCTCTATGGCGTATTTACCGGTAAGGTATCCGGCTGTCAGCGTGTCGGTCCGCAGCATTTCCTCGGGGGTTCCCTGGAAGACCACCTCGCCCCCCTTCCGACCGGCTCTCGGGCCTATATCCACAATATAGTCCGCTTCAAGCATCATATCCTTGTCGTGTTCAACCACGATTATCGAATTATGCGCGTCGCGGAGGCGTTTCAGCGACCCAATCAGTTTACGGTTGTCGCGCTGGTGAAGCCCGATGCTCGGCTCGTCGAGGATATATAGCACGTTGACAAGCTCGGATCCGAGCTGGGTCGCCAGGCGTATGCGCTGGCTCTCGCCGCCCGACAATGTCGCGGAGGCTCGGTTCAACGACAGATAGCCGAGTCCGACATCCACGAGGAACGACAGCCTCGTGCGGATTTCCTTCAATATCTCGCTGCCAATCGCGCGCTGGCGGTCACTGAGATTCTTCTCCACGGTCTTTGACCATTCGAGAAGTTCGGCTATGTCGAGGGAGGATAACTCCGCGATGTTTTTTCCGTCAACGAAGAAATGCAGGGCCTCGCGGTTAAGTCTCGCGCCCTGACATTCGGGGCACATCCTGCGCGAATAGAACTGGTCGCTCCACTTCTGCGCCGCGGCGGAGGCGTCGTCGGTCTGCTGCATCTCGATATATTTCAGCAGTCCCTCGAAGGAGAGGAAGTAATTGAAGGTCAACAGGGTATCGCTTTTTACCCGCAGACGCTCGTCAGTGCCGTTCATTATGTCGTTGACGGCCTCTTCGGGGAGTTCGGAGAACGGGGTGTCAAGAGAACACCCGTACTTGTCGCATATCGCGTCGACCTGCCAGAATATCATCGAGTTCTTGTATTTCCCAAGCGGCGCGATCGCGCCTTTGCGGATTGATAGAGAGGGGTCAGGCACGACCTTTTCCATATCAATGACGTTCACCTCCCCGAGCCCCTTGCAACATGGGCAAGCGCCGAGGGGAGAGTTGAAGGAGAAGTTGTGGGGAGCCGGTTCGCGGTACGAAAGGCCGCTTACAGGATCCATAAGGCTCTGGCTGTAATGTCTTGCCTCGCCGGTTTCGACATCGTAGACCATCATCTGCTTACCTCCTTGGCGCAATGTATCGGCAACGGAGTTACGCATACGGGAGCCGTCGCTGCCGCTTACCTTCATCTTGTCAACGACAAGTTCAACGGAATGGTTGCGGTAACGGTCGAGCTTCATTCCGGGAGTTATCTCTCGGATTTCCCCGTCGACGCGGACGGTCAGGAACCCTTTCTTAGTCAGTTGCTCGAACAATTCCTTGTAATGACCCTTGCGGTTATGGACTAAGGGGGCGAGAAGATACACCTTCCTTCCCGAATAGCGTTCGAGAATCAGTTCGACAATCTTCTCAACGGAGTATTTCACCATCGGCTCGCCACTGAGATAGCTGCGGGCCTCCCCTATCCTGGCGAACAGCAGGCGCAAGTAGTCATAAACCTCGGTAGTAGTCCCGATGGTACTTCTCGGATTTCGGTTGATTGTTTTCTGCTCAATGGCGATTACGGGGGAGAGTCCCGAAACGTGGTCGACGTCGGGACGCTCCAGCGAGCCGAGCATGTTCCTGGCATATGAGGAGAATGTCTCAATATAACGGCGCTGCCCTTCGGCAAATATGGTGTCGAAAGCGAGCGATGATTTACCGCTCCCGCTCAACCCGGTTATTACCGAAAGGGTACCGTGGGGTATTGTTACATCTATATTTTTCAAGTTATGGACCCGCGCACCTATAACATTGAGGTTTTCCAGCGGATCAATCACTGTTGACATAGGCAGAAATTGTGTTAAATTGCGAGAAGTCAGCCGTTAGGATGACTTCTCAAGAGTGTAGCTCAGTTGGCAGGGAGCTTTAATGTGTACGACTTTCCGGGCGCTACGGGCAGCTTCTTCGCCCGAATCCAGGGATTGTATTCCCTCAGGAGGGCGTAGTTGACACCTTTTGCCTTAGCCCAGGCGGGAAGGTCGTCGATGGTTTCCGTTACCGTAACCTCCTGGCATTTGTAAGGTGCGTACAATTGCGATTCGCGGAGATGGTAACCGAATTTGTCGGGGTTCTCCATCAGCAGTTTGGCCGCCAAGACACGGAACATATACCGCGACGTCTCCTCTACGAGATAGAGGTCGAAAGCCGACTCAGCAAGCTGCTCTTCAAGCTCCTTCGATATGCGACCCTGGCCTCCGTTATAGGAAGCCATAGCGGATTCCCAGTTGCCGTATTTCGCCTTGGCCTTTTTGAGGAATCTGGCGGCAGCGGCGGTTGATTTTTCGGGATGGTAACGCTCGTCGACATAGTCGTTGACCTCAAGGCCGTATTCCTTCGCGGTAGCCGGCATGAACTGCCACAGACCCGCTGCCTTCGCCCCGGAATATGCCCTGGGATTGAGGGTCGACTCAATGGCCGCGAGATAAACCATATCCTCAGGTACGCCATTTTCTTTCAGGACCTTGCGCATCATTGGAAAATAACGTCCAGAGCGTTTGAGCATTAGGAGTGTCGCGGCATGAGAGTAGGTCATCTGGGAGAGTTCCCGGTCGAGGCGCTCGTACATGTCCGGGCGGTCGAAAGTAAACTGATGGCCCGCGAAGGTCATGCGCTTCGGTATCGGAGGGCTGTAGACGTCGGGCATCTCCACCGGGCGCTCAGCCTTGGCGGCATCGGGGATGGCCGCAGATGCGGAAAAGAGGAGTATCGCTGTCAGGATATACTTGTTCATACTCATTTTGTTCAGATGGCCGGGACGGATAACGCGGTTTATTCGACCGGTGTCGAGGTGGTCGAGCGATTATCCTTGTAGCCTATTATGTTTATATCGCCGGAGAGCTTGTAGGACTTGCCGTCGGCACCCCGGGCTTTGATCACATAATAATAAACACCTGAAGGCACAAGTTTTCCTTTGTAACGGCCGTCCCAGCCCTGCGACGGATTGGTGAGACGCGCGACTTCAACGCCCCAACGGTTGAATATGTGGCAGTCAAAACTGGTGATGGACTTGTAGCTGACCATCCAAAGGTCGTTGACCCCTTCGGAGGCTCCCGGGGAGAACGCGTTGGGACATTCGAGCCGCGACTCGCCGATATTCACTGTATACGTCTGCGACGCGTATTCGCAAGTGCCTTCGTTGTTGCCGCAAACGAAACGGACATAAACCGTTCCATAGTCCTCGAATACACGCTCCGCCTCGAGGTCATTGACGCGCATGTCAATCAGATCGAACTCCGGATCGGTAGCGAACTGCCACTCGCGGTAGATCGCGGCGTCAGTAACCGCCGCGGTAAACGAAATCCTGACGGGGGCAGAACCGCCGAGGGAACCGTCGGAGCTGTCGTCGCCATCCTTAATCTCGTTATCGCTCTCCCTGGCATATTGTTCAGCCCAGGTCGCGGCTTCAACCGAATGGGCAGCGACAGTAGCGGTGGCAACAGTCTGTTCCCTACCCCATTGCTGCTGAAACCGGTCGCCCGAAAGGGTGAAATCCGTGTCGCACAGCGGTGCGGCACAGATTATGTCTCCGCTAACGTAATCCAGCGTCTCTTCCCCCTCGGCGTTAACCCATTGGCGGCGCTCCTCGTCAAGGGAAAGGGTCGAATAGGAAAGCCGCAGTCCTCGCGACAGTGTCTCCCCCCGGCCGTTGACTGAATAATACATTATGCGTCCGGCCTCGCCGTCGAGCGTCAGGCGCTGCTGGCCGCAATCCTGTTCAGCGGGAGAGAGCAGCTCTCGGAGTACACACTCGTGGTTAGCGTAGTTCACAATCCAGAAACATGTCTGCGCGGCGCCATCCGACGGAGCCACGATATATCCGGCATCGCTGCCACCTAGCAGCACGCTGCTTTCCGACCCGTTCACGGTCGACGGCACGGTTTCCGCAAAACCTCCGCCGCGGGAGTCGAAACGCTGCCAGCGGTGCGTCGCCCCCTGTGAGCCGGGACTTTTGAAAACGACCTTAGCATTAGCCGCGTCAGGAAGCACATATACGGCCGAAAGCCCCGTTGATGTCGGCGGCTTGATTTCTATGACCTCGCCGCCCGCGTTCTCAAACGAGACCTGGGCCACTGCCGTAACAGAAATCGTCAGTAATGTGGAAAGAAGAATATATTTATTAAGATAATTCATCGCGAATGGAGTTTATCGGTTTATTTCCCTGAGCCACGCCGACACGGAATCCCGCAGAAGCGAATCGCGGGGATTAAGCGCCCAGGAATGGAACTGGTTGAAGGAGAGACCGAGAGAAATGTCGAGCCGCGGGTAACGCTCCTTCATCTTTTCCGCAACCGCACGCGAGACGGCGGCGTTAGGCCGCTCGCCCGATGCAACGAGTATCAGCAACTGCTCGGAGGAATAGAGAGAGTCCTGGCGGGCTATGATTGTGTCGCCGATTTCCCTTCCGAGCGACGCTATGCGGTTGACCACGGGTGACCCTTTGGGAAGGAACACTTCCTTTCCGGCAAGCTCGACCTGGTTGGTTATCGGCACGTTGCCGGCGCTGTCGGCCAACTGCACGAGGACGATTCTGTCAACCTCGACCGGGTCTGTGAAAATAAAGCGTTCTTTCATTCTTGCCGTTGCGGGGATGTCGGATACAACCATACTGTATTTCCCCTCTTCGAGACCGTCAAGAGCGGTGGATAGAAGCGTAAAGGGGTGGAATGTCACCGGCACACTGTGGCGACGGCAGATTTCACGCATCAGGTCATAATACAATCCGGAGAGGGTGTCGCCCGACAGGTTAACACCCGTAGGTGACAGCTCTATGGCTACGTTAAGCGTGTCGCCCCCGGCGATGCCCTCGTCGCGGGGAGGAAGCCCCGGAGCGGAGCACTGGCGGACCGACAACATCAGCATGACCGCTCCGGCAAGGAGCAGTATGCTTGCGGCCAATTGGCCGCGCCGTGGTTGCAGACGCTTGAACATAGGAACTTTTAAATTGGACATTAGTTCGTCAGGTCTACGGAGAGGCCGAGCTGGAAACGCCGGGGATTCATCGGATAATTCGGCATCGAGAAGTAATTGTCGCCGGTAAGCCCCTGGTTGACATGGCTCATCATAACGTAGAAACGGGTCTTGGAGAGTTTGAAGTTGATGTAGGCGTTCATAAAAGGATAGTTGCCTACAAGAAAATCGCGCTGGTTATAGAACTGCATGGTTGCCGGCTGGTAACCGAGGGCCTTGTAACGGGTGAAGTAGTCGCAGTTCACTCCGAGCTGCACAAAGAGTGTCGCCACCTTGAAAGTGACATAAAGGTTGGAGAACACAGCCAGTTTCGGGAGGGGAATGACACGCTCAAGCGACGTGGTCTGATAGGTCACGAGGTTATCCCAGTGGACAGGCCCGAACTTGAAGTCCTGCCGCAGACGCGCCATAAACACCTGCACGTTTCCGCCGTACTGCTCCGGCAAGGCATATTCATTAAAAAACAGTTGATTCTGGATATTCTCCACACCGACAGTAAGATGGGTGCGCGTCCAGGGTATCGAAAGCTCGCCACCTGCACGGAACGAACGCGTCTTCTCGAAACGGTTGTCCCACACGAAATGGTTCGACCGGTAGTGGTTCATCAGCCATGGCGCGGCAGTGTTATAAAAACTGCCGAATCCGCGAATCGCGACGGTATCGCCGAAAAGGGGAATGCGGGTTGTGACCTCGCCGTCGACCTTGACCTCTCCGGCCGCCGGTCCCAGGATTCCCAGCTCACCTATAACGTCGTAATTCAGGATGCGCCCCTGCCGCTTGGCCAGCCGGGCGCCGACCCACATATGGTTTTCCGTCTCGCTAAGGCGCATGCCGGGATATGGGTCCGCGGTCAGTAAGGATCCCTCCTCTCCGGCGGGGATAAACGGACCGTCATTCTCGGTCGGGAGAAGGTAGCCCATCTTGTAATGCCTCGCCTCATGGGTCAGGAAAGCTGTCAGCCCAGCTTTCGCATATTTGTTGAAACCTTCGAGAAGGGCCACGCCGACGGTGTTGCGCAGGTTCCAGTAATTCGACAGGTCGCTGGTCTGAAACGGGTTGAAATAGGTGTTATCCCAAAATTCCTGGTTCTCTTCGGTGTTTGTGGATATGAAGCGATGGCGCGAGAAGGTATATTTAAGCGTCCAGATGAAGCTCGTGACCGGGACGAGCGTGCGCTTTATTGTCGAGTCGTTTACCTGCTCTTCCTCATAGAAACCGAGCTTGTAGCGGGTATTCAGGTACAGTTCGCCACCCCTTACGCGGTTGTGGGCGGCGGAAAGAAAGGTGGGTATCTGTTTGGGATTTATCGAGTTGTCTCCCCCCTGGACCTCAGCGGGATCTGTTATATAGAGCGGGTCGGTAATGCCGCCGTTCTCCTTGTTGACGAGATTGTAATGGAAGTAATACCCCTGGAACTCGACCCTCTCTCCCATATAGGAACCGGAGAAGCCCCAGGTCAGGTCCTTGGCTGCCTGATTGTCGTAACACCCCTTTGAATACAAGTAGTCGAGCATGGCGCCTACCTGTACACGCTTGTTGGCGTTCGCCGAAAATACAGCCGAAAGATGGTCCTGGGTGTTTTCCTTTCCGCCGCCGAAATTATAGCTGAGGAGCGTCATCGGCAGACGTGTGTTATAAAATTTCGCCTTTTGTTCCGAGGGGAGCCAGTGGGCAATCGGGTCGCGGAACATATAGTCGCTCATCGCCGGACGGTCAAAATGAATAAGATTCACTCCCTCCGCGCAGTAGTTGCCGGTAGCGGCATACGCACTGCTGACCTCCTGGGGCACGAAACGTTGCGAATAATTCTCGAAAAGAGTATCAATAGTAGCTTCCCGGCGGTCGCCCAACGGAGGCTCGACACCCCAGGCAAACGACGGCTCGACGACAGTCTTCTTGCCGGCAGCGAACTGCGGCATAACCATCGCCGCGAAAACCGCGGCGGTAAGGGTGGATTTTATAATATAGTGCTTACGCATCTCAGTTTCCGAAATAATCCACAAATTTACAAATTTCACCCCGAATACCGAAATCCCCCGCGCTCTAATTGCAATCAGCTTAATATAAGGGCTATTTCAATGAGCATTATTCACAAGCTACCGAGGGTTGGCGGCAAGGTAGTCGGAGAGGGAGCGGCGGAAGTATATGGTGCCGGCTGCGGTGTCGGAGAGGAGTGAGTCGACGGCGGAAATGGCGCGGTCGGCGAGGAGGGCTTTGTCGGCAAAGGCAATGGCTGACGAGAGGAGCCCGGCCACAGATTTGATTAACACTTCCGGGAAGTCGACTCGCTTTTCAACCGACATTGCGTGCCTGACCGTCCACATATACAGGTTAAGTACGTGCTCGTCGCCGGGCTGGAACGAAGCATAATCGCGCAGGAGAGACTTGACGTGGCTTATCCTGGCACGGCAATAACGGCGTTTCTCGCGGGAAAACTCCTTTGTGATAGCGGAACGGTATTTTTCAGTCAGTTTTTCTACATCGGGATTTAGAAAGAACTCGAAATACTCCCGTGTCTCCTTCCGGGCTTCATAGGCTTCGAGGAGCAGCCCCGCGAGCTGTTCCCGGTCCATCTTTGCCAACTCTTTCTTAAACAGCGTCTTTGACATAACGGGCACGGTTAAAAATCAATCGACAGACGAACGTTGAACTGACGGCGGGTAAGGTAATTAGGGACAGCGTACTGGATACGGTTCACATCGGTCACCCAATAGTAGCTTGAGACGTTGGATATGTCAAGGATATTGAAGGCGTCAACTCCGAGCCATATACTTTTTATCCATTTGCGGATACCGGTCGGAGTCTGATTGTCGGGAAGGGGCGAAAGGAGGGCGTATTGCAGGCCTATGTCAAGACGTTTGTATGCCGGGGCACGGAAATAGCCCTGGTCACGCGAGGAATGGGGGGCGGTTGTCGGGAGGCCGTCGGAGAATATGCCCCGGAGCGAGAATTTCAGCTTGGGAAACTTCGGGAAGTAGTCGGTGAAGAACACCGCGACAGAATAACGCTGATCTGTCGGACGGGGCACCGTCACTCCGTTCAGGTTCTCACCTGTCTTCATCAGCGAGAAACTAATCCAGGAGTCCGTTCCGGGGACAAACTGCCCGAACAACTTCATATCCAGTCCGGCGGTATAGCCGTCAGTCTGGTTCTCGCCCTGGTAAACGACTTTAAGGTTGTCGATTTCGTAGGGGATGAGACGGTTGAGCTTCTTGTAATAGGCTTCGCCCGATAGTTTGAACGGGCGGTCGAACATGCGGAACGTATAGTCCGCTCCGAGGATGAGATGTATGCTCTGTTGTGACTTTATGTCCTTGTTAAGGTTGATATAGTTGTTGCCGTCGGCATCCTGGAGCGGCTGGCGGAACTCCTTGTAAAACGGCTGCTGATAATACAGACCGGTCGCGAGACGGAAGGTCCATGAGTTGTTCCGCTCAGGAACGAACGCGGCACTGACGCGAGGCGAAACCAGAAACTCCCGGTTGAAATCCCAATAGGAAAAACGGAGGCCGCCATTAAAGGAAAAGAAGCCGAGAGAGGTTTTCAGACGATAAGAGTCCGCGACATAGAACGCCAGACGGGTTGTCGAGAGGTCGTGGTTAGAAGTCAGGTTATAAATCATCCGTATATTCTGCCCATCCGTCGGAAGGGAGAAGCCGGCGGAGTCGCGGAGCTCCCACTCGCGGGTACGCTCCATAATCGTCTGTCGGCTGAAGTTGATTCCGTATGAAAGATTATGGTTCCGTATTGAGGTGTGGCCGGACAGTCCGATGCCGAAAACACCTATTTTCAAGCGGTTGCGGGCGTGCTCGTGATAACGGCCGACACCGAGTTCTCCTCCGACGGCGTTGTCCGGATTGCCGGAGCCCGTGGTGCCGGCCTGGTCCAGCCAGTACTCCCCCGAAATGTCGTAGGCGACAAGCTCGTTGGTAAGATACCCAGATGCAAGAAGCGTGAAATCGGTCGACGCGCTGTGGCGATAGTTAAGATTCAGCGCCCCGAAATATGTCTCGAAACGGTCCTTTTCCATACCGTCGAAGTAGACCTTGAATTTCTTCGCATCGGTCGAAGTGCCGAAATTGGTCTCGCGGCTCACAGGGGTGAACTTGTAATTGTTGACGGCTATGTTGCCAAGAAACGACGCTTTCAACTTCTTGTTGAACTTGAAGGTCAGATGCGTTTGATAATCAAAGAAATTCGGATCATACTCGCCCTTGCTTTCAAGCGAGCCGAGCATGGAGGAGTTACGCTTGTAGCGCACGCCATGGAGCTGCGAGAATTTCCCCGAGGCCTGTCCCAACGCGGCCGAAGCACCCATCAGACTGAGCGATACAGCACCCTCCAGCGATTCCGGCTCGCGGTAGGTAATGTCGAGTGCGGAGGACATTTTGTCGCCGTATTCAACGCCGAATCCGCCAGTCGAGAAACCAATAGCGCCGACCATATCCGGGTTAATGACACTCAGCCCCTCCTGCTGGCCAGAGCTGACGAGCTGCGGACGGTAGACTTCAACGCCGTTGATATAGACGCAGTTCTCGTCATAAGTACCTCCGCGCACGGAATACTGGCTCGACATCTCGTTGTTGGAATTAACGCCGGCCATGGTTGTCAGCAACGACTCGATGGAGCCGCCGGTGGCGTCGGCGGCCAGGCGGTAGCTGTTCTTGTCGATTCCCTGCATCTGCGTGGTCTGCTTGCGGAAGTCAGTCACTTCGATTTCAGTCAGTGCGTGGTCCTTTGGGAGCATGCGCACGTTCAACGCCAGGTCTCCCTTGGGGTCGATAAGCTGCCGACGCAGTTCCTCGTACCCTATGCAGGTAAACACGACAGTTATGGTGTCTGTCTGCGGAGCGGAAAGCTTGAAGGCCCCGTCAAGGCCGGAGGTAGTGCCGATTGCGGTCCCGGCCACGCGGATAGTGACAAATTCGAGGGGCTGGCTCTCCTGGTCGATTACCCGGCCGTGGATTTTCACCTGGGAAAAGGCAGTCACAGCGAAGCTTAACAGCAGCGCTGTCAGAAGAGCGGTATATCGTCGGAAAAAATTCATCATTGACAAGATGGTATATCATCATTATTAACGAAGAAAATCCCGATAAATTGCTTAACTTCGCGCATCCTATTTAAGTGATTAGTGATTCAATGATCAAACTTTCAGTCCCGCACCTCGCGGGAAAAGAAAAAGAGTATGTCGACCAGGCGGTTGAATCAACATGGATTACCCCTCTCGGCCCGTGGGTTGACGAGTTCGAACACCGTCTCGACCGCTTTCTCGGCAAAGGATGCTGCGCCGCCCTCTCCGCGGGAACCGCCGCGATCCATCTCGGCCTCGTGATGGCCGGTGTAAAAGCCGGAGACGAGGTAATATGCCAGTCCCTGACATTCTCGGCGAGCTGCAACCCGATTGTCTATCTCGGAGCGTCGCCCGTATTTGTCGACAGCGAGCCGGACACCTGGAATCTGTCGCCGGTGCTGCTGGAGGAAGCGATTCTTGACCGCAAACGACTGACCGGACGCTATCCGGCCGCGATTGTCGCCGTTCATCTTTACGGCATGCCGGCGAAAATGGACGAGATAAACGAAATAGCCGCCCGCTACGGTATTCCGGTTGTGGAGGATGCCGCCGAAGCGCTCGGCGCCCGTTATAAAGGCCGCGAGTGCGGAACCCTCGGTCTTTACGGAGCCTTAAGTTTCAACGGCAACAAGATCATCACTACATCCGGGGGCGGAGCGCTCGTATGCCCCGGACCCGACGAGGCGCGGAGAGTCCGCTTCCTCGCCACGCAGGCCAGGGAGGACAAGCCCTATTACTACCATACGGTAATCGGATATAACTACCGTCTCAGCAACGTATCGGCCGCGATCGGTTGCGCGCAGATAGAGGAGCTTCCCTGGCGCGTCGAGCGCCGCCGCACGATACATTCGATTTACGTACGCGAACTGGGAGCTGTTGACGGAATCACTGTGCACGACAATCCCGGACAAGATTTCGATTCCAACTTCTGGCTTTCGACCATTCTCCTCGACCCGGCGAAAATCGCCCGAACCCCCGACCAGCTCAGAGTGTTACTACTTGAAAAGGGTATCGAGACGCGGCTGATATGGCGGCCGATGCACATGCAGCCCGTCTACGCCGACGCGCCGGTCTATGGTGGAGTGTGCTCCGAAGATATTTTCGCCCGGGGGCTTTGCCTTCCAAGCGGTTCGTCGCTGACCGACGAGGAGGTTATAAGCGTTTGCGATATGATTAAAGCGTTGATTTAAATAATAGCGTTAACCTCTATGCTTATAGCATTTGACCTCGACGACACTCTCTATAAGGAACGGCAATTCGTGGCTTCCGGCTGCGAGGCGGTCGCACGTCTCGCGGCGTCCACCGGCAAGCTGACTCTCGCCGAGGCAAGAGCGATACTGGCGGATGCCGCTATTACCGCAGAAGGTTTTGACCGTCTGGCCGAAGCCACTAAGGGAGACCTCTCTTTGAGCGATATGCTGAACGAGTATCGTTTTCATACCCCGGTGCTGATACTTCCCGAAGAGACGGCTGACTTACTTGCCTGTCTAAAACAGAATGGGTACACTCTGGTACTAATTACGGATGGGCGTTCCGCAACACAGAGGGGAAAAATCAAGGCTCTCGGACTCGAGCGCTATTTCAGCCCTGAGAATATTATTATTTCAGGGGAAACAGGCGCCGACAAGAACTATCCCCTCCCCTTTCTGCTGGCAGCCGAACGGAATCCGGGAGAAACGGAGCGAGTCTATGTCGGCGACAATCCCGCCAAGGACTTCCGCCATCCCAATCTTATGGGATGGCGCACGATACAGCTCAACGACACGGCCAATATTAACGTACACGCCCAAAACATTGACGCTGCCCCGGAATACATGGCGGCTCAAACCATTAACACCCTGGGGGAACTCCCCGGATTATTATGAGCACCAACCATACCATATCGGGAAACGGCGCGGATGACGCTGCCGTTGTCAGGACCGCGCGACATGTTACCTGGGTCGGCTTCTGGGTCAACGCGGTACTCGGGACAGCGAAAGTGCTCGCCGGTATTTTCGGCAGATCATCGGCGATGGTCGCCGACGGCGTACATTCGTTCTCGGATTTCGTATCGGACATCATCGTGATACTTTTTGTCGGCATTTCCCGAAAGAAAGCCAACGAGCGCTACCAGTACGGTCACGGCAAATACGAGACATTCGCCACTATGCTGCTGTCGCTCCTTCTCGCTATCGTTGCGATTTTGTTCTTTGTCGACGGTGCGGAGAAAACCTGGAATGCTCTGAGAGGCGAGATTATACCAGCACCCACCTGGCTTGCGCTGGGTATGTGTGTGCTCTCCATCCTGTCGAAGGAATGGTTGTACAGATATACCCGTAAGGCTGGCGAGCGCATAGGGTCTTCGGTAGTGGTTGCGAATGCCTGGCATCACCGCAGTGACGCCCTGTCATCGCTTGCCACCATGGCCGGAATAGCCGGAGCGATGTTCCTGGGACCCCACTGGCGCGTCCTTGACCCGATAGCGGCCATGGTAGTCAGTGTGTTCATCGCTGTGATTTCTGTGCGACTCGGCATGCCGGCTATCCGCGAATTGCTTGAAATCTCCCTTCCCAAGGAGATGACTCGTCGTATGTTCGGAATAATCGGAGCTACTCCCGGCGTGGAGGCGTTTCATCGCTTCGCTTCGCGGCGGAGCGGCAGCCAGATGTTTGTCGATTTTCATGTCAAAGTATCCCCGGATATCACAGTAGAACAGGGCCATGTCATAGCCTCCGAGGTCGAGCGCCGTCTGCGCGACGCCTTCGGCGACAGGCTTGTGGCAAATATCCATGTGGAGCCGTACCGCGGACAGCCTGTCGATGCAAATAATATGTGTAAGTAAACAACAGCATAAGCACATACTTGCGAAATGTCACAATGTAGATTTATCAACAAATTCGCGGCAGCGTGTGTGGCTATGGCCATTCTCGCCGCATGCTCTACCGACAAAGAAAAACCTATTCAGGAATACATAACCGAGGACACCTCGATGGCGGCCATGGTAAATCTCGATATGGTTTTCCGCCAGGCTGGCCTCCCTTTCGGAAAGGGGCAGACACTTGACGAAGCCCGAGAAAGTATCATGTCCCTCGCTACCGGTTCCTTTATGTCCGACCAACTTGAGCCGCTCGTAAGCGCTCACGCGATTGATACGAGCCAACTGTTGCTGTTGAAATCCGGCGACAGTAAAGCCGAGATTGCCTGCGTTCGCGTAGCGGACGAGGATGCGTTTGACAGTGTGACCGGCGACGAGGGCTATACGGCCAAGGCAGTCCGTGTCGGTAGCCTTTGCTTCCTGTCGGAAAGCGGGTCCCCGATTGAAAGGCTGTTGGCCGATGTGGAAAAAGAACAGCCCGAGAGCCTCGCGGCTGTCAAAGAATTCCTTTCCGGCGCAAATGCTGCGAATATAGTTTACCATTCCCCGATGAACCTCGGGAAGGAACGCGTTGAATGGATTACAGCTACCTTTTCCGCAGCCAACGATATATTGTCGGCAGAAGTCCAGGCACTGGACGGCGAAACCAACTATGTTAATTTCGGGGACCTATTCGGCGAAATCGACCCGTCGATTCTCGGATTCATACCTTCCGACGCGGTCGCGGCCGCCTCGTTCGGCCGTCCTGCCGGCGACTTGCGATGGCTCGACAAGGTTATCGGACAAAGCGCGGGAGTATCAACCTCGGAACTAAGGGGCACCTCGGCTCTCTCGCTCTCGCTCGCGGGAAGCGTCGACAATCTTCGCACTGCCGGGCCGGAAGCATACAACATACAGTTTGTCACCGCCGTTGATGATACCGGAAAGCCAGACATTGCCGCCAAATTCGCCGAGCGATACCCCGCCGCCAAAAGCATTGACGGGCAGCGTGTAGGTTCGGAATATGGATGTGACATTTACGCGGCCGGTACCGACGGGTACTTCGCGATTTCGCTCAACCGGCCCGTGTCTCCAGCTTATGGTAATGACCTTGCTCCATATTTCGAGGGGAAGCGATTCGCCGTGGCTATTAATATCCCGTATGGGAGTTCCTTGATGAAGGGGCTCGGGCTCTCGTGCGGGGTGTCACTGAACATCGGTTGCACCTCAAACATGCTGAAAGCGCGCCTACGCTTCAACGGCTCATCAAAGCCAGCTTTGCAGACATTGGCTGAGTTTGACAGCGACCTCACCGAGTTCATAGCCGTCGCCCCGTCGCTCCTTATGTAGCATATCAATGGAAATAGACCGAATCCAGCTCGAAAACGTGCTTCCCGAGGTGTTTGCCGCGGGCATAGCCCCCCGCCGAGAGTCTGAAATATGGATGCTTGACCTGTCCTTTGAAAAAGGGAGGCGTTATCTGGTTTCCGCATCGTCAGGAGCCGGCAAGACATCGCTCTGCGCCTATATATGCGGCATCCGGTCTGACTACCGGGGCAGAATAATGTTCGACGGGAGGGATATACGGACAATTTCGCAGGCCGGTTGGAACGACATCCGCCAATCGGCAATAGCGTGGCTCCCGCAGGACGCGCGCCTCTTCCCTACCCTGACCGCAGTTGAGAATGTGATGTTAAAGGCTTCGCTGACAAAATATAGAAACGAGAAAGAAGCGCGCCGGATGCTTGCCGAGCTCGGACTGGAACCCTTCGCTGACCGACAGGCAAGACTTCTTTCAGCCGGTCAGCAGCAACGCGTGGCGGCTGTGCGCGCGATTTGCCAGCCGTTCTCCTTCCTTTTGCTCGACGAGCCGGTAAGTCATCTTGACGAAGCCGCCAACAGGGCGCTTTCAGAAATGATTGACGCCGAGGTGTCGCGTCAGGGAGCCGGAATCATAACGACCTCTGTCGGCAACGACCTGCTTCTCGAGACTGATTCCGTTTTATGCTTGTAGGATTCCGAATCAAGAGTATTTGACTATGAAACGCGACATACGGCACCGGCTTCTCTGGAAAGTGCTGAAAGCAAATATCAGCATATCGCAAATCGCCGGATACGCCCTGGCGTTGTTCGCCGGATTGACTGTCGTGGCGCTCGCCGCGGCCCTTTACGGCGACGGGATGCGCGTAGCCCGCGCGAATGGCTCCGACAATATTTTTCCTGCCGGTTTTGTGGTCCTGTCAAAACAGAGTCAATCTTCGCCGCTGTCTCTGCTCGGGGAGCGCCAAGGCTTTACTGAGGAAGAGATTGACGCGCTCGCCGGACAGCCCTGGATCAAACGGTGCGCGCCCTTCGAATCCTCCCGTTTTGACGCGTCTGTTTCAGCGGATTTCGGAGCATCCCGGTTCTCCACGGCAATATTCTTTGAGGCGGTCCCCGACGACTTCTTCGACTCTCTTCCTAAAGGATGGGATTTCAACCCGTCATCACCCGAAGTGCCGATCATACTTCCTGCTGATTATCTCGCTATGTATAACCTCGGCTTCGCACCCGCTCGCGGGCTTCCCCGGCTTTCGGAAAAAATGATTATGCGGATTCCTGTCAGTGTCTTTATTTCAGGCGAAAAAGGGATGGCTACGCTTCGGGGGCGCATCGCCGGGTTTTCTAACAGGCTGAACACGATAGCCGTACCTCTCGGATTCCTGAAATGGTCCAACCAAACATACGGCTCGGAGTCCGCACCGGCACCTTCGAGGCTGATCGCGGAGACCGTCGGAGGAAAGGAAGCTGACGCGGAGGCATATTTCAGGAAGAACGGAATAGACGCATCAGGCATATCCGGGGAGACATCGCGCCTTACAACCATAGTCCGGGGCGTGACTGGCGTAGCGGGGGGTGCGGGATGCGCCCTGTGTCTGCTGGCGTTCCTAATTATGTCGATTTCCCTGAGATTATTGGTGCAGAAGAATAAAGACGCGATCAACGACCTGCGGCGACTCGGTCTCCCCGCAGGAGAAATCGCAGGAATCTACAGGCGACTTGTTGTCGCTGTAAACGCGGCTGCTCTCCTGGGCGGGTTGACCGTGCTGTATGCTACCGCACCGATGTGGCATCAGACAATGCTCACCCTCGGCGTGACTCCCGCGTCGATATTCCCCGCCGCCATAGCCACGATTGCCGTCGCCGCTATGCTCACAGTAGCTTCCTGCTTAAGCCTGGGCGCCCTGATTCGGCGAGCATGAGCGCTGTAACACATCCGTAACGTCAAGCGGCTCATTATCTATAATGGCTAAATGCCACAGAGATAGAAATATAGATGTTATTTGACACATATTAATATAAAATACTTTGTATTTTAACATCGCTTAACGCAACTCGCATCACTAATATTATTACTTTTGCAGCAAATTCAAAGATGACAATTTGGCTACAACAGTAAGAGCGCAGATGTCCTCCTTTGACCGAAACAGGAAACATATTTAACAAACCAACATATAATTCGCATTAGATTTATCATCATTAACCACCAAAGTTCTTCTTATCCCCACTTTAATATCTGAAAACCGAGTCCGACAACATTTAACCAATTGCTAACAATCTATCCCGGCATACCAACTTCCGATTGAACAATCCGCTTTTTTTCCGTTGAGCTAAGCTCACGACCATCCGGGAATCTTTCTAATATTGTCGCGACTAAACCTCTCTCAGTGGACCGGCAGGCAACATCCATCCAAACCGCCATATTCAAGTAGCCTGCCGGTCCACATTCTATCATTTTTCAGCCATAATTCAATGTTTTATTGCTTCGTAGGCTTGGCCGTCTCAATCAAACTCGTTAAATTTGTAACCAGTCTTAACTATAAACCTTCATTACAATGACTGCCTGGATTATTTGGCTCATACTTTGCGGCGCATTGCTTCTTCTGGAACTGCTTACCGCGTCACTTGCCGCCCTATGCGGCGCGTCGGGCTGTCTTGCCGCCTTTCTGTTTGCCGTTTTCGGCGCGAGCGTCGAAGCGCAACTGATCGCGGCCGCAGTCGGCACAATTCTCGCCCTCATCTTCCTCTCCCCGCTGGTAAACCGTTATCGCTCGCGACACAGGAAGGACTCGCCGGCCATGAACACCAACATGGACGCTCTCATAGGACGCACCGCTACCCTTTCGCGCGATATTACCGCCGACGCGCCCGGACGCGTACGGATCGACGGCGACAACTGGCAGGCCCGTTCAGTGTCCGGCGTTCCCCTCCCCAAGGGCACAATGGTCAAAGTCACCGGCTACGACTCGATTATACTAACCGTAAAGCCGGCTGACTGATTTTTCAGACGCAAATATACAACACATATGACAACATTCTCAATCACAATGCTCTGCGTGGTGGGATTCCTGCTGATTCTCACCATAGTGGCCGCGGTAAAGATAGTGCCGCAGTCGGAAACCCGCGTCATCGAGCGCCTGGGCCGCTTCCATTCAGTGCTCAATCCGGGTCTTAACATAATCTGGCCTTACATCGACAAGCCGAAGGTGGTCTATACGCGCCGTATCGAATCCAGCATCAATGGCAAGACAATCGTGCGTATGACCCAGTCGGCGGCAATCGACCTCCGAGAGCAGGTATATGACTTCCCCTCGCAACAGGTTATCACAAAGGACAACGTGACTACGGAAATCAACGCCGTTCTCTACTTCCAGATTGTCGACGCGAAAAAAGCGGTTTACGAAATCGACAACCTGCCCAACGCGCTGGAAAAACTAACTCAGACCTCGCTTCGTAACGTTATCGGCGAGCTTGAGCTTGACCAGACGCTGACTTCCCGCGACACAATCAACTCCAAACTCCAGACCATTCTCGACGACGTCACCAACAAATGGGGTGTCAAAGTAACCCGCGTCGAGCTTCAGGACATAACACCTCCCAAGAGCGTCCGCGAAGCGATGGAGAAGCAGATGCAGGCGGAGCGCAACCGTCGCGCCGAGATTCTGAACGCCGAAGGCCAGAAGACATCTGAAATTCTGCGGTCTGAAGGCGAGAAAGTCTCACAAATCAACCAGGCGGCCGCCGTCAAGGAAGCCGAAATTCTCCGGGCCGAAGGTGAGGCGCGGGCAAAGGTGCTGAAGGCGGAGGCGGAGGCCGAAGCGATACGCCGCGTCGCTGACGCCATCCAGGGCACCAATACCAACCCCGCCACCTATATGATCGCCACCCAGTACATTTCGACACTCGCCGAAATGACCTCCGGCAAGGACAACAAAACGGTCTACATCCCTTACGAGGCTTCGTCGGTTCTCTCCTCAATCGGCTCGATTTCGACTCTATTCCCCAACAAGGGAGCGTAAACCAACCCAAAGGGAACCGCATTGCCTTTCATAGCACACGCTAACGAACCTATACAACAATTCACAAATGAAACGCTTTGTATTCTTCTGGTTATTACCCATTATCGCGGTTGCGCTCAGCAGTTGCGATAATGACGATGACCAGCTCGATCCGAAACTAATTAAAGGGACCTGGGAAATGGCCGCGGATGATGATTCGGAATATACCGCGATATACACCTTTGAAACAGCGAAAGGCCTCAATAATTATGGGACTGTCGAGGTAATGATTATACCCGAGAACAGCTCCGTTACAGAGGGGATGATAACCCGCAGATATGACTGGCATGCCAGCGGCCCTCAAAACAACGGCGGCATACTTGACATAACTCTGACGCCTGCGGATGCCGCGGCCGACGACTCGTTCTCATACGAAATATACGTTATAACTCGTCTGACCTCCTCAAAAATGGACTGGAAAGGGTCCGAACCGAGTGACATAAAGGGTAAGTCGGTGAAGTTTATCCGCCGTTCGGACAAATAACCGCAAGCATTCCACAGTCGTCATATAAGCGACCTACTGAAAGAAAAAAGGTGGTGAACCAATAATCCGGTTCACCACCTTTTCTTATTTGTTCAGCCTAATTGCGGCTGAATGTTTCAATTTCAGGAGGCAAGCGCCTGGGCAAGCTCCTTTTCTGACGGGTCGACTTTTACAATGATGCCCCGCTCGTCGATGATGAAAGTGCGGAGGCCGTCGGCCATTTCAAAGACTTCGCGAATAGCGCTCTCGGCTGTCGCGTCGCCAACATGGAACTGTGAGCTTTCATCAAGATTGTCTATCGCGGCAATCTCTTTCATCAGCTTCTCCGAGCGGTCGAGATTCACGGAGACAACCACGGTCTCGGGATCTTCGGCGGCGCGGCGCATCGCCGTCGCCAGGCGGTTTTGGTCAAGGCGCGACTGAGCGTCAGCGGCAGACCAGAATGAGAGAACCACCTTCTTGCCTCGCAGCCCGTCAAGAGCCAGCGAGCTGTCGGCACGCTCCAGCACCAGCGTGGGAGCCTCTGAGCCGATACGCGCCGAGCGGCGCACGTCGACAAACGCCGACATTGTGAGAAGCGTCAATACGAAGCTCACAATGATCAACATTGTTTTCTTCATTACTCAATTTTGAGGTTCATAATTAAGGAATCCGGCGGCACTTACCCGGAGTTTCCCGGTGTGTGTCAAAGCGGGAAACTTGTGTGAATTTAAGCAGTGGATTTCATCCGGCTTCCTTTGCCGATTTTCGGCTGCCCGGCAACTCTTTGCCCGGCATTACTAACTCATTTCGGGTGCAAAGTTACAAAATAATCGCGACGCAGCCAAATCGGCAGCCACGCTACCCCGTTATCACACACCATTTTACACAATTTAAACCTCTAAAATCCCGCTCAGAACCCGTATAACCCGCATTTTCGCTCAAATGCAAAACTTTGTTAAATCTAAGTTTGAAAATATGTTATACAGCATATTTTTCGCTGATTTTGTCAAGATTCCCCAGCAGGGATTATGCACAATAAAGCCGTATCGCAAAGCGATACGGCTTTACAAATCTGCGAACGTATTTCGGCTTTTAGCCTTATAGGGACGCGGCTTTATTTGCCGATGCAGTGGTAGATGATGCCCTGCTGGGCGAGGTCTTCCGCATCGTAGATATTGCGGCCGTCAATGACGAGAGGTGAACGCATCGAACGGGTCACAACGCCCCAGGATGGGAGGCGGAACTGTTTCCACTCCGTCAGGAGCAGGAGGGCGTCAGCGTCAAGCACAGCGTCGTACATGTCCTTCGCGTATTCGACCTGATCGCCAAGGCGTCGCCGACACTCATCCATCGCTACCGGGTCGAAGACCCGCACATCGCATCCGGCGCCGAGCAGGAGGTCGATAGTGACCAGCGAGGCGGCTTCGCGCATGTCGTCGGTTTCCGGCTTGAACGCAAGCCCCCATACGGCTATCCGTTTCCCGGCAAGATTCGCCTCGCCGCCATAGCAGGAGGCAAGCTTGCGGTACACAACCGATTTCTGCGCCTCGTTGACCTCCTCGACGGCGCTAAGGACTTTCATTTTATATCCCCGTTTCTCCGCGGTCTTTATCAGGGCCTTGACATCTTTCGGGAAACAACTGCCGCCGTAACCGCACCCGGGATACAGGAACTTGGAGCCGATGCGGGAATCGCTTCCGATGCCCTTGCGCACCATATTCACATCAGCCCCGACCAACTCGCATAGGTTCGCTATATCGTTCATAAAGGAGATACGGGTAGCGAGCATTGAGTTGGCCGCGTATTTGATCATCTCCGCCGACGGTATGTCGGTAAAGATAACGCGGAAATTGTTCAGCAGGAACGGACGATAAAGGCGGCTCATAAGCGAACGGGCCTGTTCGGAATCTACTCCGACGACTACCCTGTCGGGACTCATGAAATCCTTTATCGCCGCACCCTCCTTGAGGAACTCCGGATTAGAGGCGACATCAAAAGGAATCTCGACACCACGCTTCTCCAGTTCCTCGCGAACGGCCCGGCGCACCTTCGCGGCGGTTCCTACCGGAACGGTCGATTTGGTCACAAGCAGCGTGTATCGGTTTATGAGACGGCCAAACTCCCGTGCGACCTCAAGCACATAACGGAGGTCGGCGGAACCATCCTCGTCGGGAGGAGTGCCGACGGCGATAAAGACCACGTCGACATCGTCAATCACCTCCGACAACGACGTTGTAAAACCGAGACGCCCCGCCTTCGTGTTGCGCAGGACCATTTCGTCAAGTCCAGGCTCATAAATGGGCACCTTCCCCTCGCGGAGGGCTTCAATCTTTGCCTTGTCAATATCAACGCAGGCTACGTTGACGCCCATTTCAGCGAAACAAGTTCCCGAAACGAGGCCGACGTAGCCTGTGCCTACGATAGCTATGTTCATTAGCTAAAAGTAACTTTTAAGCATTGGTCATTACCAGATGATAACCTGCTCCTCGGGGGCGAGGTAGAGCTTGTCGCCCTTCTTGATACCGAAGGCTTCGAAGAAAGGAACGATGTTGCGCAGGGTGACATTCACGCGGTTCTCGGCCAGGGAGTGAACGTCGCCGATTGTCAGGTTGCGCTTCTCCTCGTCGCGCATATTGGAAGCCCAGATGTTGGCGTAGTTGAGGTAGAATACCTGTTCGGGGGTATAGCCGTCGATTTTTGCATCCTCCGAGTTAATGTCGACACCTTTCTTCTTCTGCGAGTCGAGGAAGGCAGTGTGGCTGACGCGCAGACCGCCCTGGTCACCGATGTTCTCGCCGAGGGTATAGGAGCCGTTAGCCATGAGTCCGGGAAGAATCTCCACTTTGTCGAACTGGTCGGCGAGCCCCTTGGTTAGCTTTTTGAACGCCTCGGCGTCTTCCGGTGCCCACCAGTTGGTCATATTGCCTTCGGCGTCGAAATTGCAGCCCTGGTCGTCGAAGCCGTGGCTCATCTCGTGGCCGATCACGACACCGATACCGCCATAGTTCTCAGCGTCGGTAGCTTCGGGGTCGAAGAATGGGTTCTGCAGAATCGCGGCGGGGAACACGATTTCGTTAGCCATGGGGTTGTAATAGGCGTTCACCGTCTGCGGAGTCATACCCCATTCGGTCTTGTCGACAGGCTTGCCCCACTTGGAGAGCTCCTCTTTCTGGTGCCACATACCGGCGTTGTGCACATTCTGATAGTAAGAGAGCGCGGGGTCGATCTCCATCGTGGAATAGTCCTTCCACTTGTCGGGATAGCCGATTTTTACCTTGAAGTTGTTGAGCTTGTTGATGGCGCGCAGCTTTGTCTCGTCGCTCATCCAGGGAAGATGGATGATATGCTTGCCGAGAGCGACTTTCAGGTTGCCGACAAGCTCAAGCATCTTCTCCTTGGAGCTTTCGGGGAAGAATTTCTCAACGTAAAGCTGGCCGATAGCCTCGCCCATGTAGCTGTCGGGCACGCCGAGGGCGCGCTTCCAGCGGGGACGCTGCTGCTCCACGCCGCTGCGGACTTTGGAATATTCGAAAGAAGTGTCAGTGAACTTGTCGCTCAGATAAGGAGCGGCTTGCGCGACATACTTCCAAAGATAGTAGTCCTTGATTTCACGGTCAGAAAGCGAGGCCATGAGGTTGTCGGCCTGCTTGACTGTGTTGATTTCCGTAACGATGAAGTTCTCGGGAGTAGCGATGTCCATCGTCTCAACAAAGAAACGGTCCCAGTTGATATGGGGGTACATCTCCTTAAGCTGAGCGAGAGAGCGGGGATTATACATCGCGGGAATGTTGCGGCTTTCCTCGCGGGTCCAGGTGGAATCGGCAAGAAGGGTCTCGATTTTCATGACATTCTTCATGATACGGTTGGCGTCCTTCTTGGAATAGCCGGCGTTGCGCATCTGGTCGACGATGAGTTTCTGATACGCGTCGCGGATACGCTTGTTCTCCTTGTCGTTCAGCAGGTAGTAGTCGCGGTCACCCATTCCGATGGAACCGCCGGAAACATACATGGCGTAGTTCTTGGAGTCCGCCATATCCTCCATGGGGCCGGCTCCGAAGAAGGGTGAGGAGTAGTTCTTGTGCATCCAGAGGAAGAGGTCTTCCATCCCCTCGTGGGGCGTGTCCTCGATTTTCTTGAGGTCGGCCAGAATCGGTGTCGCGCCTTCGGCGTTGCGGCGCACGGAGTCCATTCCCTGCGAGTAGAGAGTCCAGATTTTGAAGGCGTTCGAACCTTTCTCGGGGTTGGTCGAGCCGAGGTTCAGAACGATGTCCTTGACGTTCTTTTCGGCCGCGTCGTTAAGGATGTTGAACACACCGTATCGCGCGTATTCGGGGGTGAGAGGGTGGGCCTTCATCCAGCCGTTGTTAACGTGGTGGTAGAAGTCCTCGCCGGGCTTCACCGAGTTGTCAATGTAAGAGGGGTTGACACTCTTAAGGTGTTGCTGGGCAGACATTCCCAAGGTTGCGAAAGCTCCCAGGGAGATAGCCAGCGCGGCGTTTTTAAGTTTCATATGTGAAAATGTTAGTTTGGATTATTTCAGAGCTTCGAGCGCGGCGCGGAGAGTCGTGAGACGCGATTCCGTGTCGGCCTGTTTGCGGCGTTCCGCGTCGATTACGGCGGCGGGAGCCTTGCTGACGAAACGCTCATTGGAGAGCTTCTTCATTACAGACGCGAGGAATCCTTCGTAATAAGCGATGTCCTTCTGCAGCTTGGCTCGCTCGGCCTCGATGTCGGTGTTGCCCGAGAGGGGAACATTGAACTCGTAGGTGCCGACAAGGAAAGTGCTCCCCGCGGCGTCCTTCTCGGCTTCGGCGTTGAGGGCGCTGAGGTTGGCGAGCTTGAGCACCACGGCAGCGACAGCCTCGTCGAGAGGCGACGCCCCGGTGCAGCGCAGTTCGAGCGGCTCCTTCGAGGGGATGTTCTTCTTGGCGCGGACATTGCGGACTCCGGCAATGACCTCTTTCGCGACCTCCATAGAGGCAAGCAGAGACTCGTCGGCTTTCGACGCCCGCGGAACAGGGGCATACATAATGGATTCTCCGTCGGCGCGCTCTTCGAGGTTCTGCCAAAGTTCCTCGGTGATGAAGGGCATGAATGGGTGCAGAAGACGCACCAGCGAGTCGAAGTAGCCGATTGTCGCGCGATAGCTCTCTCCATCGATAGCCTCGCCGTAGGCGGGCTTGACCATTTCGAGATACCAGGAGGAGAACTCATCGCGGAAGAGGCGGTAAAGCTCGTTCAGGGCTTCCGAGAGGCGGAACTTGCCGAGCAGGTCCTCGATTTCAGCAATGCTCTCAGAGAGCTTGCTGTCGAACCAGCGGGCGGCCGTGGCGGCAGCCGCGGAGCGGGGGGCTTTCTCGTCGACATTCCATCCCTTCACGAGGCGGAAAGCGTTCCATATCTTGTTACAGAAGTTACGGCCGTTCTCGCAGAGCTTGTCATCGAAAAGGATGTCGTTACCGGCAGGCGCGGCCTGCATGAGGCCCATACGCACACCGTCGGCGCCGTAGGTCGCGATCAGCTCCAGAGGGTCGGGAGAGTTGCCGAGCGACTTGCTCATCTTGCGGCCGAGCTTGTCGCGCACGATGCCGGTGAAGTACACGTTGTTGAACGGCTGTTTGCCGACATACTCGTAACCCGCCATAATCATACGGGCGACCCAGAAGAAAATAATGTCCGGGCCGGTCACGAGCGTGGCCGTCGGGTAGTAATATTTGATTTCCTCGTTGCCGGGGTTGTTGATACCATCGAAGAGGGTGATCGGCCATAGCCAGGAAGAGAACCAGGTGTCGAGCGCTCCCTCGTCCTGGCGCAGGTCGCTGACGTCGATGTCAGCCTTGCCAGTCAGGGCGCGGGCTTTCTCAACAGCGAGTTCCGCCGTACGGGCAACGAACACCTGCTCTTCACCTGTCGCGGAATCGGTATAGTAGTAGGCCGGGATGCGGTGGCCCCACCAGAGCTGGCGGCTGATACACCAGTCCTGGATGTTTTCCAGCCAGGTGCGGTAGGTATTCTTGTATTTCTCGGGAACGAACTTGATAATGTCGTCCATTACCGGGCTTAGGGATATGTCGGCGAAGTGCTTCATGTTGACGAACCATTGCAACGACAGCCTCGGCTCGATAGCGACCTTAGTGCGCTCCGAGAAGCCGACCTTGTTCACATAGTCCTCAACCTTCTCCATCAGGCCGGCGGCCTCCAGGTCCTTCGCGATCTGGCGGCGGCAGTCGAAGCGGTCCATACCGACGTACATCCCCGCGGTTTCGGCAACGGTGCCGTCCTCGTTGAAAATGTCGATTGTTTCGAGGTTGTGGGTCTTGCCCAGCATGTAGTCGTTCTTATCGTGCGCCGGGGTTACCTTCAGACAGCCTGTGCCGAAATCAATCTCTACATAGCGGTCCTCGATCACGGGAATCTCGCGGCCTACGAGGGGGACGATGACGCGCTTCCCTTTAAGCCAGGCGTTTTTCGGATCCTTGGGGTTGATGCACATCGCCGTGTCGCCCATGATGGTTTCCGGGCGGGTCGTGGCGACTACGGCATACCTCCCTTCCGGATCGCCGGCGACCTTGTAGCGGAGATAATAGAGCTTCGACTGTTCCTCGACGAAATTCACCTCGTCGTCGGAAATCGCGGTACGGTTCTGCGGATCCCAGTTGACCATGCGGAGTCCGCGGTAAATCAGTCCCTTGTCGTAGAGGTCGCAGAACACCTTGGTGACCGCTTCAGAACGCTGTTCGTCCATGGTGAACGCGGTGCGGTCCCAGTCGCACGACGCTCCGAGCTTGCGGAGCTGCTGAAGGATAATGCCGCCGTGGTGACGCGTCCAGTCCCATGCGTGTTCGAGGAACTGCTCGCGCGAGAGATCGGTCTTCTTGATACCCTCGGCCGCGAGTTTCGCGATCACCTTGGTCTCGGTAGCGATTGACGCGTGGTCGGTGCCGGGCACCCAGCAGGCGTTCTTCCCCTCCATGCGGGCGCGGCGCACGAGGATATCCTGGATAGTCTCGTTAAGCATATGGCCCATGTGGAGGACGCCGGTAACGTTAGGGGGAGGGATGACAATGGTGTACGGCTCCCTGGCGTCGGGCACGGAGCGGAAGAGCTTGTGGCGCATCCAGTAGTCATACCATTTTTCCTCAGTATCTTTCGGAGAGTAGACGGTCGCTAATTCTTTCATTCCTTAATTTTATGTTATTTGGGTGCAAAATTACAAAAACTTCAAGGAAAATTCGCTAACTTTGCCCGTGAAACTGCATAATCACGCGCTGATTATGTCGATTTATCTGCCTCAAAAACATCAAACCACAGAAATAATGAACAAAAGCACTTTCATCGCGATTACAATGTCAGCAGCATCCCTCGCGGGGCTGTCGGGTTGCGGCGGCGCTGCCGACTCGCAGCTTATCGACAAGCCTGATTACAACAGCGAATCGGGTATCTTCGACATCGAGGCCCTCGAGGCTCTCGGCCGCGTCAGCGGGCCGCAGGTATCGCCCGACGGAACGAAAATACTCTACGGTGTCAGCTACGAGAGCGTCGAGCAGAACAAGAGCAACAACGAGCTGTACGTAATGAACATTGACGGCTCGGAACAGACGCGCCTCACCAAGACCCCCGGCTCGGAAGGGGGCGCCGTATGGATTGACGGCGGGAAGCGCATCGCCTTTACAGCCGAGAGCGAGGGGAAACCGCAGCTCTGGGTCATGAACGCCGACGGTTCGGGCCGCAAGGTCGTTTCCGCCCTGGAAAATGGCGTCGGCGGCTTCCTGTTCTCTCCTGACGGCAAGAAGGTAATCGTCGTGTCGACCATCAAGTCGGTACGCACCGCGGCCGACGTATATCCCGACCTCCCCAAAGCCACAGGGCGCGTGATCGACGACCTGATGTACAAGCACTGGGACGAATGGGTCACCGAAATCCCCCACCCCTTCCTGGCTGACTTCGACGGCTCGAAACTCGACAACGTAAAGGACATTATGGAGGGGGAGCCGTTTGAATCCCCCATGAAGCCTTTCGGCGGAATCGAATCTTTCGCCTGGAGCCCCGACTCGCGCCGCGTAATCTACACCTCGCGGAAAAAGACAGGCATGGAATACGCCGTATCGACCAATTCCGACCTTTATATCTACGACCTGGAGTCTTCCAAGACCCGCAACCTGACCGCGGGGATGATGGGCTACGACACCAATCCCGCCTTCTCTCCCGACGGAAAATATGTAGCGTGGCTTTCGATGGAGCACGACGGCTACGAGAGCGACAAAAACCGCATTTTCCTCCTTAACAACGCTACCGGCGAGAAGACCGACCTGACAACCGAATGGGACTATACAGCCGACGCGATCGCATGGGCTCCCGACAGCAAGAAAATATATTTCCTGGCTGCTTACCAGGGTTGTACCCCGATTTTCAGTGTCGACATCGAGACCAAGAAGGTTGAGATGGTTACCGCCGGAACCGACATCGCCGACTACTGCGCTCTCGCTCCCACCCCCGACGGGAAGCAGGTAATCACGATGCGCCACTCGATGCTTTACCCGAACGAGATTTTCGCCGTGGCCGACGGCAAGGCTACTGCCCTGACCGCGGTCAACAAGGAGATTCTCGAGCAGATTGAGGCCCCGAAGGTCGAGAAGGTAATGGTTCCGACCACCGACGGCAAGCTGATGACAACCTGGGTGCTCTATCCTCCCAAATTCGACCCGGAAAAGAAATATCCCGCCATCCTCTACTGCCAGGGTGGCCCGCAGCAGGCAGTCAGCCAGTTCTGGAGCTATCGCTGGAACCTTATGCTAATGGCGTCCAACGGATATATCGTGATTGCGCCCAACCGCCGCGGCCTTCCCGGCTTCGGAACCGAATGGAACGCGCAGATTTCGGGCGACTACCCCGGCCAGAACATGCGCGACTATCTCTCGGCTGTTGACTTCATGAAGGAGAAGCCCTATGTCGACGGCGAGCATATCGGCGCTGTCGGCGCAAGCTACGGCGGCTTCTCGGTTTACATGCTTGCCGGCATCCACGAAGGCCGCTTCGCAGCGCTTATCGCACATGCCGGAATCTTCAACACCGAGGCGCAGTACCTCGAAACCGAGGAGATGTGGTTTGCGAACTGGGACCTCGGCGGCCCGTTCTGGGACAAGGACAACGCTGTAGCGCAGCGCACTTTCGCCAACTCGCCTCATAAGTTCGTCGACAAGTGGGACACCCCCATCCTCGTCACCCACGGCGAATATGACTATCGTATCCTCTCCTCGCAGGGCGAAATGGCGTTCAATGCCGCCCGTCTCCGCGGAGTTCCCGCCGAGATGCTGATTTTCCCCGACGAGAACCACTGGATTCTGAAGCCACAGAACGCTATCATGTGGCAACGCGTATTCTTCCGCTGGCTCGACAAGTGGCTGAAAGGCATCGACTACGAGAACCCCTCCCCCTTCTCGACCGACGCTGCTGAGGCAGCCGTCGACGCAGCAGCCGAAATCGGCACAACCGACTGATACGCCACGAAAGACTTGATAGGAATCCCCGCCAAAGCCTTGTTTACCGGCTTTGGCGGGGATTATTGCGTAAATTTCGGCAATCGTTATACAAATCGCATATAATTTACGGAATTAATTGCGGTTATGGAAAATAAGCAGTATATTTGCGCTTGTATAGACCGACCCAAAAACGTCCGTCAACAGAATATAACGAAATCAAATATTAACCAATCATTTTTCAGGCATGAAGAAATTTTTACTATCCTCGCTGCTTCTCGTTGGCGCGATGTCGATGTCAGCCCAAAACTCGGCCGACTTCAACACGCTCAGTGGGAATACGTCTTATGACAGCTACAAAACCACAAATGGCTGGCAGCTCACAAACTGCGCATGTATTACCAGCGGACTTCCATCCGAAGCTCCACAGGGCACTGTCGCTCCGACCTTAAACGGCAAAACTTCCGCCGTAGGTTCCATCACATCCCCGACTCTCGAAGGAGGCATCGGTACTCTGTCTTTCGATTATACCAATACATTTTCGGAAAGCAAAGGAGTTTCCCTTCAAATTGACATCCAACAGAACGGCAATACCGTCAAATCCGAGGTGTTAACCAACACATCGGTAGCACAAAGTACCCTATACTCATTCACTTCACAGGCGTTTGATGTTGAGGGTGATTTCACTATTCATATAAAGAATCTCTCACCTTCGAAAAGTACCAAAAACAAAGACCGCGTATCTATCTGGAACCTCACCTGGACCAGTTTCGGAGAGGGACCGGCTGTCGCCACCCCGACTTTCGAGATGGTCGAGCAGGGAGAAGGATTCGTAGTCAAAATCAGCTGCGCGACCGAGGGGGCTGAAATCCGATATACTGAAGACGAAACAACCCCGACGGAGGCTTCTACTCTCTATACAGCCCCCATTGAGTGCTGGATGGCGACTACCTACAAGGCGATAGCCATTAAGGACGGAGAAACCTCTAACGTGGCAACTTTCGTGGCAAATCCGCCCCACATCCTCGACGGATTCTCCAACCTCTACGACTTTATGGAAAGCATGACTGCCAACCAGAAAGTCCCCGTAATCATCAACGGCGGAATGACCGCTATCCACCAGTCCGGAAACTATATGTTCGTCAAAGCGGGTTCCGGCTTCATGGCCTCTTATATGCTTGTCTATGGCAACACAGGCAAGACTCTCGCAAACGGTGACACGTTTAACCGCCTGGAGGGTAATTTCGAGGTTTACAACGACCAGCCCGAAATCACCTCTCCCAAGATTGTCGGCGATGTTACCGCCGGAACCGCGATTGAGCCGGAGGAGCTTTATGACCTTTCCGAGGTTGCGCAGTACAATCTCAACCACTATGTTTCTATCGAGAACGTCAATATAACCGCGATTAACGGAAGCAGCGCAACCCTTACAGATTCCGAAGGGAACACATGCGCTCTCTATAACCGCTTTGACATCGAACTGAACGAGGAGGAAGGCTGCAAGATAATCGGCTTCGTTACAAAGAACAAAGGCGTGATGCAGATTTGGCCTGTCGAAATAGTAGGAGGCAAAGTCGTTGTTGCCGCTCCGACATTCACCCCTGAAAGCGGTTCTTCGATTCCCGCACAGACCGAAATCGTAATCACCGCCGAGGAAGGCGCTGAAATCTACTACAAGGTCGATGGCCGCGACGAGGACTTTATCCTTTACGAAGGCTACGAATACGCGATGACACCCGGCACTCTTACCATCGAGGCTTATGCCAAGGTTGGCGAAACTGTCAGCGAAACAGTTACTGCGACTTACACCGTTACCAAACCCTCTCCCGAACTCGCCTGGATTAATTCGGAAGGCGAACCCGTTGCCGAAGTAATCTGGGTAATCGACGGAACTCCCGAACAGCAGATTCTCCCCGAGCCTTACGGAATGATCATGGGCGAACCGACCCTCATATCCAGCAATCCCGAAGTAGCCTCGATTAACATGGAATATATGAGTGTCGAAGTTCACAAGGTCGGCGAGACAACAATCACCCTGGCTGTCGAAGAAACCTACCAGTATGCAGCCGGTGAAGCATCGTTCGTGCTGAAAGTGATCTCCAAAGAGGACGCTCAGAACATCACCGCGGTTGTCGAGTTCTCCAACCCCAACAACAAGGGCTTCGGCGCATCTGCCAAAGAACAGAATTGGGAGACTACCGACGGTGCGTTCATCTTCAAGGCGATAGCCGCCGTTAGCGGTAACACGTATCCCGCCGTAGCTGATGGCCAGCTTAAACTTTACGGCTCCTCCAATAACACAATCACTGTGACAGCTCCCACTGGATACAAGATTAAAGAGGTATCCTTCAACAAGGCCACCGGTCACAAAGACTATCAGGACTGGCTTCCGACAGTTGATGGTGAAGCATGCACAGTTGAAGAGGCTGCCACTCAGGCTGATGAAGTCACAATCACATGTGGCTATTCGCTTCCTACCGCTGCTGAACAGGTAATTATCGGATGCGGAGGTTCTACCAAGCATATCCGCCTGAACAGCATCTCGTTCGTTCTTACCGATGCGCCTTCCGCAATTGAAGGGGTGGAGGCTGAAGCAACTGATGGCGTAGCCGAATACTACAACCTCCAGGGCGTACGCGTAGAGAACCCCGCCGCCGGGCTTTACATCCGCCGCCAGGGTGGCAAAGTCGCCAAGGTCATCATCCGCTAAACGCGATAAATCTCAATCATAAAAAGACCGCCGGAGAAACGTCCGGCGGTCTTTTTTTGTCTTCACATTGCTCGTTAGCCGAGATGGCTGACTTCATATTGCAGCAGTTCCAGGAACCGGGCCGCATGCGCGCCGTCCATCTGTGTATGATGGAACTGGAACGAGACCGTCAGCTCGTACTTGAACCAACGTCTCCGATAGCGGCCCCATATCAGGAACGGATTGTTGAAAATGCCGCTATACATCCCGATAGCGCCATCCACGGAATATTTGGCGAGGGCCGAAGTGCCGATAACCATTCTGTCGGTCACGTCGTGATTCTCGCAAGTCGATGCCACACGCTCTGTCAGGCGAAGATAGTCGTTGTTGAACTGGTTTAAATCCTCTGAAAACGGGATGTCGCAGGAGCTGACCTCTCCACGAGAGTCCGCAACAATAGTATTGACCGCCAGGGAATCGTAGCGAAACAGCTTGTCGCCGACGGGAAGCATATAAAATTCCTTAATCGCCGAAGCCGCCTTACCCACGCACCAGCACATCAGCATATTGAATTTCAAACCGCGCCGTCGGCTTACAAGCCGCAAACGGGTTACATCGACAGTGCGGAGGAAAGTCACCATCGGCATCGGAGCCTTCATCCACATCTCAAAAGCATAAGCCCGGCTCGTTTCCGCCGGATTAATCTCGCTGACCATAAGTACCTGTTATATAAACTCCCTGCAAATTTTCGTAAAAAAGGGTGACAAAGATAGTGATAAAACGCCAAAACTGCAAGTCGCTTTTGAAAACCGCCCCCAACTCTACAACCCGCTCTCATGAACAAATCATATGATTTCCTTCTTGTAGTTAATAGGAATGAATGATAATATGAAGGAAAGAACGATTTATGGACGGTTTTACAGTTGGGTTGAGAAGCAGCCGGAAGCCGTTGCCGTAAGCGAGGACGGACGATCGGTGACATACCGCGAACTTGACGGTATGGCAAACGACATAATGGCGAAATTCTATTCCAAGGAGGAATCATTTGTAGGAATCGTCATGAGTCACAGCATAGAGATGGTTGCCGCGATGCTTGCCGTCCTGAAAAGCGGAGCCGCATATGTCCCGGCAGAGCCATCACTCCCGAAAGAGCGCATAGATTATATGATGCGCACAGCGGGAGCGCAACTCGTCATCACAGACGAATTTTGCCGCAATCTGCCCCTCTCCCAGCCGATGCCCGACCGTTCTACCGACAAGGGGGTAGCATACGTACTCTACACATCCGGCACAACAGGACGTCCGAAAGGGGTCGTCGTGGAAAACCATAGCGTCGTTAATTACGCCGAGGCTTTCGAGCATGAATTTCATACGGGCCCGGGGGACGTCATGCTGCAATATTCGATTTGCTCGTTCGACATATTCGTAGAGGAGGTATTCACCACATTGCTCAACGGAGCGACCCTCGCCATCCCCTCGAAAGAGGTCCATGAAGGCACCATCGGAGACCTTATGGCCTTCTGCGAACGCCATGGGATCACGGCTATAAGCGGATTCCCCTATCTGCTCGCCGACATGAACCGCTATAAGTGCTACCCGTCGAAACTTCGGCTGCTTATAAGCGGTGGCGATGTGATAAGGGGGGCATACGTCACCTGGCTGAAGAATCAGGATTTCGCTATCTATAACACATACGGGCCGAGCGAGACGACGGTCTGCGCAACATATTACCGCGTAGATAACGCGCACCCGCTCGACGACGGCACCTATCTCATCGGCAAGAGTATCAAGGGCGTAGAGGTAAAGATACTTGACGACAGTATGAACGAGGTTCCTGATGGCAAGACAGGGGAAATATGTATTTTAGGCGAGGGTGTCTCGCGGGGCTATCTCGGCAACCCGCCGGAACAGGCCAACTTCGTAACGCTCGACGACGGCACGCGGATGTACCGCAGCGGCGACCTCGGCTATCGCATGTCGGACGGGAATATCGCGTTTCTCCGCCGAAAGGACAAACAGGTAATGATTCTTGGCCGACGCGTAGAGCCGGAAGAGGTGGAGAACGTGCTGAACGAATCGCCGTGCGTCGAGCGGGGCGTAGTCCGTTCGTTCACCGACGAACAGGAACTCGCCTATCTGACGGCGTATTTCGTGCCCTCCCACAAAAATTGCCAGCTCAGCAGGATAAAGCGGTTCCTGTGCTCGCGTCTTGCCGATTTTATGGTGCCTGAATTTTTCGTTAAAATGGACGATATACCGCTGACGGCCCGCGGAAAGGTCAATGACAGGGCGTTGCCGGTAGTAATGAAAGAGGGTGAAACGGAATGAACGTTACAATAAAAGAGATAAAGAATCTCAATACGCTGTTGAAATGGCGCGGAGAGGTGGTTGAAAACGTATTCGGTGTTACGGCGACCCCGGAACTGATGGACGCCAACCGCCGATATTACTCCGAACACATAAACAACGGCACACACATTGCCTTCGAAGCCGTGGCGGAAGACAGTCCGGCGGGATGCGGCGCCATCTGTCTGACAGAGGAGCTCCCCTCCCCCGACAATCCGTCGGGGCGTTGCGCCTACCTGATGAACATCTATGTGCGCGACAGGTATCGGAACCGCGGCATCGGTCATTCAATAGTGCGCCGCCTTGTGGAAACAGCCCGCGAACTTGGTTGCGACAAAATATACCTTGAAACAACCGACGGGGCGAAATCGTTATATAAAAGCATCGGGTTCAAAGAATTGCCCGGCATTATGAAATATGCAGACGTTCACAATAGCGAATCTTAAAATAAGCGCTGCCCTCACCTCGCGGAATCGGATATGCTATATCCTTTATCCAGTCGATTCGTTGGAGGGCCTGATAGAGGAGGCGGCGAGAAAGTTCGGAATATCAATCGTTATGGTCGCCGGAGTGGACTGGGACGATGACCTCACTCCCTGGCCAGCGAAAGGAGAGCCGCCTGGATGCCCTGATTTCAAGGGGAATGGACAAAGTTTTCTCTCAAAGCTGACCGACACCGTGTTACCCGAGACCGAAAAGCGGCTGAACATGGCGAAAGACACCGAGCGCACATTGGCGGGAGTTTCCCTTTCCGGCCTGTTCTCTCTATGGCAGTGGATGCTCAACGACTCTTTCGACAATATCATAAGCCTTTCCGGCTCATTCTGGTACGACGGCTTCGCTGAATGGATTCAATCTCAGCCGCTCCCGCATAAAACCGGAAAGGCATATTTCCTGCTTGGCGACAAAGAAGCGAATACAAACGTCAAGGCATTCCAGCCCGTGCAGACCGACACGGTTGAAATAGCCAATTACCTGCAATCCGGAGGCATAACCACCCGTTTCGAGCTTGTCCCGGGCAATCACTGCCAAAACGGAGGCCAGCGCCTTATGAGGGCGCTGGCCTGGATGTTCGGGTGATATCACATTGTCAGTGGAACACGAAGCGGCAACGCACCTGACAATATATTTGACAGAATAGTGGCCGAAAAATATAAATATGACTACATTTGTTCGCGATAATCATATTATGCGAATTTATATAGCCTCGACGTTACACGCCTTACGGAATAATCGGCAATTTTAGCTTATGTTCAGGCTTTTTCCGAAAGCTCGAGCCAGCGCATCTCCTTTTCGTCGAGGAGCTCGCTGACCTCTGAGAAACGCGCGGCTTTGGCTGAGATATCGGCACATTCCGCGCCTGAAGCGAACAGGGCTTCCAGCGACCGCTTTTCTTCGGTGAGCGCCGCGATTTCCTTTTCAAGTTCCTCAAATTCCCGCTTTTCCTTGAATGTCAGTTTGGGAGCGCGTTCGGTACGCGTTTTTTGAGGAGCGGAGGAGGACTGTTTCTCAACCTCCTGTGATTTCATACGGGTGTCTCGCTCTTTGCGCCAAAGCGAATAGTCGGTGTAACTGCCGGGGAAATCCTTGATTACGCCGTTCCCCTCGAACACGAAAAGATGGTCGGCCACTGAGTCAAGGAAATATCGGTCGTGGGAAATCACAATCAGACACCCCTTGAAATCCGCAAGGTAGTCTTCAAGTACGCCGAGTGTCGCGATATCGAGGTCGTTGGTCGGCTCGTCGAGAATCAGGAAGTTAGGAGAACTCATAAGCACGGACGCGAGGTGCAGCCTGCTCCGCTCCCCTCCGCTGAGCTTGCAGATATACTTCTGCTGGTCGGCGGGAGTGAACAAAAACCGGGTAAGGAACTGCGACGGGCTCATGCGTTCGCCGCCGTTGAGAACCACCTCCTCCGCCTTCTCCGTTATCGCGTCGATAACCTTTTTCTCGGGATTGAAATCAATTCCTTCCTGGCGATAGTAACCGAAACGCACGGTTTCGCCGATGTTAAAATGCCCCGAGTCTGGTTGTGTCAGCCCCTGAAGCATTTTGATAAAAGTCGATTTCCCCACGCCGTTTCCCCCGATAATGCCTACCTTCTCGCCCGGAGCGAAAACATAGCTGAAATCGTCAAGCACGACCTTCTCGCCGAATCGCTTGCTTACGTTTTCAGCCTCGAATATCTTTGAACCTATGCGGGAAGACTTTACCGAGAGGTTGACATCCTTTTCGGCCGCCTGCCGCCGGGCTTTCTCTTTAAGGTCATAGAAAGCGTCTATGCGGTACTGGGCCTTCCCGGCCCGGGCCTGGGGCTGGCGCCGCATCCATTCCTGCTCTTTCATGAGAAGGTTGCGCGCCCTGGCGACTCCGGCTTCGGCCGCCTCGAGACGCTCGCGCCGACGGCGCAGGAAGTTGGCATAATCTCCCGTGTAGGAATATACCTCTCCCCGGTCGATTTCAACGATGCGCGAGCATACCCGGTCGAGAAAGAAACGGTCATGGGTAACCATCAGAAGAGTGACCCGCGACCGGGAAAGCGTCTGTTCCAGCCATTCGATAGCGGGTATGTCAAGATGGTTCGTCGGCTCGTCAAGCAGCAATACCTGTGGTTCCGCCGCCAGCACGCAGGCCAGGGCGATACGTTTGCGCTGCCCTCCCGACTGAGTCGCGACTGACGCCTCCGTGTCAGAAATGCCAAGCTGCGTCAAAAGCCGCCGCAGCCTCGACAGCAGTTCCTCCCGGCCTTCGGCGTCAAGTCCGGCAAGCGCTTCAGTGACGGGATGGTATCCGATAGCCGCCTCCCATACCGAGAGTTCCGGCGGAAGCTCCGGCGACTGGTCGAGGAACGCCACCCTGCAGCCGGAGGCCGTCGTCACAGTCCCAGAATCGACATCCTCCAGCCCGACGAGGCAGCGCATAAGCGTGCTCTTGCCCGAGCCGTTGCGGGCAACAAGTCCCACCTTGTCCCCCTCGTTCAGTCCGAGAGAGACGTCGGCAAACAGCATCCTGTCGCCATAACTCTTTGTAAGTTTCTCTGTTTGAAGAAGAATGCCCATGTCTGAGTAGTCGGAGTCCCGCATATGCCGCGTCGAGACGCGATGCGTATACCGGGGAAATTCTGATGAATATTCAATAAAACTATCGCGAATTTACGAAAAACCGCTCAAAAATTTTGCTATTCCGAAAAAACTCCCTACCTTTGCATCCGAAATCAGCGCTGCCCTGCCTTCGGGCAAACCAGCGGCGCGCCACCAATGGAGAGGTGGGTGAGTGGCTGAAACCACCAGTTTGCTAAACTGACGTAGGAGCAATCCTACCACGAGTTCGAATCTCGTCCTCTCCGCCAAAGAGCCGTAAGTCAATGACTTGCGGCTCTTTGGCTTCTGCGCTGGAGACAATAAATTCCGCTGAGATGCTGTATTGGCGGGGTACGACAGAAAAACGCCCTATAACTCCTTGATAATCCTGGCCGGATTTCCGCCGACCACGACATTAGAGGGCACGTCCCGGGTAACAACGGAACCGGCACCTATCACCACAGTGTTCCCTATCGTCACACCCGGGACAATCGTCACTCCCCCGCCAATCCAAACATTATCCCCTATCGTCACCGGCTCGGCCCATTCAACCCCCTGGTTCCTCTCAGCAGCATCGAGCGGATGGCAGGCGGTATAGATGCTGACGTTCGGACCGATGAACGCGTGGTCCCCGATTCTCACCTCAGCCTCGTCGAGAATCGTAAGATTGAAGTTCGCGAAGAAATCCTCCCCGATATGGATGTTGCACCCGTAGTCACATCTGAACGGCTGGTTGAAATGGAATCGCTCGCCGCACTTGCCGAGCAGCGAACGCAGTATCTCTTTCTGCCCCTCCACATCCGATGGGGGCAGGTCGTTGAACCGCCGTATCACGCCGCGCGTCGCCTCCAGCCGTGCAATAAGTTCGGGATGCAGAGCATCGTAAACCTCTCCGGCGAGCATCATTTTCCATACTTTATCGAAATCTTCACGCATATTTGCTCCATTATTAAGTATTCTGACGCGAAGATAGACAATTTCTCTCTAATCCTCCTACCGATGCGAAGCAGATCGGAGCGGAATCACTGGGGCCGTACTTCTGTCAGATTTACGAGCTTGTTCAATATGGCGAAAATTGTCAGTCCGGCGCTGGAATGGATTCCGAGTTTAGAGGTGATATTTCGGCGGTGAGTCGCGACGGTATGGACCGACAGACACAGCTCGTCGGCGATTTCCTTGTTGCTCAAGCCCCGGGCCACGCAGCGGATTATGGGTCAAGCCGAATTTCCGGTGCATATGTTAAAATCGGGAGATTAGAGTGTTAA
>CAJUFH010000010.1:33422-61577 GCA_910585755.1 uncultured Muribaculaceae bacterium | reverse complement strand
ATTGAATTTCAATAATTTCAAAGTGCTATTATGATTTTTTAGTGGACACTAATGAGCGGTAATAAGTAAGATATAAATAGAATCACATTCGCGCCGCTTCCCGCGGCGCTACGCCGCGAAGATACGAATAAAACCCCGTTTCTCTTCCATAACGCTCCCGAAATTAGGGATATTTACGGGCTATTAAGAGGGCCGGAGGAAGGGGGAGGCTTCGCAAGGGAGGGGGATTTGGAAGAGGAAGGGGCTTCGCGAGGCAGCTTCGGGGCCGCGGCCCCTCACACCGGGACCAGAACCCATTCGGATTGAAAGGCGGGGGAAAGGCGGGAGGGATAAGCAAGGGAAAGGGGAAGGCGGGAGGGAAGCCAGGAGGACCAAAGAGGCGGTTCTGGGCCCGGTGCGAGCCGCCGCGGCGGCGAGGGGGACAGGCGACCGAGAAAAGGGGCCGGGGAAAAGGGAGAAAAGCCAGGGGAGGGGTTAGCGGCGGGAGGCTGAAAGGGAGGCGAGGTATTCGGCGATGCGGTTCATATGGAGGCATTTGTAACGGAAGCGCTCTTCGGGAAGGGGGCGCATCGGGGCAAGAATAAGCAGTTTTCCCTCGCAACAGAGGTTGAAACGGCGCTCTTCTGGCTTGTAACGATCGGGGAAAGGGGTTTCCTGGATGTGGATTATGCGGGAACCGAGTTTTTCGGCTTCCTCGCGGATGGCGTTTTCCGCCGGGGATATGAAGGGGGACGCAAGCACTCCGCCGTTGGCGGCGTTCCAGAGCCATTCCTCCCGGAGGGCGGCGCGCTCTTCGGGGGTATGTCGCGTATGCACTACCACGGCGCTCACGAATGGGTCGCGAAGTAGGAACAGGTTTCCGTAAGCCTGCCACTGCTCTCCTGCGATTTCTATGTTTCTGAGGGTCTGGAAAAATTCGGGATGCAGCTTGCGCATCGCGAGGCGGTGGGGGTTCTCGCGGATATAGCGGAAGAGGGTATCAAGGTCGCGGCCGGGATGGAGCACGCGGTCGGTGTACCCTTCCTGGAAAACGACTGCAGGAGAGGCTTCGCCAACTGTTACGCCGGTCCAGGCTTTTTGGACGATCTCTTTGAGTTTACCGACATAAAACCCTAATTTCAAAGGAATTTCTTCTTTGACCCGCAGGAGTATGTGGACATGGTCGGGCATTACGGTATACTGGTAGAGCTGCAGGACGGGAAAGCGGAGCGGCCAGTTGTAGATTTCCTTGTTAACCAGCTTTCCAAGAGGGGTTTTGTCGATTCGGGCGCAGCCCGGCTCACCGGGCCTGACGGCCGGGTCGCCGGCAAGATTGCCGAAGGCCGGGCAACCGGGGGCTTTTTTCAAGATTATATGGTAGATCGCGGGGCGGGAGTAGTCGAAGTTCCGAAGACGGCGGTTGTATCTGCGGGGAAAGACAACCTTACCGTAGCCGGGGCGCCCCGAAGGCTTCTTTTCTTTTTCTTCTTCCATCGGGGAGGGGTATTTGGAGGGATTGATTAGCTTAAAGGAGGGGCGAAGGGGAGAGGGAGGGGGCTTTAGGAGAGGAAGAGGCTTCGCGAGGCAGCTTCGGGGCCGCGGCCCCTCACACCGGGACCAGAACCCATTCGGATTGAAAGCCAGGGGGAAAGACGGGAGGGAACCTCGGGGGAAGCTCAGAGAGTAGGGAGGAGAGGAAACCAAGAGGGGAGAGTTTCGGGATACAAAGGAATGGAAAAGAGGGGAGGAATTTGAGTTAAAAATATTTAAATATTGAGGGGAAGGATTAAAATAGAGGACGGGGGAAAGGGGGAGAGTGGGGTTTTTGTGGTACTTTTGCCGGGAAAGAACCAACACACCACATTAATCTATGGAAATCAGGAAATTCATCGGGGCCGCGCTTATGGCGGCCGCAATCTGCACGGGTTTCGCCTCTTGCTCCAACGACGACGACAAGGAGGGAGACCCTTTCGACTCCGAAATACGAGACTGACGCGGCTCTGTTCGTAATCGACTCGCCGACATCGCCTTACGGGTCGGTCGAGCTTACAGCGGCCGGCAACTACATCATCACGCCGTCGACGATGGTCAACCCGGGAGCGCCGCTGAAGAAGGGCATCATCAGGTCGGCTTCCCGCACAATCCAGATTTACGAGGGAAAGTACACCAAGAACGGGGACAACACCTACGAGCTGGAGGGTTTCGGCACAATCACGGTCAATATGGAGGGGGATACCGCGGCGTCGCTCGACTTCTCGCTTGACGGCGGGCGGAACTTCACCCTCACGGCGGAGCGCCAGACGCAGTACCCCGACAGCCAGATGACCAACAACCTTTGCCGCAGTTGGAAAATCACCCATTTCCGCCTCACAATCAAGGTGGACGGCAGACAGATGTTCGACAAGGAGGTGAAAATCGAGAACCTCAGGTCGCTTTACGAGGCGCTTGCGAAGCTCGACCCTGACGCGGATGCCGACGATTTCGAGGAAATAGACGAATCAGAACTTCCCAAAGAGGTCATCTTCACCAAGGCGGGGACGTATATGGTGAAGTACGGCGACAGCTCCCTGGCGGTATCGACCTGGGGGTGGGAAAACCAGTCGAAGGGTCTTCTGCGCTACTCGTGGGACTACGACCATCTGTACGACCCGGATGCGAGCGGCGTGGTTACCATCTCTTTCCCCGGCAACAACTCCATGAAGTTCAAAGAGAGCTATCTGGAGGAGGACGAGGATGAAAGCTACGAGCAGATCGGCACCTGGACATTCCGCCAGATCTGATTTAAGCAAAACGAAGAGCCGCAAATAGTTAAAAATATATAAATTTTCAGTTCTAACCGTTAAATTATCGCCGGAGGCTGACGCGAGTCGGGCAAATGGAATGGTAATAGTTGGCGGGGCGGGAAATTTTGCGTAACTTTGCGGTAAGTTATCGGAGGAAGCTGGACGGCTTCCTCCATTTTGTTGTGTAATAGGAAAAGATGACAGACAAGCAGGAAGTGCTCCGCGCCGCGGAGCAGGCTATCGAGGGGACAGACCTCTTCATTGTCGACGTGCGCGTCGGCGCGGGGAACTCCATCGTCGTGGAGCTTGACTCTCCGGGGTCAATGGACCTCGACACGGTCGCGGCGGTAAGCCGCTCGATCGAGGCGAAGCTCGACAGAGAGAAGGAGGATTTCGAACTGGAGGTCGGGTCGGCCGGCCTGACGGCCCCCTTCAAGGTCCGCGGCCAGTATGACAAGAACATCGGCAACGAGGTCGAGGTACTGACCACCGACGGCAGGAAGCTGCGGGGAACCCTGACGGAGACGACCGACGAGGGTTTCACGATCGTCATGAAAGTCAAGGAGAAACCCGAGGGAGCGAAACGCCCCGTCGTCGTCGACAAGCCGGAGACGTTCGCCTACTCGCAGGCGAAAAGAGTCAATTACCTTATTGACTTCAAATAAAAGAATAAACAAAACAAGATAAAACATATACATTAAGATATGGCCCGCAAAGAGGAAACCCCCAACATGGTGGAGCGTTTTGCCGAGTTCAAGGAGTTGAAGAACATCGACAAGACCACGATGATCAGCGTACTGGAAGAATCGTTCCGCAACGTGCTCGCCAAGATGTTCGGCACGGACGAGAACCTGGACGTCATCATGAACCCTGACAAGGGTGACGTTCAGATTTTCCAGAACCTGGAAGTAGTGCCCGACGGAGAGGTTGAGAATCCCAACCTCCAGATTTCGCTGAGCGACGCGCGCGCCGACAACGACCCGGAGGTCGAAATCGGCGAGGAGCACACTAAGGAAATCATCTTCGCCGACTTCGGGCGCCGCGCCATCCTGACCCTCCGCCAGACCCTCCAGTCGAAGATTCTGGAGCTTCAGAAGGAGGCTATCTACGCGAAGTTCAAGGACCTGGAAGGGGAACTCGTCACGGGCGAGGTCTACCAGACGTGGTCCCGCGAAACTCTTCTTCTCGACGACGAGAAGAACGAGCTTCTGCTGCCTAAGAACCAGGCGATTCCGGGCGACTTCTTCCGCAAGGGGGAGACGGTGCGCGCCGTGATCGCGAACGTCGACAACAACAACAACAATCCGAAAATCACCGTATCGCGCACTAACGAGAACTTCCTGCGCCGCCTTTTCGAGCTTGAGGTGCCCGAAATCCACGACGGGCTAATCAATATCCGCGCCGTTGCCCGCATCCCGGGAGAGCGCGCGAAAATCGCCGTCGAGAGCTACGACGACCGCATCGACCCGGTAGGGGCGTGCGTCGGCGTGAAGGGCTCGCGCATCCACGGCATCGTCCGGGAGCTGCGCAACGAGAACATCGACGTTATCCCCTTCACCAACAACCCGTCGCTGTTCATCCAGCGCGCCCTGTCGCCGGCCCGCGTCTCCTCGATCCGACTTGACGAGGAGGAGAAGAAGGCCGAAGTGTTCCTCAAGCCCGACCAGGTATCGCTGGCAATCGGCAAAGGGGGCCTGAACATCAAGCTGGCCTCGATGCTGACGGGCTACGTCATCGACGTTTACCGCGACGTCGAAGAGGCTCCGGGCGAGGAGGACATCTACCTCGACGAGTTCAAGGACGAAATCGACGAATGGGTGATCGACGCCCTGAAGGACATGGGTTGCGTGACCGCCAAGAGCGTTCTGCGCACCGACCGCGACGAGCTTGTGAAGCGCGCCGACCTCGAGGAGGAGACTGTAGACAACGTGCTGGCCGTTCTCCGCGCCGAGTTCGAGGAGGAGCCTGAGACTCCCGCGGCTCCCGCCGAGGAGGCACCCGAAGCCCCCGCGGAGCCTGAGGCGTAATAGCGCGTCCCCATCCCTCCCCCATCCCCTCTCCAAAACCAATTTCCGACAATTAACCCCTATTCATGGCGAGAACTAAAATAAGCAAAGTAGCGAAGGACCTCAACGTGGCGCTTCCCACGGTGGTGGAGTTCCTGCGCGGCAAAGGAATCGATGTCGACGACAACCCGAACGCCCGTATCGAGGATGACGCCGTCAACATCCTTTACAAAGAATTTAAGACCGACAAAGACCAGAAGCAGAAATCCCACCAGTTCTCCAACGAACGGCAGCAGCAGAAAGACAAGGACAAGGAAAAAGCCAAGGAATCCGCGGCTCCGCAGGGGTCTTCTGAAATCAAACTCACATCGGAAATCAACAAACCGAAGATACTGGGCAAAATCGAGCTTGACCGCCACGGCAACCCCGTGAAGCCCAAGCCCGAACCCGCTCCGGCTCCCTCGGCTGAAGCTCCGAAAGCAGAGGCTCCGAAGGCCGAAGCCCCCGCCCCCAAAGCGGAGGAGAAGCCCGCCGCGCCCGCTCCGAAACCGGAAGCTCCGAAGGCCGAAGCCCCCGCCCCCAAGGCGGAGGAGAAGCCCGCCGCGCCCGCCCCGAAACCGGAAGCTCCGAAGGCAGAAGTCCCCGCCGCGCCCAAGGCGGAGGAGAAGCCCGCCGCGCCCGCCCCGAAGCCCGAAGCCCCCAAGGCCGAGGCTCCCGTCAAGGAAGCGCCGGCTGCTCCCGCCAAGGAGGAAGCCAAATCCGAGCCTGAGGTATTCTCGCTCGGCCTCCCCGAAAACCGCCCGACCATCAACGTCATAGGCAAAATCGACCTCTCGACCATCAACCAGACCACGCGTCCGAAGAAGAAGTCGAAGGAGGAGCGCCGCAACGAGCGCATCGCCAAGGCCCAGGGCGCGCAGGGGGGTAACGCCGGAGGCGACCGCCAGAAGCGCAAGCGCATCGGCGGCAAGGAGAAAATCGACATCGAAAAGACCTCGCAGCAGAACGACCAGCCCCGCGGCAACCGCGGCGGAGGGGGTAACGCCAACGGCGGCAACGGCGGAGGCTCGCGCCGCGACGGACGCGGCGGAGGGCGCGACCGCGGTCGCGGGCGCAACACCCATGTCGAGGTCAACGAGGAGGACGTACAGAAGCAGGTACGCGAAACCCTCGCCCGCCTGACCGCCAAGGACAAGGGGCAGAAGAAGGGCGTGAAGTGGCGCAAGGAGAAGCGCGAGATGGTAGCCGAACGCGCCGCCGAGGCAGCCGCCGAGGCAATGGCCGAAGCAAAGGTGCTGAAGCTGACGGAGTTCGTTACCGCCAACGACCTTGCCAACATGATGGACGTACCCATCAACAAGGTAATCGGCACCTGCATGAACCTCGGGGTAATGGTTTCAATCAACCAGCGCCTCGACGCGGAAACCATCAACATCGTCGCCGAGGAGTTCGGCTACAAGACCGAGTTCGTGTCGGCCGAGGTCGTAGAGGCAATCGCGCAGGAGGAGGACAACGAGGAGGACCTCGTGGCCCGTCCGCCGATTGTGACCGTCATGGGCCACGTCGACCACGGCAAAACGTCGCTTCTCGACTATATCCGCAAGGCCAACGTGATCGCCGGAGAGGCCGGCGGCATCACGCAGCATATCGGCGCTTACAACGTCAAGCTGCAGGACGGCCGCCACATCACCTTCCTCGACACCCCGGGCCACGAGGCGTTCACCGCCATGCGTGCCCGCGGCGCGAAGGTAACCGACATCTGTATCATCATCGTTGCCGCAGACGACGACATCATGCCGCAGACGGTCGAGGCCATCAACCACGCGTCGGCTGCCGGCGTACCGATGGTGTTCGCCATCAACAAGATAGACAAACCCGCCGCCAACCCTGACAAAATCAAGGAACAGCTCGCCAACATGAACTACCTCGTCGAGGAATGGGGCGGCAAGTACCAGAGCCAGGATATTTCGGCCAAGAAGGGTACCGGGGTCGACGACCTGCTGGAGAAAGTGCTCCTGGAGGCCGAGATGCTCGACCTGAAGGCCAACCCGGCTCGCAACGCTACCGGCTCTATCATCGAGTCGTCGCTCGACAAGGGTCGCGGCTACGTCGCCACGGTGCTCGTGCAGAACGGCACTCTCCGCGTAGGCGACATCATCCTCGCCGGAACGCATTTCGGCAAGGTTAAGGCGATGTTCAACGAGCGCAACCAGCGCATCAAGGAGGCCGGGCCGGCCGAACCGGCGCTGATTCTGGGTCTTGACGGCGCTCCGACCGCCGGTGACACCTTCACCGTCATGGACACGGAGCAGGAGGCCCGCGAAATCGCTACCAAGCGCCAGCAACTACAGCGCGAACTGGGCCTGCGCACCTCGAAGCGCCTGACCCTCGACGACATCGCCCGCCGCCAGGCCCTCGGCTCGTTCCAGGAGCTGAACGTGATTGTCAAAGGCGACGTGGACGGCTCGATCGAGGCTCTTTCCGACTCGCTCATCAAGCTCTCCACGCCGGAGGTACAGGTCAACGTGCTCCACAAGGCCGTCGGCGAAATATCGGAGAGCGACGTCACCCTGGCCGCCGCCTCGGACGCCATCATCATCGGCTTCCAGGTGCGCCCCTCGCAGGCCGCACGCCGCGAGGCGGAACGCGAAGGGGTCGAAATCCGCCTCTACTCGGTCATCTACCAGGCGATCGAGGAGGTTAAGGACGCCATGGCCGGCATGCTCGCGCCCGAACTCAAAGAGGAAATCACCGGCTCGGCGGAAGTGCTCGAGACCTACAAGATTTCCAAGGTCGGGACAATCGCGGGAGCTATCGTTCGCGAAGGGAAAATCAAGCGCTCCAACAAGGTGCGCCTCATCCGCGACGGCATCGTGCGCTACACCGGGGAGCTTGGCTCGCTCAAGCGCTTCAAGGACGACGCCAAGGAGGTTGTCGCCGGGCTTGAATGCGGCCTCTCCATCCAGGGTTACAACGACATCCAGCAGGGGGACATCATCGAAGGCTTCGAGGAGGTCGAAGTGGCCCGCACTCTTTGATGAGACAGACCGTACACCTGAACCTGGGTTCCAATATCGGCGACAGCCGCTCCATCCTGGAGCGGGCTGTCGCCGCTGTTTTCCAACTCCACGAGGGGGAGGGCGCACCGCGGCGGTCGTCGGTGGTTGAAAGCGAGCCGTGGGGCTTCGAATCGGAGAACCGCTTCCTCAACACGGGCGTTGAAATAGAGACCTCGCTCGCGCCGGAAGCGCTCCTCGCGCGGCTGCAGGAAATAGAGCGCTCGGAAGCCCCGGAGGGTAACATCCACCGCAACGCCGACGGCTCATACCGCGACCGCTACCTCGACATCGACATAATCTTCTTCGGGGAGCTGACAATAGAGACCCAGGAACTGACGGTACCCCATCCGCGTTGGCGCGAACGCCCGTTCGTAACCGCCCCTGTAAGGGAATTAAAGACATTCAGCAAATTGTTAGACAGCGATTTATGAAAAAGATACTTCTCCTCCTCACCGCGCTGCTGCCGTTTATGGCTGCCGCTATGGCGGTAAAAGACGTCAAGAACGTGCATCAGGAAAACCGCAGCCGCTTCGTAAGCGACATGGCGGGAGTGATGAGCCCGGAAGCGCTCGCTATGGCCGACTCGCTGCTGTCGCAGGTATGGCAAAGCTCTACGGCCGAGCCGGTGGCGGTCATCGTGCCGGACCTCGACGGAGAGGATATAAACGACTACGCGACGGAGCTGTTCTCCACCTGGGGCATCGGCAAGAAGGACCGCGACAACGGGGTGCTGGTGCTCGTGTCGGTCAACGACCGCCAGGCGGTAATCCGCACGGGCTACGGGGCGGAGGGTGTGCTTCCCGACGCTCTCTGCTGGGGCATCATCCGCAACGACATGGCTCCCTATTTCAAAAAGGGGGACTACGACCGGGGGATGCTCGCGTCAATCATGACAATCCACAAGGCAATGACCGACTCCGCGGCCCGCGAGGAGCTGATGTCGCGCTACGCCAACAACGCTGGAGCCGGAGAGGACGACCTCTCGGGCAGGGAATTGTGGGGGCTGTACCTGCTTTTCGCCGGAACCGGGGGCATCGTGATGCTCGTAATCGCTATCGGCGCGTGGGCCTCCGGGAGGGGGAAGGATACAGAGACGGCCTATACCAAACTGTCGCGGCTGCGGCTACCGGCCATTATGGCGGCGTTTCTGACGCTCGGAGCGGCACTTCCGGCACTTATACTGGTTCTCTTCCTGATGCGCCGCACGAGGCTAAAAAAACGGCTCTGCCCCAACTGCTCGCACCGCATGGAGCGCCTCGACGAGGAGACCGACAACCGTTACCTTACCCCGGCTCAGGACGCGGAGGAGCATCTCAACTCGGTTGACTACGACGTATGGCTCTGCCCCAACTGCGGGGAGACGGACATTATCCCCTACGTCAACCCCAACAGCAACTACACCGTCTGCGAGCGGTGTGGCGCGAAGGCTAAGGCGCTTGTCGAGGACCGCATACTGCGGCAGCCGACTGAGCGCTACGAGGGTGTCGGCGTGCGCGTCTACGAGTGCCGCCACTGCCATAACCGCACCAACACCAACTACCGCCTCCCCAAAAAGGCGGCTGCTGTCCCCCTGATTATTCCCGGCGGCGGAGGGGGCGGCTTCGGCGGGGGCGGAGGGTTCTCCGGGGGTTCCTTCGGCGGCGGCATGACCGGCGGCGGGGGCGCGAGCGGGGGTTGGTAACCAGGGATTATGGGAAAACTGGGAGATTTGGGAAGACTGGGAGGACTGAGAGATATCGGGGGAAGAGGGGAGGCCGCTCGCTTACGCTCGCTTCACTGAACGGAGATACTTCCGGCTGGCGCGGCCTGTCGGATTGAACGAGCTTTAACGAACGGGAATAACTGAGCCTCAGAGGCTGTCGAGGTCGAGGTAGAGGCGCTGGAGGAGGGCTTTGGCCTGCTGGAGGCGGAGGGAGGCGGAGGGGCCTGAGAGGCGCTCGGGAGCGGAGCTGTCGAGGTTGAGAATCGCGGTGTCGGTCGGGGTGACGACGCCGAGGCGGTCTTTCTGCGAGAACACGGCGGCGGAGGGGGTGCGGGGATCGAGAAGGTCGCGGCTGTAACGGAACTCATCGGCGGGGAGGCCGAGGGCAGAGAGAAGGGTCGCGGCGAGGTCGGTCTGATTGCCTACCTTGTCAACCACAACTCCGCCGCACTCCAAGGCTCCCCCTGCCATAACGAGGGGGACGCGGTGGCGCTCCACTACGTCGTCGAGGTCGCGCGGCCAGGCCCCGTAATGGTCGGGAACGGCAATCACGAGCGTGTTGCCCCAGGAGGGGAGCGTGCGCAGCGAGTCAACGAAGGCAGTCAGGCAACTGTCGGTATAGGCGAAGGCGTTGCGGCGGGGCTTCCCGACGAAACGAGGATTGGCGTAGGGCACCTCGAAAGGTTCGTGGGAGCTGGAGGTCTGGATTACGGTAAGGCGCGGCTCGCGGCTGTCGACGGGCACCCTCTCGGCACTGATTTCACGCCAGGCGCGGGAGAAGAGCGCGTCGTCGTGGGCTCCCCATTTGCTGAGTTTCTCCGAGATTGGGAAATCCTTGTCGGAAACGACGCGGTCGAAACCCATGCACATCAGATAGGCCATCATATTGAAGAAATTCGCATCGCCCCCGTAGTAGTACGCCAGGGAGTAGCCCCCCTTGTCGCGCATCACCCGCGGGAAGGAGGGGAGATGTTCGATTTTGTCGACATATTTCATCACCGAGACGGTCGGAGGACCGGGAAAGGCGCTGAGAATCGCCGGGACGCCGCGGTCGGTACGGAAACTGCTGGCGTAGATATTGCTGAACATCAGTCCCTCGCGGCGCAGGGAGTCAAGCCCCACGGCCACGGAGTCGCCTCCCAGGGAGGGGAGAAGGTGGCTTGAGAAACTTTCGAGAATGACGAGCACGACGTCGGGGCGGTCGGTGCGCGTCAGCTTCGGGCATGGAAAGGCGTCGACAGAGGCGGTGTCAGGCTCCGCGGAAGGGTAGAGCAGGGCCGCCATCAGCCTGTCAGCCTCCTCCGGGTCGAAATATTGGAACTGCGAGCCGAAGTCGCTCTGGTGAGTCGCGGAATAAAGGAGGGAGAAAGCGGGGTTAGTCGCGGCGTGGTTCAGGCGAATGTCGCGGGAGAAATAGGAGCGGCTGAGGTTCATCGTCGAGACGGTGAAACTGCCTCGGATCGGTATGAAGAGGAGCGCCGTCGCGATGGTTGTCGCAACCGGGGCGGCCCAGCGCCGACGAACGGCGGGTTCGGGATGTATCTTCCCCGCCCCGCGGGTCAGGGCGAGCCAGGTAAGGAGCGCGGCGGCTCCCCAGGCCGCCAGTCCGGCAAGCACTTCCCACCATCTCGCGGAAGCCATCGCCGCCGCAGGGGAGGTCGAGAAATAGAACAGCGGCGTCATATCGAGGCGGAAGCCCCAGTAGCCGTAGAGGAGCAGGTCGAGGCAGTAGATGCCCCCCAAGAGCGCTGAAACCAGGCCGAAATACACGTCAAGCGCCACGCGGGGCCAGCGACGACGCGTCAGCGTCTCGGCGGCAATCAGCAGTCCGGGAATTACCGACAGGTAGCCGGCGACAGACATATCCATCGCCAGCCCGTGGAGCGCCACCTGGCCGAGGGCCCCGAGCTGGTCGGGCATCCTGACGGCCATAAACACCACTTTCCATAGCGCCATCACCGCCGTGAGCGTCGCGAACACCGCCAGCAGCTTCACCAGTCCTTTCTTCATAAGATCACATAAATTAGCGGCCATCCGACCATAACCACCGCGAAATTAGCCATTCTCGCGCCCAAAACCAAAAACCGCGGCCCCGCCGCCCACAAATGCCGCTTTTTTCGTAACTTCGCCGGAAAGAACTACAACCCTCGCAAAATGAGAACCACAACATTCATAAACAAAAACAGCTTCTTAATCTTCTACCTGGGGGTAGCGCTTCTTTATGCCGTAATTTTTTTAGGGGCGGAGTTCGCAGGATCTCCAGTCTCAGGCTTCCGCGGCGTTGCAGTTCTTGGCGCTCAATGGGCTTTGCTGTCATTTTCAGCAGCTTCTATAATAGGCTTGCTCACCATAAACAGATATGTTTTCTGCGCTTTCTTTCCCATATTGACCCTTCTTTCCGCAATAGCGGCCTATTTCAGACTGACCCTCGGAATGAGCCTTACGCCGGCTTCCATCGAACTCGCAATGCAGAACAATATGGCGACCTGGCTGACGGTTATCTCCTGGAAACTCGTTTTTTGGTGTGTCGTTTCCCTCGCCGCATCCGTATGGCTTTCAATTCTACGTTTGACACGCGTAAGTGAACCGCGTCATAAATGGGTATGGGTGTTTTGTTTCATACTGTTAACGTTCCTGTCGCTTAACATAGAGAGGGTGAAACAACCTCTCATATCCCGTATGCCCTTCTCCTTCTATTACTCGATTACAGATTATATAAATAATAGAAAGACAGCATCCCAGGTAAGAACTACCTTCGATAAAACAGTGGCTTCTACCGATAACGACTCGCTGACGGTGTTGTTCGTAATCGGGGAATCACTTCGCGCCGACCATCTACCAGCCAACGGATATCGACGCGCTACAACTCCTCATCTATCGGCAGATACCTCCGTCGTTTACTTCCCTGATATGCGTAGCAGGTTTGGCTTTACCTTTGAGAGTGTACCCCATATAATGACAATGCGCGACAGCGTGAATCCCGACTACGCATTCGAGGAGCAGTCGTTCATATCGCTCTTCAAAAAGGCCGGATTTCAAACAGCGTGGATTTCCAACCAGGACCAATGCGGGACGTATGTCTATTTTATGCACGAGGCAGACACCTTAGCGATGGCCAACAGTTCCACGTCATTATACAGCTTCAACAAGTGGCTTGACAGCGATTTGTTCCCCATTATCGACAACTACCTCTCCTCCCCCAAACCCTTGAAACTCGCAGTGGTTCATAGTATTGGTTCGCATTGGTGGTATAAATCTCATTACAGCGATGAGGAGGCCGTTTTCCAGCCTGAAATTGACAGCCGCATCGTCAGCGAACTATCCCGGGAGCAGATGGTAAATTCTTACGATAACACTATAATCGCCACTGATAACTTTATCAGTGGCCTTATAGAAAAAGTAGCAGATTCTAATGCCGTAATTATCTTTATCTCAGACCACGGGGAAGCGCTTGGAGAGGACGGACACTATCTCCACGCGGAATTTTACGCCCATGTCGATAATCCCGCAAGCTTCGTTTGGTACTCGGATATCTACGCCAAAAAGAACCCCGACAAAATCCGGGCGTTAAAAGTAAACGCTACAAAAGGCTGGGAAACCACCGACATGTTCCATACCGCGCTTGACGCAGCCGGAATATCAACTTCCGTGCTCGATAAGGGGAGCAGTCTGTTCTCAACAGAAGAAATCGAGCATCTATCTCAAAAAGACAATTCCTTATGAAAGAATCATACGTTTCTTATTATAAACCTTATATCAATCACATCGACCGCGATAACAATATGGGGTTGATAAGGTATCTCCTTGCTTTCGGAGTATTGATAGGACATTTCAATATTATTTGCGGAACCGATATACCCTGGATAGTAAGCTCAAACAATCGAGTTGGGGGCTTCTTTGCTTTGAGTGGTTTTGTATTGACAGGGAGCTTACTAAAAGGTATTTCATTTAATGATTTTGTCAAAAAAAGAGCGTGGCGCATATTACCTTCTTATTTTTTCGTAGTTATTTGTGCGTCCATACTTCTTTGTTTTGTTTCGAGTTATTCTTTTCAAGAATATTATCTCGATTCGGGTTTTTGGAAGTATTTAGCGGCCAATCTTTCATTTATGAATTGGTTACACCCGGGACTACCAGGCGTATTCCAAGAAAACGAAATCACAGCGGTAAACGGTTCTTTATGGACAATGAAAGTAGAATGGCAACTGTCATTGTCCGCCCCTCTGATGATCTATTTATGCTATAAATATAAATGGAATCTTAGAAAGACCATAATCGTGATTATATCTGTAGCGATGGTGTATCGGTTAGGATTTCAATATATGTATCAGAAAACAAGTGATGCTATATACGAGATTCTCGGTCGCCAGTTTTTTTATCAATCTCTATTTTTTTATTGTGGAATGTTAATCTATACATACTACAATCTCTTCATAAAATATAGATGGTACCTGGCTATAGTCTCTGTTGTAATATACATTACAGGCTGGCTATTTATCACATCAGAATTTTACTATTTCGTTCTTCAACCATTCTCTATAACCTTTATGGTACTAAGCCTCTCTCTTTTACCTAAAGACATCGGATCATTACTTGATAAAGGACAGAATATATCTTATGAAATATTCCTTTGTCATTTCCCAGTAATTCAACTAATTAGAGAATTTGACCTGATTGATAAATTTGGAATAGCCTCAACCCTCACTATCGTCATAACAGCAACCGTCGCGCTTGCATTAATTACTTATTATACTGTCGGTAATCTATATATAAGGCGAAAGACGAAATTAGTCCGTCAAACAGCCTGAACTATTGCTTATAATTTAAAAGGAGGAAACAGTTTTTTCTGTTTCCTCCTTTTAACTTATAAGCTCAATTGAATTAGTTGACTACGAGGATTTTGGTGACGCAGCCGGAGGAGCCCCCCTCGGCGGAACCCTGGGAGGTGTAGACGTAGTAGACACCGGTCTTGACGCGCTCTCCGGCGGGATTGCAGCCGTCCCAGATGAACCGGCCGCCGTCGGAACGGCCCTGGGCGAAGACGTTGCCGGCAGAGTCGGCGATTTTCACCAGGGAGTTGTTCATAAGGCCGTCAACCGTAATCCATCCGGTGTAATCGGGGCGCACAGGGTTGGGGAAAGCGTAAACGTCGTCGAAGTTATCGCTTGATGGAGCCGAGGTCGAGTTATATTCGACCAGTCCGAACTCTGTTCCGAAATATACGGAGCCGGAATTGTCGTCGCAGGCCACGCTGTAAACCTTGTTGGACGGCAGGGGAGAGTTCTTCATCGTGTAGTGCTCGATAATCTCAGTTCCGTCCTCGCTGACAAGGTAAACGCCGGAAGAGAGAGTCGCGATCCATTTCCTGTTTGAAGCGTCGACGGCGATGCCTCCGACCTCCTGCGAATCGCAAAGATAGTCGGCGAGGTTGGTACCGTCGTTGCGGGGCACTTTGACGCGGCGCACGCGGAAAATATCGTTCTTTATGATGTCGGCGGGGTTCTCTAAAACACAAATACCATGGGCTCCGGCGCCGAACCATATATGGCCATTCTTGTCTTTCACAAACTGACGGAAGTATCCGACATTGATTTCTTTGTTGTCCTGGTCGTAGATTTTTGAAAAATACTTCTTTATGTTGTCGCTCATCGTAGGAGTATTTTTCGTATCAATCACACATATGTCAAATTCTCCGGAAGTTCTGTTGACTAAGAGTGTACCGTCATCTGCAACAATCATAGCAGCATCGCGCAACTCATCGCGAACGCTTCCTTCCATAATCAGAGTACCAGACCAATCGGAAGCCTTTGTTTCTACTTTATTTAGTTTATCAATAGAAATAGCATGAAGGTTATTTGCGTTCTGAGCGGTTTCCTGCACGCAATAAAGAGTATTATTGGAATCAAAGACCATTTCTGTCACACAAGGCTTGTTACCCCAGAATGTTCCCAGTGATGTATTCTCAGGAGTATTATATTGGTATGTGACTTTTCCATCTTTAAAACGATAAAGACCGCCAGTTGTCCAAGTACCTACAAGATAGTCTCCAGGTGAGCCTGGTATTTCTAAAACACGGAAAGCATTTTCAAGTAACTTATTATCCGCAGTGTACGGGGTAATATCTTTTATTTCTCCGTCCTTAATAAGATTTAAGCGCAATTGGAAAGGGACAAAATCAATTCCCAGCGAGCGCTCGCAGTAGCGGGAGGAGGCGAGGATGCCGCCGGTGGGGGTCTTGGTGAGGTAGACTACCTGGCGTACCTTGAGGTCGGAGGGGGAGAAGGGTGCGCGGAGCTCGACGGGGGTGGAGGAGGTTATGTCGTACTGGGCGATTCCGGCGGGAAGGGAGGCCCAGAGGCGGTTCATGCCGTCGTAGCCGCTGCAAAGCTGTCCTGAGAGCTGGGTGGGATAGTTATGGCGGGTGTAAGCGCCGTCGGCGTCAAAGGTGAAGACGCAGTTGGTGCCGTAGAGGTTAAGCAGCCCCTTGCTGTCGTATTCCAGCCCCTTGGGTACATCGAAGGCCAGTACTTCGTTGTAGACGGCGTTATACACGCCGCCGAAGTCGAAATCAATCCTGGCGAGCTGCATCTTGTTATCCTCCTTGCCCATGAGAAGGACTCCGTTTCCGAAAGCCTTCATCTCCCCCTTGGGCCATTGGTCGGTAAGATTGTATATGCCGGCGAACTGGTCGAGCTTTGTGAGCCGTTTCGAGGCATCGGCAGCCTTTATTATCTCGTTCTGATTGATAATAAGGTATTTGTCAATGGCGGCGATATGGCGCAGCTCGTTGTTGGAGTCGTAGATTGTCTCGCGCACGGTCGAGGTGGCGTCGTTGTAGATTACGAGGCCGAAGGAGGTCAGCACGGCGAAGAAGTCCTTGCCGAACGCCACCTCTCGTATCTCGCGGGTATCGGTGCTGACGGCGTCCTTGATGTCGGGAACGTTGATCACGCGCCCTGAGTCAAAGACCTTGTCCATATTGCCGTTGGCGTATGTCAGAAGGATGTATTTGCCGTAGGGGCTGTAATACACACCCTTAATATCCACGTCGTTAAGGCCGGATGTGGAGTTGAGCGTGCCCTGCTCCGAAGTCTCCTTGTCGACATAGAACAATCCTCCGTCGGAAAGGAAATAAGCCCTTTGGGGAGTTTCAATAATCTGCTGTGCCTGGGTAAAAGGGGAATAAAGCGCCCAGGAGCCCACGGAAAGCTGCGCGACAGAGGCTGCCGCGGGGAGCATCATGGCTATTATCAGGAGGAGTTTCTTTATCATCGCTAAAAGAAATGTCGTAGTCTAAGTTGATTGGTTCATGTCAGAGCACACGCAGGAGGGCTTCCGTCGCCCGGCGGCGGTGGGAAACGGCGTTCTTCTCTTCGGCCGTCATCTCGGCGAAGGTCCGAGTGTCCCCCTCGGGGACAAACACGGGGTCGTAGCCGAAGCCGTCGGTGCCGCGGGGTGCCTCAATTATCTTTCCCTCGACGCGGCCGCTGACGGTCACCTCCTCTCCGTTGTCGCGCACGAGCGCCATAACGGTACGGAAACGGGCACGACGGTCAGCGACGCCCCGGAGGTTTTTGAGCAGCAGACGCATATTGGCCTCGGAATCGTGGCCCGGCTCCCCTTCGGAAGCGGCATAGCGGGCCGAGCGCACTCCCGGCGCACCTCCGAGCGCCTCAACCTCGAGGCCCGTATCGTCGGCGAAGCAGGAGCAGCCGTAATGCGAGGCAACCCAGCGGGCTTTCAGCAGGGCGTTACCTTCGAGCGTCGGCTCGGTTTCGGGAATATCGTCGCGACACCCTATTTCCTCCAGGGACACGACCTCGAAGGCGTCGCCAAGAATCTGGCGCACCTCCTGTAGCTTATGCGCGTTGTTAGTCGCGAATACAAGACGCTGTTTCATCTATACCCTTAACGGATTTCCGGTTATAATATTATGGGAGGGGTGGGAATTATGGGTGTTATGGGAAGGATGGGAGAGATGGGATGACTGGGAGGGGTGGGAGCGGAAAAAGATTTATCTAAACAGCCCGGCAAAAGCCGAGCCTAAACCTTAACCAGGCCGAAGGCCATAAACCTTTAACCGCCGAAGGTCCTGATCCTAAAAACAAAGGAGCCTTTTCGAGGCTCCTTTGTTTTTATCCGATAACGATGTTGACTATCTTTTTCGGAACGACGATTACCTTGCGGATCTGCTTGCCTTCCATCCAGCGCTGGGAGGCGGGGTCGGCGAGCGCCATGGCCTGCACTTCGTCGGGGGAGGCGTCGGCCGGGGCCTGAATCGTGTAGCGGGCCTTGCCGTTGAAGCTGACAGCGTAGTTGACTGAGCTTTCGCGGAGATATTCCTCGTTCCATTCGGGCCAGCGGGCGTCGCAGACGGTCGACTCGTGGCCGAGGTCGTGCCAGAGCTGCTCGGCTATATGGGGAGCGAATGGCGCGAGGAGAACAACTACCGGTTCCAGAGCCGCGCGTTCGTGGCAGTTGAGCTTCGTCAGCTCGTTTACGCAGATCATGAAGGCGCTGACCGAGGTATTGTAGCTGAAGGTCTCGATATCGCCTGTAACCTTCTTTATGAGGGTATGCACGGCCTTCAGAGCCTCGGGAGAGGGGGTGCCGTCGGTAACGAGCCACTGGTCGCCCTTCCAGAAGAGACCCCAGAATTTTTTCAGGAAACGGTGTACGCCGTCGATGCCGTTGGTGTCCCAGGGCTTGCTCTGCTCTACCGGGCCGAGGAACATTTCGTAGAGGCGGAGGGTGTCAGCTCCATAGCGCTCAACGATATCATCGGGGTTCACGACGTTGAACATCGATTTGGACATCTTCTCGACTGCCCATCCGCAGACATACTTACCATCCTCGAGGATGAACTCGGCGGTCGCGTATTCGGGACGCCAGCGGCGGAAAGCCTCTGTGTCGAGAATGTCGTTGGAAACGATGTTGACGTCAACGTGGATGGGGGTCGTGTCGTAGTCCTTTTTCAGGCCGGCGGAAACGAAGGTGTTCGTGTCCTTTACGCGGTAGACGAAATTACTGCGCCCCTGGATCATACCCTGGTTGACGAGCTTGCGGAATGGCTCCTCCTCGCAGACTACCCCGAGGTCGTGGAGGAACTTGTTCCAGAAGCGGGAATAGATGAGGTGGCCGGTGGCGTGCTCCGTGCCTCCGACATAGAGGTCGACCTGGCGCCAGTAGTTGTTGGCCTCCGGGCTTACGAGGGCCTCGTTGTTGCGGGGGTCCATATAGCGGAGGTAGTAGGCGCTCGAACCGGCGAAACCGGGCATCGTGTTAAGCTCCAGGGGATAACCTTCGGGGGTCTTCCAGTTCTCGGCGCGGCCCAGAGGGGGCTCGCCTGTCTCGGTCGGGAGATAGGAGGTTATTTCGGGGAGCTCCAGGGGGAGCTGTTCAGCGGGGAGCATATGGGGAATCCCGTCCTTATAATATACAGGGAAGGGCTCGCCCCAGTAGCGCTGGCGCGAGAAGATGGCGTCGCGGAGGCGGTAGTTGGTCTTCACGCGGCCGATACCCTTCTCCTCGATGAATTTCTTGGTCTTGGCAATCGCTTCCTTTACCTCCAGGCCGTTGAGGTCGAGTTCGGGTCCGGCGGAGTTAATCATCCGGCCCTCCTTGGCGTCGAAGCTCTCCTCGGAGACATCGGCTCCTTCGATCAGCGGGATAATGGGAAGGTCGAAATGGCGGGCGAAAGCGTAGTCGCGGCTGTCATGGGCCGGAACGGCCATGATGGCGCCGGTGCCGTAGCCGGCGAGGACGTAGTCGCTGACCCATACGGGAATCTTCTTGCCCGAAAGGGGGTTGACGGCATAGGAGCCGGTGAACACGCCGCTGACCTTCTTGTCAATCTGGCGCTCGCGCTCGGTCTTGTGCTTTACCTGGTCGAGGTAAGCGTCGACGGCGGCGCGCTGCTCAGGGGTCGTCAGCAGGTCGACGTACTTGCTTTCCGGGGCGAGCACCATGAAGGTCACCCCGAAGACGGTATCGGCGCGGGTTGTGAAGATCTTCATCTCCACATCGCTGCCGTCAACCTTGAAGCGCATCTCCGCGCCCTCGGAGCGCCCGATCCAGTTGCGCTGGGTCTCCTTGATGGAGTCGCTCCATTCAAGCTTTTCCAGGGAGTCGAGAAGGCGGGGTGCGTAGGCGCTGACGCGGAGACACCACTGCCACATCAGTTTCTGCTCCACGGGATAGCCGCCGCGGAGCGACACGCCTTCGGAGACCTCGTCGTTGGCGAGCACCGTGCCGAGCTTCGGGCACCAGTTCACCATCGTGTTGCCGAGGTAGGCTATGCGGTAGTTCATCAGCGTTTCCGAACGCTGCTTCTCGTCCATGGCGTTCCATTCGTCGGCGGTGAAGGCAAGATGCTTCGTCTCGGCGGCGTTTATCCCCTCTGAGCCGTGTTTGGCGAAATGGGCCTCGAGTTCGGCGACGGGGCGCGCCTTCTGCTCCTTCGTGTCGAAATAGTGGTTGAACATCTCGATGAAGGCCCACTGGGTCCATTTGTAATATTCGGGGTCGCAGGTGCGGATTTCGCGGTCCCAGTCGTAGCAGAAGCCTATATTGTCGAGCTGCCGGCGGTAGCGCGCGATGTTCTCCGTGGTGGTCTTCTCGGGGTGCTGGCCGGTCTGTATGGCGTACTGCTCGGCGGGGAGGCCGTAGGCGTCGTAGCCCATCGGGTGAAGCACGTTGAAACCGCGGAGACGCTTGTAGCGGGCGAAAATGTCGGAAGCTATATAACCCAGGGGGTGGCCGACGTGGAGTCCCGCCCCGGAGGGATAGGGGAACATGTCGAGCACGTAGAATTTGGGCTTCGAGGGGTCAATCTCGGTATGGTAGGTCTTGTCGTCCTTCCACTGCCGCTGCCAGCGGGATTCTATATCTTTGTGGTTGTATTCCATATCTTATTTAGGTATTGTAGCTTTTATAATTCTTATAAGTTTTATAATTCTTATAAGCCCAGTCTGGCGCTCATCTCGAGCATGCGCTCGATAGGCTTGACGGCCCTGGCGGCTGTCTCGGGGTCTACCTCGATCTGCGGCTTCATGTCGCGGAGGCAGTCGCGGAGCTTTTCGAGGGTGTTGAGCTTCATATATGAGCAGTTGTTGCAGGCGCAGCCGGCCTCTTCGGGAGGAGCGGGGATGAAGTGCTTGTCGGGGCAGGCCTGGCGCATCTTGTGGAGGATGCCGCTCTCGGTCGCGACGATGAACTCCCGGCAGGGGCTTTCTATCGCGTGCTTGAGGAGGGCGGCGGTGGAGCCTACGACGTCGGCTACTAAAACTACCGGCTTCTTACATTCCGGATGGGCGAGCACCTCGGCCCGGGGATGTTCCTTTTTAAGCTCGAGGAGCTTTTCGAGGGAGAACTGCTCGTGGACGTGGCACGCCCCGTCCCAGATCACCATCCCGCGCCCGGTAACGGAGCTGATGTAGCTTCCGAGGTTGCGGTCGGGGCCGAAAATTATTTTCTCATCCTTCGGGAGGGCGTCGACAATCTGCCGGGCGTTGGAGGAGGTGACAACGACATCGGTCAGCGCCTTTACCGCGGCGGAGGTGTTGACGTAGCTTACGACCGTATGGCCGGGATGAGCCTTGATAAACTCCTCGAACTCCTCGGCGGGACAGGAGTCGGCCAGCGAGCATCCGGCAGTCTCGTCGGGAACGAGTACCGTCTTGTCCGGGCAGAGGATTTTCGCTGTCTCCCCCATGAAGTGGACTCCGCAGACAACAATCACCGGGTTGTCGAGCGTCTGCGCCTTCCGCGCCAGGGCCAGCGAGTCGCCCGTCACGTCGGCGAGATCCTGTATTTCGCCGAGGGTGTAGTAGTGGGCCAGGATAGCCGCGCCGCGCTTCTTTTTCAGTTCCCTGATTTCCTCGACGAGGGCCGCGGTCCGGGAGTTTTCAACATCCATTTTTTATTAATTGAATATTCTTTTAAAAGAGAAAATATTTTCTGACCCGAATGAAAATCCCCCAATATTAATAAAGGATGTTGAAAGCCGTGATAACTTTCGGGCTGAAAATTTGCGATTCCGGGTTATCAAACCGCGGGCCGGGGTTATCATCATTCTATCAACAGCGCCCCTGTTGGGGATTAACGAATTGGGCAGTTATCAACACACTGTCAATAAGTCGCGAAGTTAATAACTTTCCGCGAGACTTGCCATTAAAAACCGTTGAAAACCTCGTTGAAAAGCCCTTTATATCTTCATCCGCCGATGTTTGCGCCCCCGCTCCTTTTTCATAAGCCGCCTCGACGCGCCGAACTCCAAACTTCCGGCCACTTTTTTCCCCACCCTCTTTAAACAGGGTTTTAAACATACTTTTCAACAGGGATTTTTTCTGTAACTTTGGGGCAAAAACAGAGACGTATGAGAATAGTTATCCAGAGAGTGAGCGAGGCCTCCGTGACCATCGGAGAGGAGCTGAAGAGCGAAATCGGAAAGGGGCTGATGGTGCTCGTCGGGGTGGCCGAAGGGGACACAGAGGAGGATGTCCGATGGCTCGCCGCGAAGACCGTCGGGCTCCGAATTTTTGATGACGAGGCGGGGGTGATGAACCGCTCGGTCGCCGATATCGGCGGGGAGATTTTAGCCGTAAGCCAGTTCACGCTGACAGCCTCGACGAAGAAAGGGAACCGCCCGAGCTACATCCGCGCCGCGGGCCACGGGCTCGCCGTTCCCCTCTATGAGCTATACTGCCGGCTGGTCGGTGAAGCCCTCGGCTGCGAGACCAGGACTGGGGTTTTCGGCGCCGACATGCAAGTGTCCCTTACCAACGACGGCCCGGTAACAATCATTATCGATTCCCGGCTCAGGGAATAAAAGCGGGATTAGAAAGAACAAAGGAGGGGAGGTCGCTCGCTTACGCTCGCTCCACTGAACGGAGATACTTCCGGCTGGCGGAAATAGGGCGCGAACAAAGGCGGAAGCCGGACCTATACTTTAAACCTTAAAAAGGAAGGAGCCTTTTTGAGGCTCCTTCCTTTTTAACTTAATGGCGCATGCCGGGAGGGGGGCCGCCGGGGCCGCGGCGACCGCCGTGGGGACCGAAGCCGCCGTAGGAGCGCGACTGGGGCTCGTTGCCTTTGCCGAAGGTGTTGAATCGGTAGGTGAAGGTCAGCATGAAGTAGCGCGTCAGGGCGTTGTACTCGGTGTTGTCGATGTAGTTGGCGGTGACGGAGCGGCGCACGGTCTGTCGCTGCTGCAACAGGTCGTAGCCTTTGAGCTGTATGGTAGCGGCGTCGCCGGGGAGGAACTGGTAGGAGATGGAGGCGTTCCACATCCATTCGTTTTGCTCGTAGCCCGCGGCATAGCCTGTCGAGGCGGTATAGTTGAGGTCGGTGGCGAGCACTATGCCGAAGGGGGTGTAGTAGGTCGCGTTGAATCCGCCGCCGTAGTTGTGGATTGTGGTGGAGGCGATGCGGTCGAGGGAGTTGTGGGAGTAGCTCAGGCGGTAGCGGGGACGGAGTTCCAGCTCGAGGTTCTTCGGGCGGAAGGCGAGCGCCGGGCTTTCGGCGAACATAAGCGTTCCGGCGCGGTTGAAGAGTCCGTTGTTATATCCGGCAGCCTGGCGGTACATCACGAAGGCGTTGTTGTTGAACGACCATAGTTTGGTCGAGCCGAAGGGCTGGGAGAACATGTTCATTACGCGCATGTTCCATACGCCGTTGACGTTCTCGTAGGTAGTGACGCGTCCGCCGGAGTTGGGGTTGGAGACGGTGCGGGAGATGATTGAGTTCTGTTCCAGGTCGGCGTCGAGCATGGTCATTATCGAGCGCTGGTGGTCCTGGTTGTAGCTCTGGTAACGGAGCATCAGATGGTGGTTGAAGGTGGGTTTCAGCCCCGGGTTGCCGCGGACGACGTTGAGGGGGTTGGAGTAGTCGGGCACCGGCTGCAACTGCTTCATCGAGGGCTGCGAGGAGCGGCCGTTGTAGTGCATCGTCAGCGAGGTCTGCTTCGACCAGCGGTAGCGGAAGCGCATGAAGGGGGCGTAGTTCCATACCCAGCGTTCGGGGATGCTTTTTTCCGAGCGGGTGAGGTTCTCTGATTTCGACATCGAGGGGACTACGGCCACTCCCAGCTCGAGGTTATAGAGTTTCGATACCTTCTTATATCCGAGGCGGAGTTCCTGGGTAAGGAAGTTGTTGCGGAATGAGTTGGAGAGGGTGTCGTTGGGGAGCCATCCGGAGTAGAACGGGTCGCCGAGGGGGCCGTCGTCGTAGATAATCTGCTGGCGGGAGACATTCTTGTCGGCGTTGTTCCAGCGGTACTGGAAGCGGTAGCTGAAGGTGAGGAAGTTTCCGCGGGTGACGTCGCCGATGGGTTCAGTCCAGCTCGCGCGGGCGGTAATGTTGTTGGCCCAGGTATGCGATTTGGTATATTCGTCGTAGCAGTCTACGGAGTCGTTCTCGAACTTGTTCTTCAGGCGGTAGAATATGTTGTGGGTGTAGGCTTCCTCGTCCTCGTGAACGTCGGAGAAGCGGTAGTTGGCCATAATTGAGAATGAGCGGCCGCGGCGCGAGCGGAAGTTATGGTTGTAGATCATCCGTCCGCCGAACTCCCACGACTTGCCGTTGGAGGCGGCGCGGTTCAGGCTCTGGTTGACGAGCGCGTCCGGGGCTATGTAAGCGCTGTAGAGGGTATCGCCGCTTAGGGAGCGGGAATCGTTCTGGTTGTAGGAGAGGTAGGGGCGGAAGTCGAAGGTGTTGAACGAGTCGGGTTTCCATTCGATGCGGAAGTCGGCTCGGACGTTGTGCCCCTTGTCGCGGGTGTCTTTCCGGGAGTTGTCGTAGGAGGCGGAGTCGGGGAAGAGGTACTCGCGGTTCTGGCGTGTCAGAGTGTGGAGGTTCGTATGGGAGTAGAGGATATTGCCGCCGACGCGGAAAATCTCCTCTTTTCCGACGTTGAAGTTGACGCCGAACGACTGCGACTCGTTGATGCCGCGGCTGCCGCCGAAGCGGCGGAAACGGTTGCCGTTGCCGTCGGTGAATCCGAGGTCGTTAGTGTTGTTTGCGGAGCCGAGGAACGTGATCTGGTTGCCGTTCCAGAAGCGGTTGATGTTGAACGTGCCCTGGTAGCGGTCATCGGTGCCGTAGCCCCCTTCGACCGTTCCGAACCATCCGTTCTTCATCCCTTTTTTCACGGTGAGGTTGATTACGGTCTCGTCCTCGCCGTCGTCAACGCCGGTGAGGCGCGCCAGGTCGCTCTTGCGGTCTACTACCTGCAGCTTTTCCACCATGTTGACGGGGAGGTTCTTCGAGGCCACTTTGGGGTCGTCGGCGAAAAACTCCTTTCCGTCGACCAGGATTTTCGTGACCTCTTTTCCGTTGACGGTAATCTTTCCGTCCTCGTCGACCTCGGCTCCGGGAAGTCGCTTGAGGAGGTCTTCGACAACGGCGTTGGGCTGGGTCTTGTAGGAGTCGGCGTTAAACTCGATTGTGTCCTCCATAACCTTGATGGGGGTCTTGACGCCGATCACGGTCGTTTCCTGGAGCATCACGGAGGATTCGGAGACCCGGAGGGTGTCAGCCTTCGCGTTCCTGCCGCTGACGCGCACGTCGCGGAACGCCTTGTTGTAGCCGATATATCCGGCCTCGACGATGTAGCTGCCGTTGCTGACTCCGGCAATCGAGAAGCGGCCGTCCATGTCGGCCACTCCTCCGCGCACGAACGCGCTGTCTTTCTTTGCGAGAATCCGGACCGTGGCGTCGGGCATCGGGAGCCCTTCGGTGTCGGTCACCACGCCGGAAATATTGTAAGCAGCCGCGGCGAGCGCCATCGCCCCCGTCGGTAGGAGCAGCAGCCGGCGCAAGCGGCCTGTCGTATTGTTGTGGGACATTACTTAACTGAAAAAGTTTTTGGAAACCTAATAATAGACCTCCCTCCCCTCCCAAAGTTTAACCGCAGCTAAATAAATAAGGAGAGAAGCGGTGCGGAGGGGAAAACAAACGGCCTCCCGCGCCTGGAGGCAGGGCGGGAGGCCGGTATAAATAAACCTTAAACTTTCGTTAGAACTCGGCGGATTTGGGGGTACGGGGGAAGGGGATCACGTCGCGGATGTTGGTCATGCCGGTAACGAAGAGGACGAGGCGCTCGAAGCCGAGGCCGAAGCCGCTGTGGGGGACGGTGCCGAAACGGCGGGTGTCGAGATACCACCACATGTCCTTCATCGGGATGTTGAGCTCTTCGATTCGGGCCATGAGCTTGTCGTAGTTTTCCTCGCGCTCGGAGCCTCCGATGATTTCGCCGATGGAGGGGAAGAGAACGTCCATGGCGCGGACGGTCTTTCCGTCGGGGTTCTGCTTCATGTAGAAGGCCTTGATTTCCTTGGGGTAGCCGGTCAGGATGACGGGGCGGCGGAAGTGCTGCTCTACGAGGTAGCGCTCGTGCTCGCTCTGGAGGTCGATACCCCATTTGACAGGGAACTCGAACTTTCGGCCCGACTGTTCGAGAATTTCGATTGCCTCGGTGTAGGTGAGGCGCTTGAAGTCCTGGGAGAGTACGCTTTCGAGGCGCGCGGGGAGCTCTTTGTCGAAGTGTTCGGCGAGGAAGCTGATGTCGTCGGCGCAGTTCTCAAGGGCGTAGCGGATACAGTATTTGAGGAAGTCCTCGGCGAGGTCCATGTTCTCGTCGATGTCGATGAAGGCTACTTCCGGCTCGATCATCCAGAATTCGGCGAGGTGGCGCGGGGTGTTGGAATTCTCGGCGCGGAAAGTCGGGCCGAAGGTGTAGATTGCTCCGAGGGCGGTCGCTCCGAGCTCACCTTCAAGCTGTCCGCTGACGGTGAGGGCGGTAGGCTTACCGAAGAAGTCGGCGGAGTAGTCGACGGCGCCGTCGGGGGTCTTCTTGATGTTGCGGAGGTCCATGGTGGTTACCTGGAACATCGCGCCGGCACCTTCGCAGTCGCTGGCAGTGATGAGGGGGGTGTTGAGGTAGTAGAAGCCCCTCTCCTGGAAGTAGCGGTGGATCGCGAAGGCGAGGGCGGAACGGATGCGGAGGACGGCGGAGAAGGTGTTGGTCCTGGGGCGCAGGTGGGCGATTTCGCGGAGGAACTCGAGGGAGTGTCCCTTTTTCTGGAGGGGGTACTGCTCGGGGTCGGCTGTTCCGTAGACGCGGATGTCGGTAGCCTGGATTTCGACGGACTGTCCTTTGCCCTGGCTTTCGACGAGGAGGCCTTCGACGCAGAGGGCGGCTCCGGTTGTGACGGGCTTGAGCTGGTCGTCGGAGAAGCGCTGCATGTCGGCCACAATCTGGATGTTTTTGATTGTGGAGCCGTCGTTGAGGGCTATGAACTGCACGTGTTTGTTACCGCGGCGGGTGCGTACCCAGCCTTTGACGCAGACCTCCTGACCAACCAGGGCTGAGGCGCCCTGGAGGAGGTCGGTTATCTTGGTTCTTTTCATTGCGGTTGAGTATTATTCAAAGGAACCCATTTTCAGGAAGTTGACTTCCTCCTGGGTGAGGTAGCGCCAACGTCCGCGGGGGAGGTTCTTCTTGGTTAGCCCGGCGAAGTACACGCGGTCGAGCTTGGTGACGTGGTAGCCGAGGGACTCGAAGATTCGGCGTACGATGCGGTTGCGGCCGGAGTGGATTTCGATACCGGCCTGGTTGCGGTCGGTGTCGGTCGCGTAGGAGATGGCGTCGGCGTGGATGGGGCCGTCTTCAAGCTCGATGCCGTCGGCGATGCGCTGCATGTCCTCTTCGGCGATGTCCTTGTCGGTCCAGACGTGGTAGATTTTCTTCTTGATGTACTTGGGGTGGGTGAGCTTGGAGGCGAGGTCGCCGTCGTTTGTCAGGAGGAGAACGCCGGTGGTGTTGCGGTCGAGGCGTCCGACGGGGTAGATACGCTCGTTGCATGCTCCCTTTACGAGGTCGAGGACTGTTGTGCGGCCGTTGGGGTCGTCGGAGGTTGTCACGCAGTCCTTGGGCTTGTTGAGGAGGATGTAGCACTTGCTTTCGAGGGCGACAACCTTTTCATCGTATTCGACGGTGTCGTCGTGGGAGATTTTGGTACCCAGTTCGGTGACTACCTGGCCGTTGACCTTGACGAGGCCTTTCTGGATGAACTCGTCGGCTTCGCGGCGCGAGCAGATTCCGGCGTTAGCCATGAACTTGTTGAGGCGGATCTGCTCGTTGGGGTCGGGAATGGGGAGTTCGTACTCGATGCGCTTGGGGCGGGGAGTGAAGCTCTTGCCCTGGCGGACGGGTCCGTTGTTGCCGTAGCGGTTGTTGGGTCGGTTGTTGTAGCCACCCGGGCGGTTGTTGTTGTAGCCGCCGGGACGGTTGTTGTTGTAGCCGCCCTGGCGGTTGTTGTTGTAGCCACCCTGGCGGTTGTTGTTATATCCGCCCTGGCGGTTGTTGTTGTAGCCGCCCTGGCGGTTGTTGTTATATCCACCCTGGCGGTTGTTGTTGTAGCCGCCCTGGCGGTTGTTGTTATAGCCGCGGTTGTTGTAGCCGTTGTGCTGGCGGGGCTGGTAGCCTCCTTCCTGGGGATTCTGCTGGGGGTTTTCTCCTTCGGGCTGCTGCGCGGCGGGGTCGTTGTTGTAGCGGGGTTTGTAACCCTGGTTGTTGTAGCGGTTGTTGTAGCCGTTCTGGCGGGGCTGGTAGCCGTTGCCGCCGT
>CAJUFH010000010.1:0-33322 GCA_910585755.1 uncultured Muribaculaceae bacterium | reverse complement strand
CCTGGTTGTTGTAGCGGGGTTTGTAGCCACCGCCGTCCTGGTTGTTGTAACGGGGTTTGTAGCCACCGCCGTCCTGGTTGTTGTAGCGGGGTTTGTAGCCACCGCCGTCCTGGTTGTTGTAACGGGGCTTGTAACCTCCGCCATCCTGGTTGTTGTAGCGGTTGTTATATCCTCCCTGTCGGGGCTGGTAGCCCATGGGACGGGGCTGGTAGCCGTTCTCGCGGTTTTCGGCCGCTGGGGCGGCGCCTTCGGCCGCGGGAGCGGGGGCGGATGTCTTCTCGTAAGAATTGCTCAGGGGATTCTCAGTCGCGCTCGGTTGTCCGATTCGCGGACGGCGAGGCTTGCGGGGTTCGTTGGCTTCCATGATCAAAAAGTAAATAGAACTAATCAGTTGTTTTTCAGCAGGTCGTTTGGGCGCGGCGCTCGAACCTCTCGGCTCGACAGAGGCGCTTTACGCCTACGGGAAAGTTTGTAATAAATAAATAGTTTTTTGTTTGAGTTTGTTTCTTGTTGTTTCGCGAAAAAATATTCAAACGTATTATACGGGGCAAAGATAATGAAAAAAGCCGTGGGTTGCAATCGCGCGTGTATTAAAAAAGCAAAAAAACAGCCCGGCGCTGGTTTCTGGGGCGCCGGGCTGCGGAGGTCGGGGATGGTGTTTTCCCCGTCGGCGCGGCAGGAGGAGAGTTCCGGGAGAGAGGCCGGGCCGACGATCTGGAAACGGGTCATTAGGAAGTTTCTCACGAAGCAACCCCGCTTTCGCCGGGCGCTGGCGCCGAGGGCCGGGGAGGTTTTTCCTCCATCGGGGGATTCGGGGCGCGCCCCTTTCGCGGCGTTATCGCGGAGCCAATTCCTTTTTCACATCATCAAAAAATTATGAAAGTTCATGGAAAAGCTTTGAAGCCGTTGCCGGCTTCGCTCTCTTGCGCCCCGTCGCCGGGGCTGTGGGAGAGAGGGGGTTTGCGGCGCCGCGGGGTCTCGACGATCCCGGGGCTCCTGAATTTGTTCGACTCTTCGAACGTGGTTTCACTCAACATACATCAAACACAAACCGGAATTGGCTAATGAGGGGCTTCGCGGGCATCCGCGCGGGAACCGGGCGGTTACGCCGGAAGCTGTGTTTTCCAAATCTGATACAAAGTTACGAAAAACAATCGGGATAAACAAACAGGTTTGCAAATTGTTTGCAGGGTTTGTTTTATCTTAATATCTTTTTGGTTAAATTTGTTAAAAGTTATAGGGGATGGGAGGACTGGGAGAGTTGGGAAGGATGGGAGGACTGGGGAAGGCGGGGAGGCTTTGTCCTTCGCTCGGCTTACGCCTCGCGCACCAAGAGGCAGCCTCGGGGCTGCGGCCCCTCACACCTGGACCAAAACCCATTCGGGAGGGGAGAAGGGAAAGGAAATAGAACGGGAGAAAGGAAAGGGAAGGGGAGGCGCTGGTCCTCCCTTTCCCTTAAAGAAAGTATTATCTAAACAGCTCGGCGGAAGCCGGGCCTAAACCTTCAACTTTAAACTGCCGAAGGCCCCTTCAACTTTAAACTGCCGAAGGCCCCTTAGACTGCGCCGGAGGCGGGAATCAGGGCTTGAGGCGCTCGGCGGCGAGGATGGCGGCCAGGCGCTCGGTTTCGGCGGGGTTGGCGGGGGCGACGTTCTCCTGCTCGAGGCGCCCGGCTTCGGTAGTCTGGTCATAGAGCTGGGGCTGGAGGAGGTAGCCGGTCTCGATGTCGGGACCCCAGGGGATGCGGGGCTTCCCTTTGGAGGGCTCGATGTATTTCCAGCGGGGAGTGCGCACGGAGAGGGCGTGGTTGCTCGCCTGCTCGATCACGTAGGGCGCGCCGTCGGGGGTCAGGCCGAGGATGGCGTCGAGCTGCCGGCGGCTGTCGGCGGCTGCTCCGCGGGGTATGCGGGCCCCGGTCAGGGATGCGAGGGAGGCCAGCCAGTCAATCTGGGAGACGAGGGCCTCGGATGTCTTTCCGGCGGGCACTTTTCCCGGCCAGCGGACGATGAAGGGGATGCGGGTTCCCCCTTCGAAGCAACTGTATTTGCCGCCGCGGAGGCCGCCTGTGGGTGAGTGGCCGTTGAGGAGTTCCTCTGCCTGGTCTATGTATCCGTCGTCGACCACGGGGCCGTTGTCGCTGGAGAGCATGACAATCGTGTTGTCAGCTATTCCGAGGGAGTCAAGGAGGTTGAGCACGGTCTCGACGGTCGCGTCGAACTGGGCGATGGCTGCTCCGCGGAGGCCCATCGTCGTCTTAGAGCGGTGGCGGGGATGGGGGAAGCGGGGCACGTGGACGTCGTTAGTCGCGAGGTAGAGGAAGAACGGGCGCGAGGCGTTCTCGGTGATATAGCGGACGGCGTGGTCGGCGATGGAGTCGGCGATATCCTCGTCTTTCCAGAGGGCTTTGCCTCCCCCTTTCATATATCCTATGCGGGAGATGCCGTTGACAATCGCCTGGTTGTGGCCGTGGCTGGGCTTGAGGTTGTAGAGGAGTTCGGGGTTATCCTTGCCGGTCGGCTCGCCGGGGAAGTTCTGCTTGTAGCTGACTTCGATGGGGGCTTCGGGGTCCCAGTTGGCAACCTGCCCGTTCTCTATGAACACGCAGGGCACGCGGTCGGCGGTAGCGGCCATTATATAGGAGTAGTCGAAACCGAGGTCGTTGGGGGAGGCGGCGAGGGTCGCGTTCCAGTCCTGTTTGCCGGACTCTGAGCCGAGGCCGAGATGCCATTTTCCGAGGGCCGCGGTAGCGTATCCGGCGGAGCGGAACATATCGGCCATGGTGTACTGCTCGGATTTTAATATCATCGCTGCGTCGCCGTTGGCTACGTCGGTCCCGGGGTCGCGCCAGGCGTAGCGTCCTGTCAGGAGGGAGTAGCGGGAGGGGGTGCTGGTCGCAGCGGTGGCGTGGGCGTTGGTGAAGCGCGTTCCTTCGGCGGCGAGGCGGTTGACGGCGGGGGTCTTGACGTTTTTCGCGCCGTAACATTCGAGGTCGCCGTAGCCGAGGTCGTCGGCGTAGATCATGATCACGTTGGGCCGGGCCTGTTCCCGGGCCGGGGACTGCGCGGCGGCGAGGGCGGGAATCAGCATCGCGGCCGCCGGGGCGAAAGATTTCGCGGTTGATGTAAGCATTTTTTGAGTTTAGGTTATGAGAATGTTGAATAATATAGACCCTCGGAAAAGGATAAGGTTTAACCTATTGGTTAAAAAAACGATTTTGGGAATGTCGGGGGAATTGCGTAACTTTGCAGACATTCTCTTAATTTCAATGGATACAGACCCTTTACCGAATTTGTTCGCTTTGATAAACCTGGCGGCGGACCCTGCGTCGTTCGGGGCGGCGCAGATAGTCGCGCTGGCGCTGGCAGTAGTCGCGCTGTTTGTCTCGGGCTTTGTCAGCGGAAGCGAGATCGCGTATTTTTCCATCACCCCGCAACAGGCGGAGGAGCTTGACGAGTCGCCGTCGTCGGAATCAATAAGGCGGCTTCTCGCGTCGCCTGAGCGGCTTCTCGCGACTATACTTATATCCAACAACCTTGTAAATGTTACAATCGTCGTTCTGACGTCGTTCGCGCTGTCTGACCTCTTCGCGGCGATGCCGGGATGGCTCGACTTCCTGCTGCAGACGGTAATACTGACGTTCCTTATCCTTCTTTTCGGGGAAATCCTGCCGAAGCTGGTCGCGAACACGAACCCGCTGCGGTGGGCGCGCTTCGCAGTCGGGGGGCTGGGATTCCTTCAGAAGATATTCTGGCCGCTGTCGTCGGTTATGGTGAGGAGCACTAAGATTGTCAACAAGGTGGTTACCAGGCAGTCGCGCAACATAACAGCCGACGAGTTAGGGCAGGCGCTGGAGATTACCGACGTCGCGCAGGACAAGGAGATGCTTCAGGGTATTCTGAAATTCGGCGACACTACGGCCTCGGAAATAATGACCCCCCGCGTGGATATCACGGGCCTGGAGGCCGACATGACCTTCGAGGAGGTAATGGAGGTAGTAGTCAACACGGGGTATTCCAGGATGCCGGTTTTCGGAGACTCGCAGGACGATATACGCGGGGTACTCTACGCCCGCGACCTCCTGCCGTATGTCGATACCCCTCCGGGGGATGACTTCGACTGGAAGGCGCTGATGAGGAAGCCCTATTTTGTTCCCGAGTCGAGGATGATCGACGACCTTCTGGAGGATTTCCGAAAGCTGAAAATCCATATCGCGATGGTAATCGACGAGTTCGGAGGGACGCAGGGGGTCGTTACCCTCGAGGATGTCCTGGAGGAGATTGTCGGGGACATAAACGACGAGTACGACGAGGAGGAGAAGACCTACCGGCGGCTGCCCGACGATACGTATATTTTCGAGGGGAAGACGTTGCTTACTGACTTTTTCCGCGTCACCGGTCTTGACGAGGAGGATTACGCCCCGGTCGCGGCTGACTGCGAGACGCTCGCGGGCATGCTTCTGGCGATCAAGGGGGACTTCCCGAAGGAGAAGGAGCCGCTCGTCTACGGGCGGTGCCGCTTCCTGATTCTCGATATGGACCACCACAGGATAGCCTCGGTACGCGTCAAGGTAATGCCCGAACCCCAATGCTGATTTACGACCAGGATTCTATACGCCTGTACGCCACGGAGATTCCGCCCCTTCCGGAGGGGATTCCCGGAGCGCGTTCGGTAGCCGAAAAGGCCGCCGTCAAGCGGCTTGTGCGCGAGGCGTTTCCGGGGACAGGGGCGCGGATGGCCCACCGAGAGTCGGGGGCGCCGTATCTCGAAGGGGCCGAGGGGATTGTCTCTATCAGCCACTGCCGGAGGATGGCGGTCATGGCTGTAGGGCCGGAGGGGACGCGCATCGGGGTCGACTGCGAGAGCGGCAACCGGGCGGGGCAACTGCGCCGCGTCGCGCCGCGGTTCCTGTCGAAGGAGCAACAGGGGGTATGGAGCGCCTCCGAGGCGATGCTTTTCTGGGCCTGGACAATCAAGGAGGCGGCTTACAAGGCCGCGCTGGACCCGTCGCTGCGGCTGTCGGAGATTCCGCTGCCGGCGGAGATTCCGCTGGGGCGCGGGACAAAGGACAGCGAGATTTCAATCGGGGGGAGGGGGTACAGGGTTTTCCAGGCCGACTCTCCCGATCCGGCGGTTATAATTATGGTTGTTTTGGGAGTTTAGGCCCCGTTAAAGGTTTAGGAAAAACAGGGGAGGCCGCTCGCTTACGCTCGCTCCACTGAACGGAGACACTTTCGGATGGCGGAACCGCCGGTATCTTCTAAACCATAACCCTTAAACCCTAAACCTTTTAAACCGCTGGAAGCGGTTTTTCAGAGGGAATTGAGGATTATTACGAGGAGGGTCGCGGCGCAGACGGCGAAGGGGAACATCGAGGCGGGAATGGAGAAGTTTTTGACTGACAGCAACGAGGCCCCGGAAGAAGCGTTGATGGTCTCAGATTTGTGGTTCAGGCCGATGTAGGGGATGGAGACGAGGGGGGTATGGGTGCGGGCGATGCGCTCGGCGCGGGGAAGGGGTGCGACGCGGGAGGCGGCGAGGTAGCAGAGCGCGCCGTAGGCGGAGCCGATGACCGCGCCGACGAGGAGGTCGCCGGGGTAATGCACGCCGAGGTAGAGGCGGGTATATGAGTTAAGGGCTGCCCAGGCGAGGATGAAGAGGGTTATGCGCTTGCGGGGGAACAGGCAGCAGACGAACACGGCGAGGGCGAAGGAGTTGGCTGAATGGCAGGAGGGGAACCCGTAGCTACCTCCGCGGTAGCCTCCGACGGTATAGACGAGCTGTGAGAGGGGGTTTTCGGGGTTCGACGGGCGCAGGCGCTCGACCGCGGGGCGTATGAAGGTCGCGCAGGTCTGGTCGGTCAGGGCGATGGCCGCCCCGATGGCGAGAATGTAGACGAGGGCCTTCTGCCAGCGGCACACGCTGAGTATGAGGGCGGCGATGGCGACATACATCGGAATCCAGATGAAGCGGCCTGTGAAGAGCTTCATGAACGAGTCGAAGAAATCGCTGTGCAGTCCGTTGAAAGTCAGGAATATCTGTGTGTCGAGCTGATTGAGGAAATCAATCATGGGGAGAGTCTTTAAGTTTTAAGGTTGCGGCGGATGGATTCCGCACGGTTATTCTTAACGATAACGGCAATGAGGGGCTCGATATTGCGCGGGAGGGGGATTTTTGCTATTTTCGCGGGTATATTTACATTATAGAAATGAGTTTAAAGAAACTATTGATATACGCGGCGGCTTCGGCGGCGCCGATTATGGCGGCGGGGAGCGATCCGGTCGTCCCGGCTGTGGAGCGCTGCCGGTGGGAGGCAATCCAGGAGGCGCTGCGCCTCCCCTCGGCCCGCGAGACGGGCGCGGGGGATGTCGACGCGCTTCTGCGTGGCTTCCTTTTCGATTTTCCGGCGTCGCCGCTGCGGCAGGTGGCGCTCCTGGAATACGCCGACGCGGCGTATGACCGTGGTGACTACCCCCTGGCGCTGAAGCGCTACGGGGCTGTCGCGCCTGAGGCTCTCGACGCTGACCGGGCCGAGGATTATCTTTACCGCCGTGCCTACTGCCTGCTGAAAACCGGGGAGTACGGGGCCGCTTCGAGGAGCTACCGGGAGTTGGAGGGGACGGGCCGCTACGGTTCGGAAGCCCGTTTCTACCAGGGATATATCGCTTACGCCGAGGGGGACTACCGGGAGGCCGTCAGGATTCTTTCGGGTGTCAGGCGCGCGCCGGGCACCCCCACAGCCGACGCGGGTTATTACCTCGCGCAGTCGCTGCTCATGACCGGCGATTACTCCGCGGCTGCCCGCGAGACGCGGGGGCTGCTGAATGGGGGCTCCTGCCCGGAAGAGTACCGGGCTGAGACGCGCCGGGTACTCGGCGAGGCGCTTTACGGCATGGGTGACCGCCGGGAGGCTGTCAAGGAGCTGGCTGTCTATGCGAAAGAAACCGACAGGCCGAAGGCATCGGCGCTGTATGTCTTGGGGGGCAATGACTTCCATAACGGCGACTACCGGCGCGCGGTCGAGCGGCTGGCCCCGGCCACGGAGCTTGACAGCGAGATGGGGCAGAGCGCCCTGGTGTACTCCGGCGAGGCGTACATGAGGGAGGGGGACTATTCGGCGGCGTCGGTGCTGTTGGACCGCGCGTGCCGGATGGACTTCAGCCCGGAGCTGTCGGAGACCGCGCACTACGACTACGCCATGGCGAAGGCTTCCGGGGGGCGCGTTCCCTTCGGTAGCACGGTAGGGCTTTTTGAAGATTTCCTGAAACGCTTCCCCGGGTCGCGACGGGCCGCGGAGGTGCAGAAATATGTAGTCAACGGGTATGTGACGGACAACAACTATGCGGCGGCGCTCGCTGCCATCAACCGTATCCCGAAACCTGGCGAGGAGATTCTGCGGGCGAAGCAGACTGTGCTCTACAACCTCGGAGCGAGGGAGTTGCGGCAAGGTGACGCGGCGAAGGCGCTTCCCCGGCTGCGGGAGGCGGCTTCCATGGGGCGCTATAACGGGGCGCTCGCTGCGGAGGCGCGGCTCTGGGAAGGGCAGGCGCTCTACCGCCTGGGCCGTTACCGGGAGGCCGCGGAGTCGTTTAACGGCTACCTCAGGTCCGACCGCCGGACGGCTGTCAACCGGGCGCTGGCTTACTACGACCTCGGTTACGCCCGCTTCGGGCTGAAGGAGTTTCCGGCTGCGAAGCAGGATTTTGAGAAATACCTGGAAATCAGCTCGAAGGATAGCGGCAACCGGGAGCAGCGGGCCGACGCGCTCAACCGCGTGGCCGACTGCGAGTATTACGCCGGGGATTTTGCGACCGCCGACGCGACGTATCTGCGGGCCTACGAGCTTGACCCCGCGACGGGTGACTACCCGATGTACCAGCAGGGGCTTATGAAGGGACTGCGCCGCGACCACGCGGGTAAGATTTCGACCCTGACGGAGATGACGCGGCGTTTCCCCAACTCGGCGCTCATGCCTTCCGCCCTTCTCGAAATCGGGCAGAGCCACGCCGAAACGGGGGACACCGAGAGCGCCATAGCGGCTTACCGGCGGCTCGCGGAGCGCTATCCGCAGACGGCGCAGGGGAGGCAGGGGCAACTGCTTCTCGCGATTTCCTACCTCAACACCGGGCGGCGCGGAGAGGCTGTCGCGGCCTACAAGCGGGTGATTTCCAGCTATCCGACCTCGGAGGAGGCCCGCGCCGCGGCCGACGACCTGAAGATGATTTACGCCGACGACGGGAGAATCCAGGAGTATGTTTCCTTCTTAGGGTCGGTACCCGACGCTCCGAAGATGGAGCAGGGAGAGGTAGCCCGGCTGACGCTCATCAGCGCCGAGAAGGCTCTGGAGGATGGTCGGCGGGGCGACGCGCTCGCCCGCGCCACGGAGCTTGCCGAGCAGTTCCCCGACTCGCCGGAGGCGGTCCGCGCGCTGCTGATCAAGGCCGAGGCGGAGCTTCAGGGGGGCGACCCCGAATCGGCGCTTCGCAGCTACCGGCAGCTTGAGGCGAAGGCCTCCGACGCGGCCTACATAAACGCGGCCCGAATGGGCATGCTGAGGGTAAGCCACACTCTCGGCCTCAGCGAGGATGTCGTCGAGACCGCCGGAAGGGTTCTCGCGTCGTCGTCGGTAGGGTCGGCCGAGAAGCGGGAGGCGTCGTTCGACAAGGCCATGGCGCTCAGCGCCCTGGGTCACGACGGCGAGGCGGCTGAAATCTGGGACGACCTCGCGGCCGATATGGGGGACCTCTACGGCGCGAAGGCGGCCTACTACCGTGCGCAGCGCCATTTCGACAAGGGGCAGACCGAGAAGGCTCTGCGGGAGGTCAACGAGCTGATTGACGCCAATCCGCCGCACGACTACTGGCTGGCCCGCGGCTTCATCCTCCTGAGCGACATACAGCGCGCCAAGGGGGACGACTACCAGGCCGACGCCTACCTGCGCTCGCTCCGCGGCAACTATCCCGGAAGCGAACCCGACATATTTGAAATGATTGACAGCCGTCTGACCTCTTCCGCCTCAAAATGAAAAAGACCGCATTATTAGCCATACTGCTCCCGCTCCTGGCCAACGGAGAGGAGCTTGAAAAGGAAATCACGATAGAGCGCGAGATCGTGCCCGAGCTTCGGGCGGCGACGCGCCTGAACATATATCCCAGCCTCCAGCGGCCCGACCTGCGCCCCGTGGAACTGTCGTTCAGGGACTTCACGCAATGGAGCGCCCTCACGCCGATGCTCTCACCCTACGAGCCGGCATATACGGGAGCTGCCGTCGAACAATCCCCCTGGCGGGGCTACGTCAAGGGAGCCTACGCGACGGAGAAGAACGGGGAGCTTGAGGCGGGCTACCGGGCCGTCAGCACCGGGCGCACCCTGCTGGATTTCGGAATCGAGGGGAGATATACCGACTACAAGCGCCGGAGCGACCTCTTCGACGAGAAGGTCGCGGTAAAGCGCGCAGAGGCCGGAGCCAGGGCGGGATTCTCCCACCGCTTCGACGGGGGTAAGCTCTCGCTCGACACCCGTTTCCTCTTCTCCCGCGTCAACCACCCGGAGGAGCTTCTCGACCCGTCGCGCAACGCCGTTGACTGGCGTTTCGGGGCGAAATGGGAGGGGGAGTCCGAAGAGAAAGGGCTTCGCTACGGCTTCCGGGGCGACTACCGCCTGTTCAATTTCGGACGCGCCGCCGCGGAGGACCTGCAGCCGATGCGCCAGCACGGGTTCTCCTTAGGGGGGAACGCCCTGCAGGAGATTGACAGCCATTCCTCCGCCGGAGTCGACATAAGCGGCAGCTTCCTGAACTTCAACCATTTCGGAGAAATAAAGGGTAAGGGGAAGACGCAGGGGTATATCGCCCTGCGCCCCCACTGGGTTTTCGACAACGGGACGGTAACGGCCCGCGTCGGGGTCCGGGCCGATTTCTCCTTCAACGCCGGGAAGAAGGTACACGTCGCGCCGGACATCCTGGCGGGCTACAACCCGGAGAGCTGGCTCGGCATCGCTCTGCGCCTCGGGGGCGGGGAGCACCTGAACCCTCTCGCAGAGCTTTACCGCGAGGCCCCCTGTTTCAGCCCGTATGTCTCTTACGGTATGAGCCACATTCCCTTTGAAGGGGAGCTGAAATTCCGCGTCGGGCCTTTCCGGGGCTTCGCGGTGGAGGTCGGCGCAGCATACGCGGCGGCAAACAACTGGCTGATGCCCCTTTACGCGCGGGAGCTGCCGGTCTGGGGCGCGTTTGACCTTCGGTCAGTCAAGGCCGGGGCGCGCTTGAGCTGGCAGTACCGCTCGATTGTCGGGCTGGCAGTCGGCTTCGAGGCTGTCTGCAGCGAGGGCCCGCGTGGAGACTGGTACCAGTGGCGCGACCGTTCCCGCCAGCGCCTCGGGGCGGAGGTTTCGGTAAAGCCCGTTGAGAAGCTGGAAATCAAGCTCGGCTACTCGCGGCGGATGGACCGCACTATGGCCTGCTTCGACGGCGCGGAGGTCTATTACGCGAACCTGCGCGACTACGACAACCTGGAGGCGGAGGTCTCCTACGAGGTCCTGAAGCCGCTGCGGGTGTTTGTCGAGGGGGAGAACCTGCTCGACAACCGCTCGATGGAGCCTTTCGGGATTCCCGACCAGGGGATCCGGGGGCGCGTCGGGGTGCTTTTCCGCTTCTAAGGCGGCTTCAGGGCCGCGGCCCCTCACACCGGGACCAGAACCCATTCGGGCCGCGGCCCCGGTATTCCCTTCACCTTTAACTTTTCACCGTGGCGAGGCGTAAGCCGAGCCTAAACCTTAAACCCTTATGTACACTCCCCGCCTGTTGCGCGAAACCGCTGAAATAGCGCTTACCGAGGTGAAGCGCTTCCTCGAACCGCGGCTGGCCGAAGAGTTCGGCCTGCGACGCGTCTCCGCTCCGCTGTATTTCCCCGCTGGGAAAGGGCTTAACGGCCCCGGCGAGGCCGTTACCTTCACGCTCCCGACCTCGGGAGAGACGATGGAAATCGCGACGGGGCTTGACCCGTGGCTCCGCGCGCAGCTCGACCGCTACGACATCGCGCCTGGATTCGGGGTGTTCGCCGTCATGACGGCGCTGAGGCCGTGGGTGCCGGAAAACGCCACTCGCTCGCCGCAGACCTCGGCCTGGGCCTGGCAGCAGGTAATCGAGGAGGATGCTTACTCGGAAGCGACGCTCGTGGAGAAGGGTACGGCTGTCTACCGGATGCTGGAGGCGGCGGAGGAGATGATTTTGGAGCGGTTCCCACATCTGACGCGCACGCTCCCCGTGGGGCCGCGGGTTGTCGCTGAGGAGGAGGTATCGCGGCTCCGCGACGGGGCGGCGATGGAACGGCTCGAATACGAATACCTGCGGGACCACCACTCGGAAGCGCTCCTGCTGACGGGTGACGGGGGCATGTCGGGGAGGCTGATTGTCTGGAACGACGCTGTAGGTTACCCCGTCACTTTGGCCGACTTCTCGCTCCACGCCCCGGCGGAGGAGACGGGCCGCTACTGCGCGGGAGGAAATATCTACCGGGACCAGCTCGCGCTGCAGATACTCCATCAGGCGGAACTGCTCAGATAAGGTTCAGGAGGACGGATAACCAGATATGACGCGGCACGCCGCGTCCCTACACCGTTAAAAACGAAACAGAATAGATAGAGATGAGAATTGATATACTGACGGTTCTGCCGGAGATGTTTGACTCGCCGCTCGACTGCTCGATTCTGAAACGGGCGCAGACGAAGGGGCTGGTGGAGTTCCATATCCATAACCTCCGCGACTATTCGACCAACAAGCACCGCAAGGTCGACGACTACCCTTTCGGGGGTGAGGCGGGAATGGTGATGCAGGTAGAGCCGATTGACCGCTGCATCAGCGCTTTGAAGGCCGAGAGGGATTACGACGAGGTGATTTTCACGTCGCCCGACGGGGAGCGGTTCGACCAGCCGATGGCCAACCGCATGTCGCTGCTGAACAATATCATAATCCTCTGCGGCCACTACAAGGGGGTCGACTACCGGGTAAGGGAACATCTGATTACCAAGGAAATATCTGTCGGGGATTATGTGCTGACGGGGGGTGAGCTTCCGGCGATCATTATCTCCGACGCGCTGGTGCGCCTGATTCCGGGCGCGATCGGCGACGAGCAGAGCGCCCTCTCGGACTCTTTCCAGGACCATCTGCTGTCGGCTCCCGACTACACGCGGCCGGCGGAATACAAGGGGTGGCGCGTGCCTGACATACTCCTTTCTGGCCACGAGGCCAAAATCGCCGAATGGCGCCACGAGCAGTCGCTTGCCCGCACCCGCGCCCTGCGGCCCGACCTCCTGGACGAATGAGGCGGCTGAACCCGGCCGCGCTTCTGACGGCCCTCCTGGCGCTGTTGTTCCTTGTGCTCTATCTCCTGTTTCCGCTGACGGGGGACGATTACGGGTATATGGGCGCGTTCCGAACCGTCGACGGGTTCGACGGCCCCTGGCCGCTCGAGCGGCTGTGGCGCTGGTTCCCGTTCCACTGGCTGCACTCCAACGGGCGGCTGGCGAACCTGTTCGCGATGCTGTCGCTGACGTTCCTTCCGAAATGGCTGACGGCGCTGGTGATGGGGGCCGCGACCTGGGGGATGATGGCGTTAGTGCTGCGGTTGGGGGACGCGTGGCGCGGAAGGGTGCTGGCGGCGTGCGCCGCGCTGGCGTATATCGCGGTGGCGTATCCGTGGTGGGACCTTATGTTTACCGTTGACTTCAACTTCAACTACCCCGTAGCGGCATGCGCGGGGCTGCTGTTTGTCTATCTGTGGCAGCGTTATCCGTCGGTCAAGGGGAAATCGGGGCGGGGGCTTGTACTGGCTTTCTCGGTTGTCGCGGGGGGCTTCCACGAGTCGATGGGGGCGCCGATGTTAGTGGCGGCGATATGGCTGCTGTATTGGAACAGGGGGCTGGCAAAGTGGCCTGTCGCGGCGTTTGCCGCCGGGGTCGCGATGGCTTTCTGTTCGCCGGGGATATGGGGGAGGGCGACCGCCGACCGGGTGGCCGACGCGCCGATGTGGGAACTTGTCGCCTGTTCCGCACCGCTGACCCTCTTGGCGGCGGCGCTCTTCGGGGGCTTGCTCTTTTGGGGGCGCTGGAGAGCCTGGATGAAGGTCGCGGTCAGGGGCTGGTGGGGATTCTGGCTTGCGGCTTCGGCCGGGTCGCTGCTGTTCTGCGCGGTAGGGGGGATTATCGGGCGCAGCGGATGGTTCTCGCAGACCTTCGCACTCGTCGCGCTGCTGCTCTGGAGCCGCTCGCTGAAGCTCGCTCCACCCGACAGGCCGCGCCGGAGCGCTGTTTACCGGGGTTTATGCTGGGTACTGGCGGTGGCGGCGCTGTTTTTCGCCGCCGCGCCGATTCCGGCGGTGGCGCGGATGGCTGCCGCGGAACGCCAGGCGCGGCAAGCGCTTGCCGCGAGCGACGACGGGGTCGTCGTCGCCGACCTCCCGAAGGAGAGCGGGCAGCCTTGGTACACTCTCCGGCGCGTCAGGACTCTCGACGCGGACGACTATTATCTACACCAGGTAATCGCGGACTATTACAAGAAGCCGCGGTTCCTGATTCTCCCCTCGCGGAGAGATACCCTGAGTTCGCTTCCCGAGGGGGCGGAGCCGATCGAGGCGGGGACCTACGGGGCGCCCCCTTCGGAGCGCTTTATGGCGATGGACGCGGACGGCGCGCGGACGGTTTACCTCCTTCTTCCCGGAGAAGGGGGGTATGTCGCAGTGCCGCGCGAACGGGATCCCGGCGACCGATAGTTTTGGAAAAAGTTGTAACTTCGCGGCTATGTACTATGTGAAGAAAAGAATGGAAATCGCGGGGAGCCACTCGCTGAAGCTCTCCTACGAGAGCAAGTGCTCTAATGTCCACGGCCACAACTGGGTCGTGACGGTCTATTGCCGCGCGGCGGAACTGAACGCCGACGGGATGGTCTGCGACTTCACCGCTATCAAGGAGCGCATCCACGGCGCGCTGGACCACCGTCACCTTAACGATGTGCTCCCCTTCAACCCGACCGCGGAGAATATCGCGCGGTGGATTACCGAGCAGGTGCCGCAATGCTATATGGCCAAGGTACAGGAGAGCGACGGGAACACCGCGGTTTACACTACCGACGAGGCAGCGTTTGATTTCTGATATGAAGGTAAACGAGATATTTTATTCGTTGCAGGGGGAGGGGTTCTTTACGGGGACTCCGGCGGTGTTCGTCAGGCTGAGCGGATGCAACCTGCGCTGCCCGTTCTGCGATACCGACCATTTTGACGGGCGCGGGATGAGCGTCGGGGAGATTGTCGAGGCCGCCGCGGGTTTTCCGGCGCGGCATGTCGTTATCACGGGGGGTGAGCCGTCGCTTCAACTGACGGAAGAGCTTGTCGACGGGCTTCACGGGGCCGGCTTTTTCGTGCAGGTCGAGACCAACGGCACCGGGGCGCTTCCCGCGGGGGTCGACTGGGTTACCTGTTCGCCGAAGGGGGCTCCGTTGGCGCTCCGCGAGGCTGACGAGCTAAAGGTCGTGTTTCAGGGGTTAGACGCCGAGGGTCGCCCCGCCGGCGAGGCTTTCGCCGGCCTGGACGGCTTCGCGGCGCGCCACCGCTTCCTGCAGCCCTGCGACACCGGCGACCCCTCCCGCAATGCCGCTATCCTTGCCTCCTGCGTCGCCTACATCAAATCCAATCCCCGCTGGCGCCTCTCCCTCCAGACCCACAAGCTGATCGATATCCCCTGACGGGTTAGCGGCGGGAGGAGAAGAAGGAGGTCATGAGGGCGGAACATTCGGGGGCGAGGAGGCCGGTGATGACTTCGCAGCGGGGATGGAAGGGGGTGCGGGATACCTGGCATGCGTAGCCCCGCTTGGGGTCGGGGGCCCCGATTACGAGGCGGCGGATCTGCGCCCAGGCAATCGCGCCGGCGCACATCAGGCAGGGCTCGACGGTTACATACAGGGTGCAGTCGGTGAGGTATTTTCCGCCGAGGGTTCCTGCGGCGGCGGTTATTGCCTGGATTTCGGCATGGGCGGTAACGTCGTTGAGGGTCTCGGTCAGGTTATGGCCGCGGCCGACAATCTGCCCTTTGCAAACGATAACTGCCCCGACGGGGACTTCCCCGAGGGCGGCTCCGCGCCTGGCCTCGTCGAGGGCGAGGCGCATATATTTTATGTCTTCTTCTTCGGTTGGCATCGGGAAAGGGGATGGGAGGACTGGGAGATTTGGGAGAGATGGGAGGCCGCTCGCCTTCGGCTCGCTCCACCCGACATTCGGGGACAAGCCGGGCCTAAACCTTAATCCAGCTCGGAGGCCAGGGGAAGGGCGAGACCCTCATTGGCCAGGAGGGTACGGGGGAAGATGGCGGCGGCTTCGGCGAGGTGGCGGTCTTCGTTGTTGTAGGATTTGGAGAAGTGGCCGAGGAGGAGGGTCCCGGCGTTGGCGGCGAGGGCTATGCGGGCGGCCTGCGAGGCGGTGGAATGGAATCGCTCGGCGGCTTTGGCGAGGTTGTCGTCGGCATAGGTTGCCTCGTGGTAGAGGAGGGTCACGTCGCGTACGTCGTCGGCGAGGGAGGGGAAGTAGAGGGTGTCGGAGCAGTAGGCGTAGCTTAGGGATGGGTCGGCGGGGAGGGTCAGGCGGTCGTTGGGTACGACGGTGCCGTCGGGGCGGGTGAAGTCGGCTCCCTGCTTGATCGCGCGGCGCATATAGGGGGGTATGCCGTAGAAGTTGGCGACGTCGCCGCGGAGATGGCGCTCCTTGGGTTTCTCGTCGAAGCGGAAACCGACGCAGGGTATGCGGTGGCGCAGGGGGAAGGTTTTGACGGTCAGAGCGTTGTCGTCAAGGATTATCTCGCACCCCTTGGGAGATATTTCGTTGAAGAGGAGGTTGTAGGAGAGGTATGGGGCGAAGAAGGAGACCATCTGGCGGAACATGCGCGCGCCCTCGGGGAAAGTGTGGACGGTAAGGGTTCCGCCGGTCTGCTGGAGGGAGAGGGTGGAGAGGAGTCCGACGAGGCCGAGGCAGTGGTCGCCGTGGAGGTGGGAGATGAAGATGTCGGTCAGGCGGTTCATATTCAGGCCGTAGCGGCGCAGGGAGAGCTGGGCGCCCTCTCCGCAGTCGATCATCATCAGCCGGCCGCGGTATTCGATTACCTGGCAGGCGGGGAGATGTCGGAGCGAGGGGGTCGCGGAGCCGCAGCCGAGTATGTGGAGGGTCATGTTGTCCATAGGGGAGGGAGTTTATTTGCCGGTAAGGATGCCGCGGAGGGTCGAGAGCTTGTTGAGGGCCTGGAGGGGGGAGAGGTTGTCTATGTCGAGGCCGAGGAGCTCGTCGCGGATTTGGGCCAGGACGGGGTCGTCGAGCTGGAAGAAGCTCATCTGGTAGCCTTCGGAAGGGGACTGGGAGGGTTGAGAATTATGGGAGGGGTGGGAGATTTGGGAAGACTGGGGGGATTGGGAGGGATGGGCGGCCTGGGATTCGAGGGCGTGGAGGATTTCGGTCGCGCGGTCGAGGATGGGGCGGGGCATCCCGGCGAGGCGGGCGACGTGGATGCCGAAGCTGTGCTCGGAACCGCCGCGGGCGAGCTTGCGCATGAATACCACCTTGCCGTCGATTTCCTTTACGGAGACGTTGAAGTTGCGCACCCCGGGGAAATCCTCCTCCATCTCGTTGAGCTCGTGGTAGTGGGTCGCGAAGAGGGTTTTGGGGCGCTCGGGTGAGTCGCTGAGATATTCGACGATGGCGCGGGCGATGGAGATTCCGTCGTAGGTGGAGGTTCCGCGGCCGAGTTCGTCGAAGAGGATGAGGGAGCGGCGGCTCATGTTGTTGAGAATCGAGGCCGCCTCGTTCATCTCTACCATGAAGGTCGACTCGCCGAGGGAAATGTTGTCGGAGGCCCCGACACGGGTGAATATCTTATCTACCACCCCGATGCGGGCGGAGTCGGCGGCGACGAAGGAACCGATTTGCGCCAGGAGGACGTTCAGGGCAACGGAGCGCAGCAGCGCTGACTTACCGGCCATGTTGGGGCCGGTAATCATCATTACCTGGGTGTCGTCGTTTTCGAGGAGGATGTCGTTGGCGATGTAGGGGGTGCCGATGGGCAGCTCCTTTTCGATTACGGGGTGGCGCGCGCCGCGGAGGTCGAGGAGGAGGGAGTCGTCGACAACCGGGCGGTTGTAGCGGTTCTCGGCGGCGACGCGGGTAAGGGATATGTGGCAGTCGAGGCGCGCCAGGACGCGGGCGTCGAGCTGTATGGCGGCGACGTATTCGGCGAGGTGGTTGACCAGCTCGGTGTAGAGGCGCGTCTCGATAATCGCGATGCGCTCCTCGGCGGTAAGGATTTTCTCCTCGTATTCCTTGAGTTCCTGGGTTATGTAGCGCTCGGCGTTGACGAGGGTCTGCTTGCGCACCCACTGGGGGGGCACTTTCTCCTTGTGGGTGTTCGTGACCTCGATGTAGTAGCCGAAGACGTTGTTGTACCCGACTTTGAGGGAGGGTATTCCGGTGGCCTCGCTCTCGCGGCGCTGGATCGCGAGAAGGGTTTCTTTGCCGTGGGTCGAAATGTCGCGCAGCTCGTCGAGTTCGGGGTCGACTCCGTGCTTTATCACGGCCGTGCCGCGGTTGAGGGCGTTGGGAGCGTCCTCGGCGATGGTGTCGGCGATGCGTCGCGCGAGGGCCGGGCAGGGGTTGAGCTGTTCGGCCATCATCCTCAGCGGTTCCGAGCCGGTAGTCTCGAGGAGCTGCTTGACGGCGGCCGCGGCTTCGAGGGAGCGGCGGATCTGGAGTACCTCGCGGGGGGTGACGCGACCGACGGAGACCTTGGAAATCAGGCGTTCGAGGTCGCCTACCTGTTCGAGGAGCTCGCGGAGGGAGTCGCGGGTGTCGGGCACCTTGAAGAAGAACTCCACGGCGTCGAGGCGGCGGTTTATGGCCGCGGGGTCTTTCAGGGGGAAGGAGACCCAGCGGCGGAGCATGCGGGCCCCCATCGGGCTGACGGTGCGGTCGATAACGTCGAGGAGGCTCTTGCCGTCGTCGGAGAGGGGCTGCAGGAGCTCGAGGTTGCGGGCCGTGAAGCGGTCGAGGCGCACGAACTGCTCCTCCTCGATGCGGGAGAGGCGGGTGATGTGGCCGATGCGGGTATGCTTCGTTATGTCGAGGTAGTGGAGTATGGCTCCGGCGGCGGTAACAGCGGCGGGCATCTTCCCGAGGCCGAACCCTTTGAGCGAGGCGGTCTGGAACTGCTTGAGGAGGCGGTCGTTGGCAGCCTGGTCGGTGAAAATCCAGTCGTCAAGCTCGAAGGCCAGGTAGCGGGTCTGGAACGCTTCCTCGAGGCGCTGGCGCTTGCCTCGCTCGACGAGCACCTCTTTCGGGGCGAAGTTGCCGAGGAGCTTTTCGACGTACTGCGCGGGGCCTTCCCCGGCGAGGAACTCGCCGGTCGAGATGTCGAGGAAGGAGACTCCGACGGTATCTTTCGAGAAGTGGACTGCGGCGAGGAAGTTGTTCTCGCGGTGGGAGAGGACGTTGTCGTTGAGGGCCACGCCGGGGGTCACAAGCTCCGTGATGCCGCGTTTTACGAGCTTGTTCTTGACGGTCTTGGGGTCTTCGAGCTGCTCGCAGATGGCGACGCGCTTTCCGGCGCGTATCAGGCGGGGGAGGTATGTGTCGAGGGCGTGGTGGGGGAATCCGGCCAGCTCGATGGAGGAGGCGGAGCCGTTTGCGCGGCGCGTCAGGGTTATTCCGAGGATTTCGGAGGCGGTTATGGCGTCGTCGCAGAAGGTTTCGTAGAAGTCTCCAACGCGAAACAGAAGCACCGCGTCGGGGTGCTTCTGTTTCATTTCGGTATATTGCTTCATCAGCGGGGTTTCCGCGACTTTCTTTGCCATTTCAGGGAGGGGATGGGAGGGATGGGAGTTTTGGGAAGAATGGGAGATTTGGGAGGGATGGGAGATTTGGGAAGCTCGCCTTACGGCTCGCCACTGTTAGTCGGCGGTGACGCGCTCAAGCCATTTCACCATGGCGAACATGACGCCCATGGAGATGAGGCAGACGGCGAGGAAGACGGCCCAGGCTACCCAGATGGGGTATTTATTGTAAATCAGCGGGCCGATCCAGAGCATCAGGTTGCCGACGGCGGTAGCGCCGAGCCAGAGACCCTGGCAGAGACCCTGCAGGTGCTTGGGGGCTACCTTCGAGACGAAGGAGAGGCCGAGGGGGGAGATGAAGAGCTCGGCGACGGTCATGAAGAAGTAGTAGAGGATGAGGACCCACCATCCGGCTTTCGCGACGGCGGCGCCGGAGGCCTCGAGGGCGCGGTACTCGGTGCCGGAGGGGTACCCTTCGCTGAGCGAGAAGACCGTCAGGAAGAGGTAGGCGATGCCGGCGAGCCCCATGCCGATCGCGATTTTGCGCGGGGTAGAGATTTCCTTACCCTTGGCGGCAAGGCTGCCGAAGATGAACATTATGACGGGGGTCAGGACAATCACGAAGAAGGGGTTGACGGCCTGCCATATTTCGGGCGCGATCGCGGAGGTGTCAACGAAGTCGCGGGCGAAGAGCGACATCGAGGTGCCGTTCTGGTGGAACGAGAACCAGAAGAAAATCGCAATGCCGAGCACGGCGAAGAGGGCGTACATGCGCTGCTTGATTTCCTTTGCCATCCGCGCCTTTTCCTCGGGGGTGTACTTGACGGCCTGGGCGGCTTCCTTCTTGGGCGGGTTGGGGAGCCCGTTCTTCGTTGCCACGAAGATGCAGAGGGAAATCAGCATGGCTGCCACTGAGGCGATGAAGGAGTAGTGGACGCCGGTGTTGAATACGTTGAGGTACTGGGTGCAGAACTCGCGGAGGTTGTCGCCGGCCTGGGAGCCTACGGAGGTCGCCATTGCCATCAGCTCGTTGATGTTCTGTAGGTTGTCGGAGTCGGTCACGGAGAGGAACTGGTGGCACATCGCGGGGAACTGCGCGTTGTAGACCATCCCGTTCACGTCAAGCCACCAGGAGCGGAGCATCGGGGCCACGAAGGGGGCGATCAGTCCGCCGATATTGATGAAGACGTAGAAAATCTGGAAGCCTGAGTCGCGCTGCGCGGCGTAGCGGGGATTGTCGTAGAGCTGGCCCACAATCGCCTGGAGGTTACCTTTGAAGAGGCCGTTGCCGAAGGCGATGAAGAATAGGGCGGCGCAGGTGAGTGCCAGGAGCCAGGCGGTGTTGTCGGGGGTGGCGAGCACGGGAACCGAGAGGACGATGTATCCGAGGGTCATGATGCAGAGGCCCTGGATAATCGTGCGCTTGTAGTTCTGGGTTTTGTCGGCGATATAGCCGCCGACGAGGCTCAGGACGTAGATTCCGGCGTAAAAGACGGAGTAAATCAGGGTGCTCGTCTCCTCGGAGAGGCCGAACTTGGAGCAGAGGAAGAGGACGAGCACGGCGTTCATGATGTAGTAGCCGAAACGCTCGCCCATGTTGCTCAGGGCGGCGGGAATCAGTCCCTTGGGATGGCTTGCGAACATTGGTTTATCGGTTTTTAGGGTTTAGGATGCTGGGAGAAGGCGAGGGCGTAGGATTTGATTTGCTTGAGCATCGCGAGGAGGCCGTTGGAGCGGGTCGGGGAGAGGTGCTCGGAGAGGCCGATGCGGTCGATGAAGTAGAGGTCGGCGTCGAGAATCTCCTGAGGGGTATGGCCCGAGAGGATGTCGACAAGCATTGATATTATCCCTTTGACAATCAGGGCGTCGGAGTCGGCTGAGAAGACGAGCTTGCCGTCGGGGGTCATCTCGGCGTTGAGCCATACGCGGCTCTGGCACCCTTCGATGAGGTTCTGCGGGGTGCGGTATTTCTCGTCGAGCGGGGGGAGCTGGTTTCCGAGGTCGATGATGTAGGCGTATCTGTCCATCCAGTCGTCGAGCGGTTCGAGGTCGTCGATAATCTGGTCCTGTCGTTCGTTGATAGTCATTGCGTTATTCGTTATACAGCACTTCGGCGACAACCTGCGCGACCGCTCTGAGGGTCTCGCGGTCGATGTTCGAGATGTTGTCGGCCATGGTGTGCCAGGTCGGGTTGAAAGAGCCGGTTTCGGGGTTCGCGGACTCGATGATGTCGGCGCATGGGATTCCGGCGGAATTGATGTGGATATGGTCGTCGACCACGGAGCCGCCGCGGGAGTTGGGGAAGCGGTCGGCCAGACCGGCGCGGGCGGCTGCGGCCCATACCTTGTCGACCACTCCGCGGGCGAGGCGGTCGGAGAAGTATTCGCGGTGGAAACGGGCGTCGCGGCCCCCTACCATGTCGAGGAGGATCGCGAAGCGGGGCCGGTCAGCGGCGGTGTAGGGCATCTCCTTGACCCACGCCTGGGTGCCGAGGCACCAGGAGAGCTCGGAGTCCTCGTCGCCGTAGCCGCTGTAGCCGGAGTCCTCCGCGTCGACGAAGAGGAGGTCGACCCCGAGGGAGTCGGGAGCCTGCGTGCTGAGCATGCGGGCGATTTCGAGGAGCACGGCGGCGCCGGAGGCCCCGTCGTTAGCCCCGTCGATGGGTTTGCTGTGGTTGGCGGGATCGGGGTCCTGGTCGGCCCAGGGACGGGAGTCGTAATGGGCCAGGAGGAGAACGCGCTTGCGGGCTTCGGGGTTGAAGCGGCCGAGGATGTTGCGGGCGACGGCGCGGGAGCCGTTGTGGAAGGTCACGGGGGCCTCGTGGGTTATGACGGTGTCAGCCCCGAAGGCGGAGAGCCGGCGCTCGAAGAGGGAGGCGCACCGGGCGGCGGCTTCCGAGCCGGGGACGCGGGGCCCGAGGGCTACCTGTTCCCCTACGAAGGCGTAGAGGGAGTCGGCATCGGGGGCGGGAATCGCGGGGGCGGCGGGCGCTTGGGCGCTTTCCGAGGCTTTTGCCTCGGAGGATTTGTTACCGGCGCACCCCGCCAGGGCGAGGGCGACGGTCAGTCCCGCGCATAAGATTTTTCCCATAAGTCTTATTCGGCCCGAAAGGGGGCTTTACCCTACAAAGTTAGCTATAATTTGCGAAAAAGCCGCTCAATGGCGGCTTTTTTCGCAAATTAGGTTTATTGCTTAGCAGTTTAGCGGAGGAGGACCCGGCGGGCGAAGTCGCGGACGGAGACAATCAGGAGGCCGCGGCCGGTGAGGGAGGCGGGGAGGGTGGTCGTCCCGGCGGGGAGGTGGCCGGAGAACAGGAGGGCGCCGTCAATGGTGTAGACGGAGAAGAGGTTGTCGGCTGGGGCCTCGTTTTCAATCGTCAGGAGGCCGTCGCGGGCATACGCGTCCCAGGTATGGTATTCGGCGGTGGAGTCGGCGAGGCGCTCGTCGATGGAGGCGGGGTCGTAGTCGGTGATCGAGAGGTCGTCGATCATGCAGCGCCCTCCGGCGACGGCTTCAAGTTTGACGCGTCCCTGGTCTCCCGCGAGGTTGACCGGGAGGCGGTACTCGCGGTATTCGTTGGAGGGGGTTGTGTGGAGGATGTCGACGCGTCCGGCTTCGGTCCAGGTCGCGCCGCCGTCGGAGCTGACGGAGACGGCGATAGTGACGTCGTTGGTGTCGCCGCTCCATACCCTGCCCCAGAAGGCCACGGAGCCGATTCCGCGGGTCTTGTTCTGAAGCATGGTCATCTGGCGGGTGTTGTTGGCTTTGTTGAGGCGCGCGGCCTGGCTGCCGGTATGGCAGGGGTCGCCGGAGGCAGCGATATAGACGCCCTCCATGTCCCAGGTGCAGGCGGAGCCTTCATAGGTTATTTTGCCGTAGGTCGAGGCGGAGGGTTTCGGCTCGAAGTCCTCGACGAAGGTCGCGGCGGCTGCGGAGACCACACCCTCGACCGAATAGTTGTCGTCGCGGTATCCGTCGGCGGTAATCAGGATGGAGGAGGAGTATTCCCCTTCGCGGACGCTGTTGAGACGCAGGTAGAAGCGCTCTTCGCCTGGGGCGAGGGTTACCGAGGATGTCCATTGTGCCTTGTCCTTGCTAAGTTCGAAGGGGGCGGTCACGGAGAAGGTCACATCTCCGGGGATGTTCTCGATGTCGGCCAGGAGTTCGGCGGGGGAGGAGGGTACTCCGGGGTTCGAGCGGAAGAACCATTCGCCGTCGTAGAGGATACCTACGGAGGGCGCGGGAGCCGGGGTGGTAACCGTCAGCCGGTCAGATAAGAGGGTCGGGGAGGCAATCCATAGGGTGTAGGAGGTTTCGGGCTCGAGACCTTCGACTTCGGCACTCTCGTCGGCCGCGTTGACTGAGCGGGGATACCCCTGGACGGGGGCCTGGCTGTCCGTGCGGATTATGTTGAGGGTGTATTTGGTTCCGGGGAGGTCGATGTCGCTCCAGGCGATGGTGAGGGAGTTCTCTGTCAGTTCCGCGATGCGGGGCGCGGGGAGGCCGTCGACAGCGGAAGCGGAGAGGGAGACCGAAGCGGTGGCGTCGCCGGAGCGTAGGGAGAGGGTCCCGGTGTAGTTGCCGGGAGCGGAGGGGGTGAAAGTCACGGTCAGGCGCGTTCCGGCGTTGGCTGCGTCAGCGGCGACGGAGGCGGGGGAAACGGAGAAGCCGTTTCCGGCGACGGTCGTGGTGACATTTTCGGTAAGTCCCGCGCCGCGGAGGTCGATGGTGGCTGAACGGGGTACCCCTACCGCCGTCACTCCGAGGTCTGCGGCGGCTCCGGGGGCCGGGAGTAGGATGGCGGCCTGTCCGGCAGCCCCCTCATGCCAGGGGAGCCCCTGCTTGTCGCCCCAGATGTATTCGGCCATTTCGGGGTTGTCGATGAAGGGGTTGCGGTTGTTCTGGTGCTTCTCCACGGCATCGTTGCGGTCGCGTTCCTTCTCGCTGACGGGGTCCTGGCGATGCCATTTGAGAAGCAGGTTCACGGCCCAGGTGGTGTAGGCCGGGTAGCTGTTTCCGGCGAGCATCGGGGAGCTCCAGGAGGAGATGCGGGAGTTGTAGGCGGCAGCCATGTAGAAGTAGGTGCGGGCGAAGTCCCCCTTGTATTCGTCGACCGGCTCGAACACCTTTCCGCTGTAACCGGGGAAGGTGGAGTTTCCGAGGCGCCCGAGGGCCTTCACGGAGCCGTTGGCGGGGAGCGTCGTGCCGCCGGAACATTCGCCGTAGGGGAAGTTGGAGCGCTGGCCGTTGACCTTGCCGTCGGTGGGGTAGACGTGGAAGGCGTCGGACTTCATCGGCTGGGCCTCGCTGAACCAGCTCTTGGGCATCGAGTGCTCGCGGTTGTAGCAGTCGCCGACGTTCTTGTAGTTTCCGCACTGCGCGGAGCCGAATTTCCAGTGCTTGGTAGAGTACATGTCCCAGATCGTGCCGTCCTCGGGGTAGGCGTCGGAGGTGCGGTAGACGGCCCACAGGCCGTCGTAGCCGACATTCTTGTGCGGCCCGACGACATCCTCGAGCTGCTGCAGGAGCGCGCGGCCGGTTTTTCCTTCACAGGAAGAGTAGTATCCTTTGGCGGCATCGGCCGAGGCGCTGAGCGCCGCGGCCGAAGTAATCGCGATAGCGAGTATGCGGAAGTTGTTCATGGAATCGAAATGTCTGATATTCAGTATTCGGGTTTTATTCTTTTGTCAGGACTACAATCGGGACCGAGGCGGTCGCGTAGCGGAGGCCGCTGTGGAGGTAGGCTGTGGCCGTGTAGAGGCCGTCGGGGACGCGGTTGCCCCGCGTGTCGGCGAGGTTCCAGCGGTAGGGGAAGGTCGCGTCGGGGGCGTGCATGACGGCGCGTCCCTGCGAGTCGGTCACCACCAGGCGGCAGCCGGGGGTGTCGGCAAAGTCGTGTTCGAGGCTGATTTCGGTCTCCGTGAGGGCCGTCGCGCGGTCGGTCGTGAGGAGGGCTTTCGCGGGGGAGCTTACGACGGTGAAGTCAACCGAGCGGGAGCTTTCCCCTCCGGCGTTGCCGCGGGCGGTGAGTGTCAGGCGGTGGTGGCCGTCGACGAGGCCGCTGACGGGGAGGGCGAGGGTCGCCGTTCCGTCGGTATCAGTCGAGAGCCAGGCGGCCGCGCCGGGGAGGTTCTTGGAATCGTCGAGGGTGATGGTCAGCGACTTGCCGAAGAGGGAGCTTACGCCGATCACGCCCGAGGGGTCGGTTATGGTAGCGTTGAGGGTGAAGTCGGGAGGTGTCACCTGGCCGGACACGAACTCCGGGGAGTCGATGTAGAGGGAGGAAATCAGGGGAGGTTCCGGCTCGGGGAGCGCGTTGGGGTCGGTGTCGAGAACGCGGAGGTTGTCGAAGGAGCCGTTGGCGTGCTCGAAGCCGTTGTCGCTCATCGCGTAGAGGGAGACGGTGTTGGAGCCTCCGGGGCGCGCCGGGAGGGGGAGGGTTGCCGTAGTCGAGAATCGGCCGGCCTTGACCTGCGCCTTGACGTTGAGGATGGGGTACTGGTTGGTCGCTATGTCGAGGGGAATCGGTCGGTTGCTGACATCCTTGACATTGCGCGGCGAGTCGTAGACCATAATGATTGCCTCGCCGTTGAACGACGCGTCGACCTCCCCGTCGGAACCGACAACCGCTCCTTCGACAGAGAGGGGTTTCAGCGGCTCTACCTCGATCGCGGCGTCGGCGGCGGGGATGCCGTTGACGGCGGTCAGGCGGGCGGAGTGGGTCGGGGCGTAGGTCGGGATTTCGGGGTCGCCCACGAAGGTGTAGGAGCGGGTGTTGAGAATCAGGGCCGAGTCAATCGCGAGGATGGTCGTCGAGCCGGGGTTCCCCTTGTCGAACTCCTCCTGCTTGATGCGGTTGCGCTCCTCCTGGAGGTCGGTGTTGGAGTTTACGGCCTGGCGGAAGATTTCGCCGAGGGTCGCGTTAGGTTCGGCTGAGAAGTATTTGCGGGTGACGGCCTCTACAATGTCGAAGTTGTAGTTCATGTAGACCTCGCGCTGCGCGCCGATGACCCCGATGGAACCGCCGTTCTTGTTGATGAACATCCAGGCTCCGACGCAGTCGGGGGAGAGGTCGATAGAGAGGGGTGAGCAGGTGCCGAGGACCGTCAGCGGGGGGACCGGGTAGAAGGTCTCCTTAGCGAGGTTGGAGTTCCATAGGCCGTTGGCTCCGAAGCCGTTGGCCGCGCCGTGGCCGAAGTAGGCCATGAAGCAGGTTCCCTCCTGGAGGGTGGAGGCCACGAAGTTGTGGTAGTGGGTCGCGCCGTCGTTGTCGTGGGGGTAGAGGTCGTCGTACGCCTTATATAGCATTGTTGAGGGCTTCTCCTCGCCAACAATCGCGGCGAGGGTCTCGGCCTGGGTCACGAAGTTGTTGTCGTTGTCGGAGTCGGCCATCAGGAGGGCGCGGTTGGTCGAGCCGGTCGATGGGGGATTCTTGAGGTATTTCTCGATTTTGTCGACCATGTCGTTGGCCTGCTCGGAGTTCTGGGCCGGAAGACGCCCTACGGCGATATCCATCTTGGGCCATATGGCGTTGTAAATCGAGAAGTCGTCGGAGAGGATGCCGTAGAATATGTCGGAGGCGTAGCTCAGGGAGTGGTGGCCGCCGATGGAGAGGTGGGGGCACTCGTAGACAGGCACATAGCGGTCGCGCCACCCCTCCTCGCGGATGGTGATTCCGCGGTTGTCGGAGGAGGCGTAGCCCATCAGGAGGATCGAGCGGAATTTCTCCGGGCCGCGGTCGCGGAGCATGCGGGCGAAGCGGCGGATTGCCTCGTGGGTGCGGGTGCCGGAGGCGAACTCGTTGAAAATCTCCTCCTGGCAGACCGCTACGGCGTCGGTCCCGCGGAGCGAGCGGTGGATTTCCGCCAGGCGCTCTGCCTGGGGCATGAACTCGCGGGCGGCCACAATCAGCATCTCCGGGGCGCTCATCGAGTGGAGGTTCTGGGGGGCCACCTCGCCGGCGAAGGTTACCTTGTGGAGGGGCATCGACGGGTCGAAGACGAGGAAGGTCGGGGCGGTCCCGTCGGGGGCGCCCCCGGTGCGGCCGAGAGTCACCGCGTCGGGCGCGTCAGCCTCGTCGGAGGCGGGTCCGCGGAGCAGGTGGCGCGGGGCGAGCGGCTCGGTTACGTCCCAGACCGTCAGCGAGGGGGAGGCCCCGTCGAGGCGCAACTGCTGCGCCGGGTCGGTAAGGGAGGTGAAGGTGACGGTCTGCTGTGCTACCGGCTCGGAGAAGTCGGTCGAGCGGAGATATGTGATCGAGTAATAGTCGACCGCGCCGTACTGTAGGGAGGGGGAGACGCTGTTGCTGTTGTCGCCGACCCAGACCTTTACGGTATATGTGTCGCCATCGGCCTCTTTGGCGTTCTCCATTCCGAAAACCTGGAGCTCGCGGTAGTTCTGCAGGTTCTGGTCGGCAGTCCTCGACTTGGTCTCGAAGGTGTAACCGGAGGGGAGCTGCCATTTTACCGACTGCTGGGTGAGGGCCTTTACGGCCATCGCGGCGGCGAAATGGATTCCGCGGTTATAGTCCTGCGAGACCGCGGTAGTGTATTTGTAGCCGGGAAGGTGGTTGTCGAACGACTGCGGGCCGGTCTCCTTGAGGTCGTCGCCGAAGAACCGCGCTCCGAGGTTGCCGAAGCGGCTCTTTTCCAGGGCGCGGAAAGTGAAGCCCCAGGTGGTGTTATCAAGGGATGGGGTGCCCGAAGCGTCGGCGCGGGCTATCTTGGCCGGTTCGGCGGGAGTAGCGGTCTCGGTCAGGAAGTAGGCGCCCTCGTCGGAGTAGTAGTTGCGGGTTACGACCGGTTTCCAGCGTCCCCGTCCGGCGGTCATCGGCTCGCGCCAGGGGCGGAATCTCGCGCCCCCCTCGCCGTAGAATATCAGTTTGCCGCCGGTCACCATCGAGGGCACGGGGGCCACTGCGTCGGGAATCTCCTCGGAAAACTGCTGGTTGCCGAGCATCGCTCCCCCGTAGCCGCAGACCGCCACTTTCGAGGGGTCTGAGAACCCCATCGCCGCCAGCTCGTCGGCGGTGATTTCCTGCATACCGGTCTCGGCGACGGTGATTTTCACCCAGCGGCCCGAGGAGAGGGGGGTGGAGTTGGCGAAATAGCCCGCGGGCAGAGCGGAGGCGGTCGCCGTGGCGCACAGCAGGGCGGCGGAGGCCAATAGGCGGGATATGATGTTGGGCTTCATTGTCGGTTTATTATTTTCGGGGGGAAAGAGGACACAGCTTTCCAAAAACTAAACGAGCGCGGGGCTGAATTATTGCGCGAGAGCCTATTTGACGCGGGCGCGCAACCGGGGGCGCTCCGGGGCGGCTTCTCCGGGGCGGAGTATCGAGGCGCTTATGTCGAGGCCTATTTCCGCGGGGAAGGGGGCGGGGAATATGGCGGGGACCAGCAGGTCGCCGCTCTTTACCGTCGTCGAGCGGCTGATTAGGGCGAGCGTTTCCGAGATCCGCAGCGCGGAGAGGGGGAAGGTAAGCTGCAAGGGAGCGCCGTCGGCGGTTTTCCCGTACTGCAGAACGGCCTCTTCGCCGGAGGGGAGCGGGAGGAACGAGCCTGGCATTATCGCGCCGTCGAAAACCGGGAGGAAACGGGCCGCGGCGGAGTCCCCGTCCCCCGCGGGGCGAAGTATGGCGCCGACGGCGAGGGCATCGATGTAACGGTCGGCGAAGCGCGGCTCGATCCATTTCCCTAACTTGCCGACCCTCACCATCGGGGCGAGGCGGATTTCCCACCCCTCGCGGGCGAAGTCGGGTAGGAAGCAGGGGAAGCCGGGGCGCACCAGCGCCGAATCGGCCCCCATCGTCAGGGGGAGTATGTCGGGACGCGGGGCCGCGTCTGCCTCCAGGGCCCTCTCCCAGGCCCCGTCCCAGCGGTCAAGCGCCCGGTCGACAACGAATATCTTCATCTGTAAGAGACTGTCTAAAAACGTTTAGGGCCTTCGGCTCAGCCGTTAAATTCCATCCGGTTATACATGACCGCCAGATGGGCGTAGATGGAGGTGTTGGTGATGACAACCCCCTCGGGGGCGCTCAGGCGGAAAGGGGTGAAGTTCCATAGGGCCTTCACTCCGGCGGCTACCAGGAGGTCGGCGGCGCTCTGGGCGTGCTCCACGGGTACGGTTATGATGCCGACCTTCGCGCCCGCCTCGCGGACGCGCCGCGTCAGCTCCGAGGCGGGGTAGACGGGGATTCCGCGGCAGGAGGTCCCGGCAAGCTCCGGGTTGGTATCGAAGGCTGCGACGATATTGAGGCCGTAGCGGCTCAGGCCGGCGTCCTGCATCAGCGCTCCGCCGAGGCTTCCCGCCCCGACGACGACGGCCCGGTGGGACCTTCGGAACCCGAGGAACTCCTCGAGCTTGTGTTCCAGCAGCGGAACCTCGTAGCCGATGCGCGTCTTACCCCTTATGTCGAGAAACGAGAGGTCTTTGGCTATTTGCGACGCGTCGACCTTCAGCTCGCGCGAGATTTGCGTCGAGCTGACGAACTCGTCGCCCCTCTCGCGGAGAAGGGAGACATAAGCCAGGTACCACGGCAGGCGCCTAAGGGCTGGTTCGGGAATCAGGTCGCGTTGGTAGTCGGTCATAGTCCGGCAAAGTTACGAAAAATTCCGCAAACGGAGGCCGCGGGGGTGATTTTCGACGGAAATGCACCATAAATATATCTTAAATAACCTTTGGCGCGAGGTTTTTAACAAGAGTTTGCCCTCAGTCTCGCGAAAATTTGGTACTTTTGCCCTCTGAAAACCTCGGGCTGCGGAGCCCTCACGGGTTCCCCGCGGCTGACCACCTAATCCTGAAAGCAACACGAACAATTCACTATAAGTCAAGTTATGAGCAAAGAGAAAAAATTCTTGACGTGTGACGGTAACCAGGCCGCCGCGCATATCTCCTACATGTTCTCGGAGGTTGCGGCGATCTACCCCATCACACCCTCTTCAACAATGGCCGAGTATGTCGACGAATGGGCGGCTGCCGGTCGTAAGAACATCTTCGGGGAGACCGTCCTGGTCCAGGAGATGCAGTCTGAGGGTGGCGCCGCTGGCGCTGTCCACGGCTCCCTCCAGGCCGGCGCGCTGACTACCACCTACACCGCGTCGCAGGGTCTTCTGCTGATGATCCCCAACATGTACAAAATCGCCGGCGAGCAGCTCCCCTGCGTGTTCCACGTTTCGGCCCGCACCCTCGCCAGCCACGCGCTGAGCATCTTCGGCGACCACCAGGACGTTATGTCGGTGCGCCAGACCGGTTTCGCGATGCTCGCCGAAGGTTCCGTGCAGGAAGTGATGGACCTCGCCGGTGTGGCCCACCTCGCGACCATCAAGTCCTCCATCCCCTTCGTTAACTTCTTCGACGGATTCCGTACCAGCCACGAAATCCAGAAAATCGAGATGCTGGAGACCGACGACCTCGCTCCGCTCCTCGACCGTGAGGCCCTCGCCAAGTTCCGCGCACGCGGCCTCAACCCCCAGGCCCCCGTTTCCCGCGGCATGGCAGAGAACGGCGACGTTTTCTTCCAGCACCGCGAGGCCAGCAACGTGGCCTACGAGGCTGTCCCCGAAATCGTCGAGCAGTACATGGAGAAAATCTCCGCTCTGACCGGCCGCAAGTACGGCCTCTTCGACTACTATGGCGCTGAGGACGCCGAGCGCGTGATTATCGCCATGGGTTCCGTGACGGAAGCCGCCAAGGAAGCCATCGACTACCTGATGGAAAAGGGGGAGAAAGTCGGCCTCGTGTCGGTTCACCTCTACCGCCCCTTCTCCGCGAAGCACTTCCTCGCCGCAGTCCCCGCGACCGCGAAGCGTATCGCCGTCCTCGACCGCACCAAGGAACCGGGCGCCAATGGCGAACCCCTCTTCCTCGACGTCAAGGAATGTTTCTACGGCAAGGATAACGCCCCGATAATCGTCGGCGGCCGCTACGGCCTGGCGTCGAAAGACACCACCCCCGCCCAGATTATCGGCGTGTTCGAGAACCTGGCCCTCCCGATGCCCAAGGACCACTTTACCGTGGGTATCGTCGACGACGTGACCTTCACCTCTCTCCCCCTTCCCGAAGAGGTGGCCCTCGGCGACAAGTCGACCTTCGAGGCTAAGTTCTACGGCCTCGGCGCCGACGGTACCGTGGGTGCCAACAAGAACTCCGTGAAGATCATCGGCGACAACACCAACAAGTACTGCCAGGCTTACTTCGCCTATGACTCGAAGAAGTCGGGCGGCTATACCTGCTCCCACCTCCGTTTCGGCGATGTGCCCATCCGTTCGACCTACCTGGTAAACACCCCGAACTTCGTGGCATGCCACGTTCAGGCATACCTCCACATGTACGACGTTACCCGCGGCCTCCGCGACAACGGTACATTCCTGCTGAACACCATCTGGGAAGGCGAGGAGCTTGCCAAGAACCTCCCCAACAAGGTCAAGAAGTATTTCGCCGACCATAACATCAGCGTATACTACATCAACGCTACCAAAATCGCTCAGGAAATCGGCCTCGGCAACCGCACCAACACCATCCTCCAGAGCGCCTTCTTCCGCATCACAGAGGTTATCCCCGTAGACCTCGCTGTTGAGCAGATGAAGAAATTCATCGTCAAGAGCTACGGCAAGAAGGGTCAGGACGTTGTCGACAAGAACTACGCTGCCGTTGACCGCGGCGGCGAGTACAAGAAGCTCGACGTTGATCCCGCATGGAGCAAACTCGAAGAGGAGGCTCCCGCGGCCAACAACGATCCCGCCTTCATCAACGAAATCGTCCGCCCCATCAACGCCCAGAACGGCGACCTGCTGAAGGTTTCCGCCTTCAAGGAGAACCCCGACGGCACCTGGCAGAACGGTACCGCCGCTTACGAGAAGCGCGGTGTCGCAGCCTTCGTTCCCGAATGGATCGAAGAGAACTGCATCCAGTGCAACAAGTGCGCGTATGTCTGCCCCCACGCAACCATCCGTCCCTTCGTGCTGACCGACGCCGAGCTTGCCGGCGCTCCCTTCGGCGAAGACCACACCAAGGCCGCCCTCGGTCCCCAGTTCAAGGGCATGCACTTCCTCCAGGCCGTCGACGTCCTCGACTGTCTCGGCTGCGGCAACTGTGTTGACGTATGCCCCGGCATGAAGGGCAACAAGGCTCTGAAGATGATGCCCCTCGAGACCCAGCTCGACAAGCAGAAGGAATGGGACTACTGCGTCAAGGAAGTTTCCTCGAAGCAGGAACTCGTCGACATCAAGGCAAACGTCAAGAACTCGCAGTTCGCTACCCCGCTCTTCGAATTCTCCGGCGCATGCTCCGGTTGCGGCGAAACCCCCTACGTCAAGCTGATCAGCCAGCTCTTCGGCGACCACGAAATGGTTGCCAACGCTACCGGCTGCTCCTCGATCTACTCCGGCTCCGTGCCCTCTACCCCCTACACCACCAACTTCCGCGGCCACGGTCCCGCGTGGGCTAACTCCCTCTTCGAGGACTTCGCTGAGTTCGGTCTGGGCATGAAGATCGCCAACGAGAAGATGACCGCCCGCGTTGCCGAGCTGATGAAGGCCGCCACCGAGTGCGATAAGTGCTGCGACGGCATCAAGGAACAGGCCCAGAAGTGGCTCGACAACCGCAACGACGCTGTAGCCACCCGCGAGGTCTACGAGACAATCGTTCCCCTCTGCGAGGCTTGCGGATGCGACGTATGCCAGGGCATCCTCGCCCTCAAGGGCCATATCGTTAAGCGTTCCCAGTGGATTATCGCCGGCGACGGCGCCGCTTACGACATAGGCTTCGGCGGTCTCGACCACGTTCTCGCTTCCGGCAAGAACGTCAACATCCTCGTGCTCGACACCGAGGTTTACTCCAACACCGGCGGCCAGGCTTCGAAGGCTACCCCGATCGGCGCCATCGCCAAGTTCGCCGCTGCCGGCAAGCGCGTGCGCAAGAAGGACCTCGGCCTGATCGCGACCACCTACGGCTACGTTTACGCCGCACAGGTAGCGATGGGTGCCGACCAGGCCCAGACCCTCAAGGCTATCCGCGAGGCTGAGGCTTACGACGGCCCCTCGATCATCATCGCCTACAGCCCCTGTATCAACCACGGCCTCCGCGCCGGCATGGGTCACTCCCAGGCCGAGGAACAGCGCGCCGTCGACTGCGGTTACTGGCACCTGTGGCGCTACAACCCCACTCTGGAAGAAGAGGGCAAGAACCCGTTCAGCCTCGACTCGAAGGCTCCCAACTGGGACGGCTTCGAAGACTTCCTCAAGGGCGAGGTGCGCTACGCTTCCGTAATGAAGCAGTACCCGACCGAGGCAGAAGAGCTGTTCGCCGCCGCCAAGGCTAACGCCCAGTGGCGCTACAACAACTACCTCCGTCTGAGCCAGGCCCAGTGGGGTGTTGAGCCTCCCGCCATCGTGAAATAAACCCCGATAATCCCTAATAAAACAGAGGCTGTCTAACAACCAAAGTTAGGCAGTCTCTATTTTATACACAAAA
>CAJUFH010000009.1 GCA_910585755.1 uncultured Muribaculaceae bacterium | reverse complement strand
CGGGGGTCAAATCAACCTTGGCCCCAGGGGTCATCCGCGCCTGGGTTTTCCACCGATCGCCCTGAGCATGTCCTCAGTCGTCGGATGCTTGTACCCTACGACGAAACCATCCCGCACAATCGGTTCCCCGTATACCGGCTTGTTGTAATCCACCTCCACACTGCCGTCCGCCTTCTTTTTGACACTGCCGTCCCCGTTCCTTTTAGGCATATAGACTACCTCTTCGGGCAACGTCCTGAAAATCCGCGCCACCGTCTCGGTATTCAGCCTGTCAAGCGACAGCGTGACATTCCCGTTCCCCGAACCCAGGTTGAACGTCATCCGCCCCTCGCGCTCCGCCTTAGCCAGCCTTCGGGCCTCCAGCCCGATACGCTTCTGTTCGTTCTCGTTATTGATATTGAACCGCCGGGTGTCCTCCGCGGCCTGTTTCTCCCGCGCGTCTTTATCCTCCTCGCGCCATTCTCCCTGGCGGTCGAATCCGGCCTGCCAGTGGCGCTCACCCTGGTCATAAGCCCGGTCCTGCCGGAGCATGTTCTGCTCCGTCTGCCAGATTCGCAGACCCCTGTCGTTTTCCGCGTCTTTCAACCTGCCGAGATTCAGGGCGTAGTTGAACCATCTGTCATCCGCCGCCTCCCGCTCCGCCTTCTCCTTGTCAAACCGCTCCTTGGCCTTAGCCGACATTCCCTCCTTGGCGTTGTACATATTGGGGGCGTACTGGCTCGTGAACACGAGGTTTGCCACCGACTGCACCGCGTCGGATATGCCGCTGATAATCCCCTCCGCTCGCTGCTTGCGCCGCAGTTTCGCCAGGTCCGCCTCGGAAAGCGGCTGGTTCTCGGCGATCTTCCTTTCAAGATAGGAAATAAGCTCGCCGTTGTTGCTCCCCTTGAACCCGTCCGGCACATTGGTAGATATGGCGGAAGTGGCCGTGTTATTGGTGGAGACCGATGTCGCGGACTCATTGCCGGAAGCCGCCGACGTGCCGTTCCCCGTCGGGGCGGTCGTAGCGGAGGACGGGGCCGCGGTTCGCCCGACCGCCGGAGCCGCCGTCGTCTGAGTATCACTCTTCGGCTTTGAAACAGGCTGTGGTCCCTGGCCGACAACCATTGTCCGGGTGTCTATTATTGGTTTGCTTGGGTCAATCATTGTGATTTGCTTTTAGAATAAGCCCGCAATGTTCGCGCCGGCTTGCGCCACACCCTGCACCGCCTGGCTGACAGCTCCGGCCTTCGCCTGTTCAAGGGCGTTCAGTTTCTCGTTGAGTTCCGCCTTCGTGCTCATGTACTGCGATTCGATCTGGTCCTTGCGGCGCTCGCCGTTGACAGCGATCTGCGAGGTGGCGTCCGCCAGCGCCTGGTTGTTGGCCGCTTTCGCCGCCGCGACACTCTCCTCCGTGCCTCCCATCACCGCCTGTGTACCCGCGGCCGCTTGGTTGCGCTGTCGGATGTTGTCGTTCGTCATCGTCAGGACGCGCTGGGCGTCAGCCCGCTGCGTCGCGTCCTCGTTATAGCGGCGGTCATACCAGTTTTGGTTCTCCCGCATCTGGTTCTCGATGTTGCGCTTGGCCTTCTTCATGGCCTTTGAGGCGCTGATGCCTCCGAAGATCGCGCCTCCGATGCCCAGCGCACCCCCTATGGCGCTCCCGAATATGCCCATGTCGTTGTCTCGGTTAAAAAGTTATAATTACGGGGCAAAGATAAACCGCTAACTTTGTTCCTCATCTTTAACTTTTGGTTCACATGGCAAAAGGACGAAAAACCGGGGGACGACAGAAGGGAACCCCCAACAAACCAAACCCGCTCAAGGAGCACCTGCGGGCGCACTCCGCCGCCTACTTTGAGCCCAAGCCGCAGACTAATCCTGACGGCTCGCCCCGCGAGATAGAGTTCCGCGACAAGGACGGAATCCTGTACAACACGCTGAAGCTCGCCGACGCTGACGGCAGACCCCTCGTGATTTCCGATTTCGAGATAGACCTCATGATGATGGACGCGAAAGACAGGGCCGCCATACAGGAAAAACTCCTGCGCTACCACACCCCCCAGATGCAGTCAGTCTCCGCCGAAGTCTCGCTGTCGGGAGACGTCTCGACCACGATCGAGGCGCGCCTGAAACAGCTCGCCGACGACAACGGGAACTGACCGGCGCCGGTCTAATTCCTTCTAATTTTAGAATTTCGCGCATTTCCGCCGCGACTCAACACCCGCTCCGAAAAGAGCGGGTTTCTTTACGTTGATAATCAGCTATATATAAGCCGAGATAAAACCAAAAGCAAACCAAACACAAACCAAACCCTAACCAAGAGCGAACCATAGGTTGCCTTTGGTTTTTTTTAGTGAAAAAACACGCGAAAAAACCATGCGAAAAAAGCCCCCAAAAACAGGGGCGAATTTCGCGGTTATAATTCGCAGCTCACAATTTACACATTTTTTAACACAAAAATCCACTTTTGACCCACTTACATAATAATCTAAAACCCAATAAATTACAAACAACTCAAAAACCAAGCGGTAACCAAACGCAAACCAAGATAAAACCAAAAGCAAACCAAACACGAACCAAACCCTAACCTGACGCGCGCGCGAAAAAGATGAGGAAGTATATACTAAGTCGAGTATATACTAAGATGAGGAATATAAAAATTTAAATCGAAATTTTTATAAGACGACGGAGGGGGAAATTTTTCGCTTCGCTCCCCGTCGCCGACTTTCAAAATTTTTGGCCGACTTTAAAAATTTTTGGCCGACTTTCAAAATTTTTGAAGAGACCTGGTTTTTCAAAGAGCGCTCCGCGCCTTACCGGCTCCGCCGGAAGAGTCATCGACCTTTGGTCGCTTTCGAGCCTGCCGAGAAAGAAAAAGAAAAAAGTTGCGCGAAAAAAGAAAAAGAAAATCCCGCGCCGCCGAAGCCGCGGCGCGGGGACTAACAAGATAACGTTCCTGACAGAAACCAATGGATTATCTTCGCGGCTGGAACCAAAAAAACAAAAAGCGATGAAAAAAGCAGAACTCATCCAGTACCTCGAAAGCGGGGGCTCCTTCACGGCCGACGCCTCCGGCATGGCGTTTTCAACCCTGGTCAGATTCGCCGAAGCCGCAGCCAAAGGAGGAGGCACGCTCTCCATCACCAACACCGGGCGGCTTTTCCATTCCGAAATCCTGACCCTCTGCAAGACCGCGCCGGGCAAAGTCGCGTTCCCCGACGCAAAACTCGCTGATTGACCCATCCCCAACATTCCACGGACAACCGCAATGAGATTTTCAGAAACGGGAAAACACGTCGTCCTGATGGTCTTGCAGAGCCATCGCTAGAAAATTTTCGGGATGCGGGTTATTGCCGCCTGTTTGTGCTTGTCCAAAATCTTCGCATAAATCTGAGTTGACTCAATGGACTTGTGCCCCATGAGTTTTGACAGCGTGTAGAGGTCAACCCCGGCGTCGAGCATCATGATAGCGAACGAGTGGCGGGCGCAATGGAACGTGATATGCTTGTTGATTCCGGCCGCTTTCACCCAGGCCGCTATGCTTATCCTCGCTTGCTGTATCGTACCCAGCCCGGCGAACACCCTCGCACCGTCCTCTCCCCGTTCGCCCATCAGCGTCACCGCCTGGTCGTTGACATCAAGATACTCCCGGCTCCGGGTCTTCTTCTGCTTGAACACGATCCGCGTCACATTGCCGACCTTCCCCACCTCGTGCCAAGTCAGCTTTTCAATGTCCGACCACCGTAGCCCCGTTAAGCACGAAAAGAAAAACGCACGCCCCAAGACCTCCGACGGAGCAGGTACCGCCGCGAGATGCCGCATTTCCTCAACGCTCAAAAACTCGCGGTCAGACTCCGGCTCCTTGAACCGCTCAACATTCAGCGAAGGATTCCGCGCCAGCAAACCCTCCTTGACCGCGAGATTGAACACAGTGCAAAGCTTCTGAAACATCAGAGCCTTCGTCCCCTGCGCGAGCTGCCTTGGTTCGACTTCGCGCTTCCGGTCATCAATAGCCCACTGCATCGCCTTCTCGTCGAGATAGTCCCGGAATCCCCTCACCCATCGCGGCGTAATGTCAGAAATCTTCAGCTTCAAATTCGGCTCGTAGCGCAACAGGTGGGCGCGGCAGTTCTGCCATGAAGTCTTAGTCGTGCCCTCCTTTCGGTCAATGACAGCCTGCATGTAGTCGTAGAACAGAACATCCTTGACGACCGGCGCGTCAATGCCGAACCGCATCTGCTGAAGCTCGACAACGCGCTGCGCCTTGATACTCTCCGCCAGAGCGAGAGTATTGCGGTTTTTCTCGCGGTCAGCCTTCGTGCGCTCCGGCACAAGATAGAGTTTCAGATACTCATCCTTGCGCACCCCGTTGACGGTGGCACGCAGGAAAAGCGACATAGTGCCGTCCTTTCTCGGTCTGCTGCGCAGGTAGACCAGTTCTTTAGTTTTCTCCTTCATTTCACAAGTTTCTGACAAAATGGTGCGCATGGTGCGCCAATTCCGCGGCGCACCAATTCCGCACCGCAAAGATACACATAATATGCCGTAGATATACACAAAAGTGCGATAAACTTTGCAGAGTCTATCGCACTTGTTTTCGGTATATTATGTGTATATCTTGTGTGCCGCTTGTGTACGGCGTGGTTTGCCTTAAAACTCGCTGGAGAAGTGGAAACGGATTTTCGGGAAATCCGCCTGCGCCATCTGCAGGACGTAGTTTGAATCGGCGAGGAACACGTCGCGGCCGTCGCGGTCGACAGCCATGAACTGCTGCTTGCGGCGTTTGAACGCGGCGAGCGCCTCGGCGTCGTCGCTCTCTATCCAGCACGCCTTATAGAGCGAAATCGGCTCCCAGCGGCACTGCGCGCCATACTCGTGGAGGAGGCGGTACTGGATTACCTCGAACTGCAACTGGCCTACCGTCCCTATCAGCTTGCGGCCGTTGAACTGGTTGACAAACAACTGCGCGACACCCTCGTCCATCAACTGCTGTACCCCCTTTTCGAGCTGCTTCGACTTCATCGGGTCGGTGTTGTCGATGTACTTGAACATTTCCGGCGAGAAGGAGGGAAGCCCCTTGAAATGAAGCACTTCCCCCTCGGTCAGGGTGTCGCCGATTTTGAAGCTGCCCGTATCCGGCAATCCGACTATGTCGCCCGGATAAGCCTCGTCTACGACGCTCTTTTTCTGCGCCATGAACGCGGTGGGTGCCGCGAAACGCATCATTTTGCCAGAACGGACGTGCTTGTAATTGGCGTTGCGCTCGAACTTGCCGGAGCAGACTTTAACGAAGGCGATACACGAGCGGTGGTTCGGGTCCATATTGGCGTGAATCTTGAAAACGAACCCGGTGAACGGTTCTTCCTCAGGTTTGATCACCCTCTCCTCAGCCTGGATGGGTCGGGGCGTGGGGGCGATTTTCACGAAGCAGTCAAGCAGCTCCTTCACGCCGAACGTGTTCAGCGCCGAGCCGAAGAACACCGGGGCGAGCTTACCCTGGAGATACTGCTCGACATCGAACTCCGGGTAGACCCCCTCGATAAGGTCAAGGTCCTCCCTTAGCTTCGCGGCATCGGTTTCTCCGACAGCCTCGTCGATTCGCTTGTCGGAAAGGTCGGAGATTTCAACTCGTTCGGAAACCTTCTGTTTGTCAGGCTTGAACAGGTCGAGAGAGTGCTCGTAGATATTATACACTCCCTTGAACTTGGCACCGATGTTAATCGGCCACGACAGAGGGCGGACGCTGATTTTCAGCTCAGCCTCAAGCTCGTCGAGAATGTCGAACGGGTCGCGCCCCTCGCGGTCGAGCTTGTTGACGAAGATAATCACCGGGGTATTGCGCATGCGGCAGACCTCCATCAGTTTGCGGGTCTGCTGCTCGACGCCTTTCGCCACGTCGACCACGATGATTACGGAATCCACCGCCGTAAGAGTGCGGTAGGTGTCCTCGGCGAAATCCTGGTGACCGGGAGTGTCGAGGATATTGATTTTGTAATCGCCGTAGTTGAAGCCCATTACGGAAGTCGCGACTGAAATGCCGCGCTGCTTCTCAATCTCCATCCAGTCGGAGGTAGCGGTTTTCTTGATTTTGTTGGACTTCACCGCGCCGGCCACGTGAATCGCGCCGCCGAAGAGAAGCAGTTTCTCGGTAAGGGTTGTTTTACCGGCGTCGGGGTGCGAAATGATCGCGAACGTGCGCCGTTTCTTTATTTCGTCCGTGAGGCTCACAGTAGTGTTCGTTATTGGTTGAGTATCAGTTTAACGCAGTCAGTAAGCGCATCCTCCCAGTGGGGTATTTCGACGCCGTATGTCGCCTTGATTCGCGAGCGGTCAAGTATGCTGTACGCCGGCCGCTGCGCCAGAGTCGGATAGTCCTCCGTCGGAATCGGGACCACGCGCGTCTTTTTTCCGGCAATCCTCAGAATCGCTTTCGCGAAATCATACCAGGACGCGGCCCCCTCGTCGGTGAAGTGATAGATACCGGCTACCCATTGGTGTGATTTCAGCACAGCGAGAACCGCCTCGGCCAGGTCGCGGGCATAAGTCGGCGTTCCTATCTGGTCGCACACGACGCGTATCTCGTTCTGCTTTTCCGCGAGCGAGAGTATCGTCTTTACGAAGTTATGCCCCGTGTCGGAGTAAAGCCACGCGGTCCTGATAATTATGCTCTCGGGCGCGAGGGCAAGCAGGGCGGTCTCCCCTTTCCGCTTGGTCGTGCCGTATTGCGAGATGGGGTTGACCTTGTCCGATTCCCGGTAGGGACGGTGGTTCGTGCCGTCGAAAACATAGTCCGTTGATATGTGGATTATTTTGGCGCCCAGCAAGTCGGCGGCCGCGGCGAGGTTCTTGACAGCGTCGGTATTGATCAGGGCGCACTCGCGCTTCTCCTCTTCCGCGCGGTCGACAGCCGTATATGCGGCGCAGTTGACTATATGCGTCACCTCGTTGTCGCGGATGAAATTCTCAACAGCCGCGGCATCCGTCAGGTCAAGCTCCTGCTTGTCTGTATAGATTGCTTCTCCGGGCATTTCGCGGTCGAGAAGGCGGCGCAGAGCGCATCCGAGCTGGCCGTTAGCCCCGGTAACCAATACTTTCATTCCTTCAGGTTGGTTTATTTGTTTCCGCGAAGTTACGAAATTCCGCCCGTATTTCCCAACGGAGCGACGTCCCCTCGCTCCCCTCTTGGCTTTTTGGAGGAAAAGCGTTAACTTTGCCATACTATTATAATAAGAACGAAATGCTGCAATTCATAACATATCCCCAAGGAAACCTCTCTCCTGTCGACCAGGCCGAAAAAGCGGTCGAAGGGGGGTGCGCCTGGATCGAGCTCGCCTCCGGGGAGACAATGGAGGCTGATGCCCGCACCCTTGTCGAACGGTTTAAAGGGCAGGACATTTTCCTGATTCTGCAGGACAACGTCCGGCTTGTCGACGAACTGAGGATACACGGCGTGGCGCTTTCATCTGCCGACCCGAAACATGTCGCCGAGACGCGCGAAGCACTCGGCGCTCACGCAGTAATCGGGGTCCGGGTGACATCGGCTGAAGAGGCCGCCGCTCTCCGGGCGATCGACGTTGACTATATTATATATGGTGTCCCGGCCGATGAAGAAGCTGCCTTAAACGCCTGGAAGAAATTCCGTCTGGCGCTCGACGAAGCCGCCGTTCCCTTCCACGCGGTTGCCTCAGGGGAATTTAACCCCTCCGCGGCAGCAGCCTTGCGCGCCGCGGGCGCGGCCGGAGTCGCTGTTTCGGTCCCCATCGCCACCGCCCAGGATCCGGCCAATGAAACGAGACTTTATATCGAGGCCTTAAAAAGAGAATAAACGAATATGCCGACATCATTCATAGGTATAATACCCGCGCGCTACGCGTCGACCCGTTTCCCAGGCAAACCATTGGCTGATCTCGGAGGACAGACCGTCATCGAGCGCGTCTATCGGAGAGCCTCATCCGCTCTCCCCGAAGTTGCCGTGGCAACCGACGACAACCGCATCTTCGAGGCAGTGGAAGCGTTCGGCGGAAAAGCCGTCATGACCTCCAGCCACCACCGCAGCGGCACAGACCGCTGCCGCGAGGCATACGAAAATCTCGGCTCGACAGCCGACGTTGTAATCAACATCCAGGGGGACGAGCCTTTTATCGACCCTTCGCAGCTTCGCCAGCTTATGGGATGCTTCGACGACAAGAGCGTAGGAATCGCGACCCTGGTAAGGCCCTTCCCTGCCGACAAGCCGTTCGAGGCGCTCGAGAATCCGAACTCCCCGAAAGTCACCGTCTCCCCGGCCATGGACGCGCTGTTGTTCTCCCGCTCGGTCATACCATATTTAAGAGGCATTGAAAAGAGCGACTGGCCGTCAAAGCACCAGTACTACACCCATATCGGGCTGTACGCCTACCGCGCCGAAGTATTGAAAGAAATAACCCGCCTGCCCCAGTCGCCCCTCGAACTGGCGGAATCGCTCGAACAGTTGCGCTGGCTCGAAAACGGCTACCGCATACGTGTCGCGGTTTCCGACTGCCCCACTATCGGAATCGACACCCCCGCCGACCTCGAGGCCGCGCGCCGCTTCCTCGCCGAAAAGGAGGGTAACTCATGAGCGGCATCGACCGCGCCGAGGCGCCGGAAATAGCCGGATTCGGAGAGTTCGACATACCTCGCCCGGCAGAAATAGCGCTCCCCAACGGGGCAACACTGTACCTGCTTGACCGGGGAGATATCCCGGTCTGCCGCCTGACAGCCTGTTGGACGGTCGGCCGCGCCGATGTCCCCTCAGTGCCGGCATTAGTGCTCGCCACCAACGCCATGCGCTGCGGTACCGCGACCCGCTCCGAGGCCGAAATCGCCGAAACGCTGGAATACAATGGCGCGTGGCTCCGATGCAACGCCGACCCCCATGCCTCCTTTCTGACCCTCCACTCCCTCAACAAAACGTTTGAGAAAGTGCTCCCTGTCATCGCCGACATGCTCTCGGAAGCCACATATCCGGCGGAGGTGCTGCGACCGCAGCGGGAAAAAACCGCCGCACAGCTCGAGATAAAGAACCGCCGCGTCAACGTCAAGGCCGACAGCGTCTACAACCCTCTATTTTACGGCCCGGACTCCCCGCTCGCGCGTCATTACGAGGCGGCCGATGTCCTGGGAGTCGCCGACGAGGAGGTGAGAAACGCCTATGCCGGTGTCTTCCGCGGAAACACCCCCGCGTTTTTCCTGGCCGGAAAGATTACCGACGACATAGCGAATCTTGCCATAGAAACCCTCGGCGGAATCAGTTTCATCCCGGCGGAAAATTTAGTCAGGACAATCGTCCCGGCGCCGCTCCATACAGTCGGCGCGGAGGTACGGCTGCAGGTCGACGGCTCCATGCAGACCGCCATAAAGACCGGCATCCCTACCATCGGCCGGGAACATCCCGACTTTGAACGCCTCCGTATGGCCGTCATGCTTCTCGGAGGTTATTTCGGAAGCCGGCTGATGACGAATATCAGGGAAGAGAAAGGGTACACCTACGGCATCACCGCTTCCCTGAACGGCGCTCCCGAAGGAGCCGCCGTAGAAATCGCGTGTCAGACCGACAACCGCTTCGCCTCCGCCGTAATAAGCGAGATTGAAAAAGAGCTGCGGCGACTGGCCGTCGAGCCGGTTCCTAACGAGGAACTGGACTCGGCCCGCAACATCCTGGTCTCTTCCATGGCCGGAGTTACCGACACCCCTTTCAGCATCGCGGACTACCTTGTCACCCTTCACACTCTCGGACTCCCGCTCACTCATTTCCGCCGCCAGCTCGACGCCGCGCGGTCGGTGACCCCTGAAGAGATAAACCGGCTTGCCGCCACATATCTTGCCGACACCCCGCGCCTGACAGCGCTCGCCGGCGACCTAAAACAGCCTGAAAAATGACCCGCACAGAACAAGAATTTGACGCCGCCATCTCCCTTTGCCGCGGTGTCTACGAAGCCAAGCTCCGCGACTACGGGGCATCCTGGCGCCTCATGCGCCCTACCTCGCTGACCGACCAGATTCTCATAAAGGCCGACCGCATACGCTCCCTCGAGACAAAGGGTGTGGCGAAAGTCGACGAGGGGATTCTCGACGGATTCATCGCGATTGTAAACTACGGCATAATAGCCCTCATACAGCTACAGCTCGGATTCGCGTCCGGGAAGGACATAACCCCGCAGCGCGCCCTCGAACTGTACGACGAATACATGGGGCAGACGCGCTCCCTCATGCTCGCCAAGAACCACGACTACGACGAAGCCTGGCGCAAGATGCGCGTCAGCTCATATACCGACCTCATCCTGATGAAGCTGATGCGCACAAAGGAAATCGAGGACCACCGCGGCCATACCGCGGTCTCCGAAGGGGTTGACGCCAATTATATGGATATGGTCAACTACGCCCTCTTCGGCGTTATAAAACTTACGGAAGAAGACTGATGGGCAACAGGATGCGGTCGTTCTACACCTCCGGCTGGTTCACGGCCGCAGTTTGGCTTCTCCGCCTGTGTGTCGGGGCGGTATTCGTGACGTCGGGCCTCGTCAAGGCGATAGACCTCTGGGGATTCGTGTTTAAACTCGAAGAATACGCCCTCTCGTTCGGATTCCCGCAGCCTCGCTCGGTGATGGTAATGACGGCTCTGTTCGTCTCCGGCTACGAGTTCCTCTTCGGCTTCTTCCTGGCGACAGGGTGCTTCAAGCGCGCCGCGCCATGGGGGCTGGCGCTGATGATGCTCGTGATGCTCCCGCTGACGCTTTACATCGCCGTTGCCTCGCCGGTAAGCGACTGCGGGTGCTTCGGCGACTTCCTGATAATATCCAACACCGCGACGTTCGTCAAAAACCTGGTGCTGACCGCGGCGATCGTGGCGCTCCTGTTCTGGAATCCGAAAGTGCGCTCGGGTCTTTTTGAACCAGCGATCCAATGGGTCGCCGGAGTATGGACCGGCTTATACCTTATTATAGTAGCTCTTTACGGCTACAACGTACAGCCGATGCTCGACTTCCGGCCCTTCCCTCTCGGAACACCGCTCGCGCCGGAAGAGGAGGCAGAGGAGGATTACCTCTTCGTCTATCAGCGGGGCGACGAGACCCGCTCGTTCCCGATTGACTCGATTCCAGAAGGGGACGAATGGACTTTTGTCGACCGCGTTCCCCGCGACGGAGCCCCGGGCAAGGATGCCCCCGACTTCGCCATATTCGACGGAGAATACGACGTGACGGAGTCCGTCATCTCAACCGAGGGATGGCAGTTCCTCCTTATCCTGCCGGAGCCGCGAAAGGCCGACATTTCTTACACCTATGCCGCCAACGAAATCTACCAGTATGCCGATTCAGCCGGAATCCCTATGGCCGGACTGCTCGCCACCGACCAGCGGGGCATTGACGCGTGGCTCGACCTGTCGATGGCCGGCTATCCCTGCTATTCTGTCGACGACACCCAGTTGAAGGAGCTGTCGAGAGGCACGATGGCGCTCGTCATTCTCCGCGACGGGAAAGTATATTCCAAGGAGATGCTCAGCTCCATACCCCTTGAACGCATCGAGGCCGCCCGGGCTTCCGGCGACATGCCGCGGACACTGTCGCTCAATCCGGTATCCACGTTCAGGACGCTGTCGGGGATATGCGTCGGCGGCTTGCTCATCCTGTACCTCTTCCAGGGCGTGATTCTTGGCGTGCGGGCCAAAATCCGCGCCGCGGCGCGCCGTCGGCGTGAGAAACGACTGGCTGCGAAGGCCTCCACCGGGCATAATGAAAAGTAGGGAGTTTCTTTTTGCCGGGGGACGGCGGTTATTTCGTGATTTTTAGTTAACTTTGCGGGTCAAAAGCGACTCCGGGCCATACCGCCCGAATGGTGGGCAGCCACCAGTCGCCCACAGGCATATGTACGACAAATCTTTTAACAATAGATACAAGAAATGAGAAAGAACATTGTTGCCGGAAACTGGAAAATGAACACCACCCTCGCCGAAGGCGTGGGCCTGGCAAAAGACGTTAACGAAGCCCTCAAAAACGCCGCCGACGTTAAGTGCGACGTGGTAATCTGCGTCCCCTTCACCCACCTCGCGTCCGTAGCCGCCGTTATCGACGAGAAGCTCGGCCTTGGCGCTGAAAACTGCGCCGACCACCTCAAAGGCGCTTATACCGGCGAGGTTTCCGCTCCCATGGTCGCTTCCACCGGCGCCAAATATGTCATTCTCGGCCACTCCGAGCGTCGCCAGTACTACGGCGAGACTTCCGAGATTCTCAAAGAGAAAGTCAACCTCGCTCTTGCCGAGAACCTCACCCCGATTTTCTGCATCGGCGAAGTGCTCGAAGAGCGTGAGAACGGCACCTTCCTCGACGTTGTGACCAAGCAAATCCAGGAAGCCCTCTTCGATCTCTCCGCCGAAGACTTCGGCAAGCTGATTCTCGCCTACGAACCCGTATGGGCTATCGGCACCGGCAAGACCGCTACCGCCGACCAGGCTCAAGAAATGCACGCCCACATCCGCGGCGTCATCGCCGAGAAGTACGGCAAGGAAGTAGCCGACAACTGCTCCATCCTCTACGGCGGAAGCTGCAAGCCCTCCAATGCCAAGGAACTCTTCGCCAAAGCCGACGTTGACGGCGGCCTGATCGGTGGCGCGGCGCTTGACGCAGCCTCCTTCATGGGCATCGTTACCGCATTCTAATCCTGTCGGTACCCGACTGACAGAATACCCTTACAAGCCCCGGCGGGGCTAAAGTTCCGCCGGGACTTACCAACTACTAACCTGAATACGCCTTGACTTACCGAAGCCTACTATCGCTGACAGTTTCCTGCGTCATATCCCTCGCCGGAGCGGCACAGGACAACGCCGTAGCCGCGGCGTCATCCGACTCCGTCGCGGAAAACAATATCGTCGCGCGCATCAACGGCCCCGCGAGCGCGGTGTCCGTCGAAATGCCCAATGCCATGCTTGAACGGTTGTTCTCAACCCCGACGACAGCCGACGACAGCCGCGATTCTGAGGCCGAGACGGAAGAAGCCGAGGCGGATAAGCCGGCAAGGACGAAAGGCACAAAGTCGGTGGGCTACCGAGTGCAGGTCTATGCCGACAACAACGCCCGCACCGCCAAGGCGACCGCCCGTCAGCGCGAACGGGTTATTTCCGGGGCTTTCCCCCAGTACGGCACGTACGTCACTTACGCATCGCCTTACTGGCGCCTGCGCGTCGGCGATTTCCGCTCGCAGTACGACGCGGAAAAGGCGGCTGCCGAGATAAAGCGCGCCTTCCCCTCGTTTGCCCGCGAGGTCCGCGTAATCCGCGACCGCATAAACCAACGCTGACGCCCCCGCGCGTAAAGCCATCCCCCTATTCCAAGCGCAAACCGCAAAACATGGATTTCGACTGCAAACCGCTATCCTCCTCTGACTCCGCAAAAATCGAAGAAATTGCCGCCCACTACCGCGAAATCATCCGCCTCGTAGGGGACAATCCCGACCGCGAAGGGTTACAGAAAACCCCGATGCGCGCCGCCCGCGCCATGTGGTTCGCGACCCAGGGCTACCGCACCGACCCCGCCGCCGTGCTGTCGGAAGCTATTTTTGAATACGCTGGCTCCAAGATGGTAGTGGTAAAGGATATCGAGTTCTATTCCTTCTGCGAGCACCATATCCTCCCCTTCTTCGGCACCGTCAGCATCGGATACATCCCCGGCAGCTCCATGATCGGGCTGAGCAAGCTCGCGAGAGTAGTGAACGCGGTAGCGCGCAAGCTGCAGGTACAGGAACGGCTTACCGCGGAGCTGTGCGAAGCCGTAAGCAGCGTCCTCGCCCCGAAGGGAGTGATAGTCGCCTGCAACGCCCATCACCTGTGCATGAAGATGCGCGGCGTCGAAAAGCAGCTTGCCACCACCGATACCTACGACTACTGCGGCGTTTTCGTCGAAAACCCCTCCCTCCGCCAGGAATTTATGACCCTCATCGGCCGCTGATTTTCCCCTTTGGGAAAATGCCGGACTAAAATATCGGGATATAGCCAAACTAAAAATGTAGGGACGCAGCGTGCCGCGTAAAATTCAGTTAACCAAACTATTTGGGTTATTCTGGTTTTACGCGGCACGCCGCGTCCCTACATTGTGTCCCCTTCCAATCTGCTTACACTCTTTGAAAGAAAAAGCGCTGTGTCAAAAAAGTATGACACAGCGCTTTTCTTTATCTAAGTATTTTAGAAGGGAAGGTCGTCGGAAGGGGATGGAGCGGGCATCGCGGGTGCCTGGTATCCGCCTGCTGCGGGAGCCGCGGGTGCGCCATAACCTACGGGAGGAACAGGATCGGGGAACGCCTGGCCCGGCGCCGGCATTCCGGCGGGAGCGTCCATTGTGGCGGGTTCCGACTTCCAACCGCGTATGCTGGTGAACCAGCGTCCGTTATATTCGCGGCTTTCGATGTCGAAACTCAGCTTGATCATATCGCCGACGTTAAGGGGATACTGGTCAGCGCGGTCGCCGAAAAAGTCAAAGTGTACCTTTTTCGGATAGTTCTCCTGGGTTTCAAGTACATATTCGCGCTTCTTCCAGGGATTGCCCTGCTTGGATGTGCCCGACATTTCGGGAAGCGCCACAATTATGCGTCCTACAATTTCCATTTCAGATGTCTGTTTAATTTTTTACAAATTTAGCCATAAAAACCATTGTGCCCAAATTTTTCGCCCAATACTTTTCTACACCCGCCGACTCCGGCCGGCGCGCTAACAATTCGCTTCCAATTGTTGTTTATATTATATAATTAACGGCCTACGGCCATAAAAACGTTACAACTATGATGTGGACTGCTATCGGCTGCCTAATAGCCGGACTTATCCTGTTAATCGCGATGTTCGCCTGGAACTCCGCCGCGGCCAAAGACCCGGAAAAGATGGAAAAATTCAAGAAATGGCAAGGGACCCTTCAGGTAGGCTACCTGATATTCTTCATGGCGTCTGCCGTACTGTTCCTTATATGGTAGATTAGAAATGCTTATATTACAAAAATGATTTGGAGCGCGGATGGTCGGGACCACCGCGCTCCTCTTTTTAACCCGTCTTTCTCTTGAAAGACCCCTCAATTTGATGTGTGAAACGTCTGAGAGCCTTCCTGCTGCCGCAGTCCGTCGCTCTTTGTCACTATAACGCCTGAGTTGCCGCGTTTGTTCCCGGCGGATTTGGTGTAGTCGCGGATTTGGAGTAATTTTGTAGAAGAATTCAAATGTCCCAATTATGACCAAGATCGGATCAGTAATGACCCCAGTAGGCCGCAAAGCCATGTTGCTCGGCAGCGGCGAGTTAGGTAAAGAAGTTGCTATCGAGCTGCAGCGCTACGGCGTCGAAGTCGTGGCGTGCGACAAATATGCCGGCGCCCCCGCGATGCAGATAGCCCACAGGTCGCGCGTGTTCAACATGCTCGACGCCGAAGCTCTCCGCAAGGCTGTCGAGGAGGAACGCCCCGACCATATCATTCCCGAAGTCGAGGCTATCGCTACTCCCGAGCTCCTCAAGCTCGAAGAAGAAGGGTACAACGTCACTCCTACGGCCCGCGCGGCGTGGCTCACGATGAACCGTGAGGGAATCCGCCGCCTGGCAGCCGAAGAGCTGGGGCTCCCCACCTCGCGCTACCGCTTCGCCTCCGGCCGCGAGGAATTCGACAAGGCCATTGAGGAAATCGGCCTTCCCTGCGTCGTAAAACCGGTAATGAGCTCGTCGGGCCACGGCCAGTCGACCATCAAGCGCCCCGAGCAGATTGACGCCGCCTGGAAGGAAGCCCAGGAAGGAGGACGCGCCGGCGCAGGACGCGTGATTGTCGAAGGATTTGTGGATTTCGATTACGAAATAACGCTGCTGACAGTCCGCTCCATCTCCGGCACCACTTTCTGCGAGCCGATAGGCCACATACAGGTCGACGGCGACTACCGCGAATCGTGGCAGCCCCAGCCGATGAGCCCCGCGGCTCTCGACCGCGCCCGCGAAATAGCCCGCAAGGTGACCGACGCTCTCGGCGGCTACGGAATATTCGGCGTGGAGCTGTTTGTCAAGGGTGACGAAGTGATTTTCAGCGAGGTCTCCCCGCGCCCCCACGATACAGGGATGGTGACCATGATTTCGCAGGACCTCAGCGAGTTCGGCCTTCACGCCCGCGCGCTGCTCGGGCTGCCGGTTCCCGGAATCAGCTTCTACGGCCCCTCCGCTTCCCGCGCGATTGTCGTCGAAGGGGATACCGATAAGGTGGAGTTCGACAACCTCGACGCTGTTCTGGAGGAAGAGGGCGTTCAGATGCGTATCTTCGGCAAGCCTGAAATCAAGGGACACCGCCGTATGGGCGTCATTCTCGCCACCGCTGACACCCTCGAGGAGGCCCGCGCCAAGGCCAGCCGCGCCCAGGACAAACTGAAAGTAAACGTTCTTCCCCGCTGATTGCCGATGTCAGACGTTAAAGGCATCGCGCGCGCCGCGCTGTTAGCCCTTTCGCTTTTGCCCGCCTCCCCTGCCGCTGCGGCCGAGGAGGCGGAAAAAGTCGATGTCACCCCCAAGTTCCACGGAGTGCTCCGCACTCGCTACGAAGGGGAATGGGGCGGCAGCGAAGGCTGGCGCCAGCGGTTCCAGGTCCGTAACGCCCGCGTGTCAATCGAAGGGAATGTCATACGCCAGTTGAGCTACTACATCCGCGTCGACGCGTGCGACCGCGGCACGATGAAAATTCTTGACGCGTGGGCGCAATGGACCCTCCCCGGCTCCTGGCGCGTCAAGGCCGGCCAATTCAGGGTACCGTTCGGAGTGGATGTGTTCCGCGGGCCAGGTACCTACATCTTCGCCAACCGTTCATTTATGGGCAGATACCTCGCCAATGTCCGAGAAGTCGGATTGCAGGGAGGTTATTACGGTCGCCAGGGGCTCCCGCTGACGGTCGAGGCAGGCGTGTTCAATTCGAAACCGATGGGCAACCACGACGTATGGCAGGGAGCGATGGATTTCGCCGCAAAGGCTGTATGGAAACCGGGCGGTTTCCTGCTTTCGGCATCCTATCTGTCGATGAAGCCATACGGAGTGCGTATGAACATCGTCGACGGTACTTTCGGATGGCACGGGGGCCGCTGGACAGCCGAAGCCGAATACCAGCACAAACACTACGAGCGCTCCTCCCTGAGTGCCACCGACGCGTGGGGCATCTTCGCCTCCTACGCCATACCGCTGGAAAAGACCGTGTTCGACAATCTGTCATTCCAAGGTCGTTTCGACTCCATGACGGCCAATTCCAGCGGCAATCCCGGCGACGACGGACTGAACTACACCGACCCCGCGCGCAAAAGAATAACGGTCGGCACAGCGCTCGAATATCTGCGTCCCCCCCTGAGGGTCGCCCTGCGCCTGAACTACGAGAAGTATTTCTACGATTCCGGCGTAGAGGCTCCAGTTGGTGCGGACGACAAAATCGTAGCAGAACTGGTTGTCAAGTTTTAAATCATCTACTGAAACAAATTTTAGGCATAAATGAGCAAGGGCCTTATCGACAGGGAGACCGTGCAACGGATTATCGACACCGCCAACATCGTAGAGGTGGTGTCGGACTTCGTGCACCTGAAACGCAAGGGCGCCAACTATATGGGGCTATGCCCCTTCCATAACGAGCGTACCCCGTCGTTTTCCGTCTCCCCCTCGAAAGGGATTTGCAAGTGTTTCAGTTGCGGCAAGGGAGGCAGCCCCGTCAACTTCCTGATGGAGCTGGAGCAGATGACCTTTAACGAGGCGCTCCGATGGCTCGCGAAGAAATACCACATCGAAATCCAGGAGCGCGAGATGAGCGACGACGAGCGTCGCGAACAGACCGAGCGCCAGGGTATGATGGAGGTCAACGACTTCGCCATGCGCCATTTCGAAAGCGTCATGGCCGACACCCCCGACGGGCGCGACATAGGCCTGGCGTACTTCCGCGAACGCGGTATCAACGACTGGGCGATAAAGCGCTTCCACCTCGGCTACGCCCTTCAGAAGAGCACTGACCTCTACGACGCCGCGATCGCGAAAGGCTACAACGAGAAATTCCTGCTCGACACCGGACTTTGCTCGAAAGGGGAACACGGAATTTACGACCGCTTCCGCGGAAGGGTAATCTATCCCGTGTTCACGATGTCGGGAAAAGTGGTAGCGTTCGGCGGCCGCACCCTCCGTTCCGACAAATCCGTCGCGAAATACGTCAACTCCCCCGAGTCGATAATCTATTCCAAAAGCCGCGAGCTCTACGGCCTTTACCAGGCCAAACAGGCGATAGTAAAACAGGACAAGTGCATACTCGTCGAGGGGTATATGGACGTTATCTCGATGCACCAGAGCGGCATCGAAAACGTCGTGGCATCCTCCGGCACCTCCCTTACCGAAGGACAGATACGCCTGATTCACCGCTTCACGGAGAACGTGACCGTCATCTACGACTCCGACGCGGCCGGCATCAAGGCATCGCTACGCGGAATCGACATGCTCCTCGCCGAAGGGCTGAACATCAAGGTACTGCTTCTGCCCGAGGGAGACGACCCCGACTCTTTCGCCCAGCACCATTCGTCTTCGGAAGTCGAGGAATACATAAAGGCCAACGAGGTTGACTTCATCCATTTCAAGAGCCGAATCCTCCTTGACGACTGCGCCAACGACCCGATAAAACGCTCCAAGGCGATAGGCGACATCGTCCGCTCCATAGCGGCGATTCCCGTAGAACTTACCCGAACGATATACATCCAGCAATGCTCCCAGCAGTTTGGCATAGACGAAGGGGTTCTTACCCGCGCCGTAGCCGCCGAATGGGCGAAGCGCCAGGAGCAAAGCGCCGTCGAGCGCCGACGCAATGCGGCGAGAGACTCCATCGCCAACGGTCCCGGAGTCGCCGAGGCGGATGCTGCCGAAGCCGCCTCACAGCCGGTCAGAGAAGAGAAGCAGGAGACGGGCGCCATCTCTTCCGCCGCTACCGACACGCATGCGGCGATGCTCGCCCCGCGCGAAAAAGAACTGCTCCGCCTCGTGCTCAAATACGGCATGCTCGACCTGGGGCAGAAATTTGATGCCGAAGGGGCCGCACAGGAGTTCGTCAAAGTGATTGATTTCGTACGCGAGGACCTCGAGGCCGACGGTATAGATTTCTCCAACGGACTTTACAAAAATATTTTCGACCAGGCGGTCGAACTCCGTGCGCAGAGGTGGGAAGGCGCAATGGCCGACTTTACCGCCCAGGCAGCCGCCAGGAGGGAGGAATTTATCGCGGCCGGAATAAACGACATCCGCGACTCAGCCAACGATATGGCCGAGATAACAATCCGGGAAAAGCGGCTGCGCCAGCAAGCCGACGACCTCTACCTCGGCGAACTCCGCGACTTCGCGCTCTCCTTCCTCGAAAAGCATCTCGCGTCCTCTCCCGACGACAGTGTCCGGCGGGTCACTACCGACCTGGTTGTAGAGAAGCACCAGCTCAGCAAAATCTACTTCAAGAACAACACCAAGGTAGAGACCGAGGAAGACCGCCTCGAACAAATTGTGCCACAGGCGCTTATAGCGCTGAAATACGACGTTGCCCGCTGCAACTTCGACGACATAAAGCAGGAAATAAGAAGAATCCAGAGCCAGCCGGACTACAATATCGCGGAAATTTACGAACTGCTTGACAAACAGAAGAAATGGCAGGCTTTCTGCGCCGCCCTGGCCGAGCATATCGGCGAGCGCGTCTACGAGCCGCTCCGCATCTCCCGCCGCAAATAAGTAGCCGCCGGGAGCGCGAATGTGGGGAAATTTGCGTATCTTTGCGGAAGAATCGCCATCCATTCGTCTGATATGGCTGAAAACAACAACGACCAGCTCCTGCAGGCCAAGGCGCGGCTTGCCGAGTTCCTGAAAAAACAGAAAATGCGCCGGACGCCGGAAAGGCTTGCCATCCTGGAGAAAGCATATTCTACCGGGAAACACTTCTTTGCAGACGAGTTGTACGGCATACTCGAAAATGACGGATACCACGTGAGCCGCTCGACGCTCTACGCGTCGCTGCAGGTTCTCGTAGACGCCGGGCTGCTCCTCCGCCACCAGTTCGGCAACCAGCCCGCGCAATACGAACGGGCTACTCTCGGAGGAAAGGAGCCCCACCTCCACCTCGTGTGCACCTCCTGCGGCCGCGTACGGGAACAACGCGAACCCGCCCTCCCTCCCGAAATAACTTCCCACAAGTTCCCGCGCTTCCAGCCCTCCCATTTCTCCCTCTACGTCTACGGCATCTGTTCGAGATGCCAGCGCAAGCTGCGCCGACAGGGCACCCCAGGAAGCGCCCACAAACCATCGTAAAAATTTCCTCATATCACATAAACTGTTAGAAAGAATAGAAAAAATGAAAGCTGACGTTTTGCTCGGCCTCCAATGGGGCGACGAAGGAAAAGGTAAGGTAGTCGACGTGCTGACCCCCCGCTATGATGCCGTCGCCCGTTTCCAGGGAGGCCCCAACGCCGGACACACCCTCGAATTTGACGGCAAGAAATTCGTGCTCCGCTCAATCCCCTCCGGCGTGTTCCAGAACCGCAGCCTGAATATCATCGGCAACGGTGTCGTGCTCGACCCGGTTCTCTTCGCATCGGAAGCGCGTGACCTCGAAGCCGCCGGTGTTCCTCTTAAGGATAACCTCAAAATCTCCCGCAAGGCCCATCTGATTCTTCCGACCCACCGCCTCCTCGACGCCGCCAGCGAGAAAGCCAAAGGTGGCGCTAAAATCGGAACCACAGGCAAAGGCATCGGCCCGACATACACCGACAAGACAGCCCGCAACGGCCTCCGCGTCGGCGACATCGCCGACAATTTCGAGGAGAAATACGCCGCTCTCAAAGCCCTCCACCTCAGCCGTCTCGCGTCGCTCGGAGCTACCCCGGATTCCGACACCCTCGCACGGCTCGAAAAGGAATGGATGGAAGCGATAGAGTATCTCGCCGAATATGAGATTGTCAACGGCGAATACCTCGTCAACGGGCTGCTCAACAGCGGCAAGAGCGTGCTCTGCGAAGGCGCTCAGGGAACGATGCTCGACGTCGACTTCGGCTCCTATCCCTTCGTGACCTCCTCCAACACCGTCTGCGCCGGAGCCTGCGTGGGTCTCGGCATCGCCCCCAACCGTATCGGAGAAGTCTACGGCATTTTCAAGGCTTACTGCACCCGCGTCGGCAGCGGCCCCTTCCCCACCGAGCTGTTCGACGAGACCGGCAAGCGCATCCGCGACCTCGGCCACGAATACGGCGCCGTGACAGGCCGCGAACGCCGCTGCGGATGGATCGACCTCGTAGCTCTCAAATACGCCATCATGGTCAACGGCGTGACCCGGCTGATAATGATGAAGAGCGACGTGCTCGACGATTTCGACGAGGTTAAAGCCTGCGTGGCCTACAAAATCGACGGCAAGGAAACCGACCAGTTCCCCTACTCCATTGCCGACGGAACCGTAGAACCGGTCTACACCACCCTTCCCGGCTGGAAGACACCGATGACTGCGATAACCTCTGAAGAGCAGTTCCCCGCCAACTTCAAGGCATATATCGCCTTCCTCGAAAAGGAACTCGCGACCCCGATAACCATTGTCTCCGTCGGCCCCGACCGCACCCAGACAATCATCCGCTAAAATTAACGAACCGTATGGATTGCAGACTCTCCGGCAATTTCATCCAGCATCTTGAAGTGACCCTCTTTCCGGGCGAAGAGTTCTTCGCCCAGAAGGGGGCGCTTATTTATCTGGAAGCCGGATTAAGGAAAGAGGTAGGGCTCAACGGCTCGGGACTAAAACGGATTCTGAAAGCGAAGCTATCCGGCGAGTCGCTGTTCGTAATACGCCTGTTCAACGACTGCGGGATGCCGCGCAAAGCCGTGATCGGCAGCTCCTGCGGGCTGCTTCCCGTACAGCTCTCAGGCGAAACGCTCCTATGCCACAGCGGGGTGTTCGTAGCCGCCGACAGCCGCATGGAAATCAGCTCCAAGATCTCCTTACGCGGCTTCATGGGTGGAATGGGGCTCTTCCTGCAGAAAATCGCAGGGCGCGGCACCGTCTACCTCGACACAAAGGACACCCCGATGACACTTGACCTGCGCCCCGGAGAGACAATCGAGATTGACGAAAACCATATCATAGCACTCCACGGAATCGACGAGAGCCGCATGTCGGCCAACGTCTCCGCCGACAATTTCTTAGGGGGCGAAGGTTTCTCTATGCTATCCGTGACCGGCCCTGGACGCGTCTACCTGTCACCCGGCTCGCTGCTGCCCGTTGTAGAATAAACCGCGTATGCCGATGTGGAATCCGTGGCATGGATGCCACAAAATCAGCGCCGGATGCAAGCACTGCTACGTCTACCGCGAGGATGCGGCTTTCGGAACCGCGATTCCGCCCGACGAGGTTCGGAGAACCGCCTCGTTCAACCTCCCGCTACGCCGCGACAGGCAAAAGAACCTGAAATTCCCCGCCGGGACCGAGTTCGCCCTCTGCTTTACCTCCGACTTCCTGATAGACGAAGCCGACGAATGGCGTCCCGAAATATGGGAAATAATCCGACAACGCTCCGACTGCGCTTTCTTCTTTTTCACAAAACGGATTGAACGCCTGGCGCTATGCCTCCCACCCGACTGGGGCGAAGGCTACGAGAACGTTGCCGTGGGGTGCACGGTCGAGAACCAAGAGCGCGCCGACGCCCGGCTCCCGGTCTTCCTCTCATTGCCGATACGACACAGACTTATCATCGCGGCCCCGTTGCTCGGCAGCATAAACCTCGCCCCGTATCTCGACCCCGCCTTGATTGAGGAGGTTTCTGTCGGAGGCGAGTCCGGGAAATACGCCCGCACGCTCGACTTCGACTGGGTCCTCGACCTGCACCGCCAGTCCCTCGCCGCAGGCATCCCCTTCTGTTTCCACCAGACCGGCTCCCACCTCCTTAAAGACGGCCGCCTCTACACCATCCCCCGCTCCCTCCAGCACTCCCAGGCCCGCCGCGCCTCCCTCAACACCCTAACTCACTCCCCCATCAAATAACCCTTTGTCTATTCTTAAGGGAAGCATCATACCTCCATGTTGCGGCCAGTCTGACAGACACATTCGGCTTTATCTCCTCATAGAGCTGAATGGCTAACCTCATTAGCAATCGCACGATTTATGAAATCGTTGATTGTGGTTCCTGTTGCCGCGGCAATTCCAGCTATCCGACTATGAAGCTCTGACGGCATACGGACGACAAAACGCCCGCTATACGGCTTAGCCGGTTCAATCCCGCGGGCAGCGCATCCCGCAAGATAACCGTCCACCGCCGATTCGAAATCCTGTTTGATTTCCATTATTGTTGTACCCTCATAGGAAATGAGTACCTTTTTCAGCCCCTGTACTTTACCATAAAGGCAATTATCCTCTTCGTTAAATTCTACCGACCCAGTATATCCTTTGTATTTTAAAAGTCCCATAATCAAATCAAATTATTTCTTGTCAAATATTCAATTAACTGTCTTACCTGATAAGGTTTTAGTTCATTGCCCGGATGTGGCTTATGAAGAATGACAGAGTAATCTCCTTTAAAGAACTCAACTCTCGAGCCTGAGGTATGCCCCTTATTGCTTTCCTCAAAACCGAGTATTCCCATCAATGTCTTTGCCTCATTATAGGTAAAGTTCCTCGGAATAGCCAGAAGCCTTGCAACCAACTTTTCTTTCTTACTCATCTGGTATGTTTGTTATACGTCGCAAAGATACCAAATTTAATATCAAAAACAAAACTATATGCAAATAAGTTTGATTACTCACACGGTCAAAAAGCAAGCCGCGGCCCGGATAGGGTCGCGGCTTGTTTATAGGGGTTGGATAGATGCGGGGGATTACATGGCCTCGACGCGCTTGAGGTTCTCTTCGTCGTTGAGGTTGTAGTAGATCGAGCGGAGGACGCTGCGGGCGTCGGAGTTCTGGTCGTCGAGCTTGTAAGACTCCTCGATGTACTTGCTGGCCTCGCGGAAGAGGGGGTCGATGCGGGTCTCGCGAAGCTTCTTGTAGTCCTCGTTGCTCAGGCCGCCGCCGTCTTTCTCGTCGATGGCGCAAGCCTCCTGGTAGAGGGAGTAGCCGATGCGGAAGAGGGCGTTGGCGTTCTTCGGGTCAAGCTCGACTGCCTTCTTGTAGGCTTCTTTGGCCTCGGCGTTCTTGTTCTCAGTCTCGAGCACCACGCCCTTGACGAAGTAGAGTTGGCCGTTGTTGGGGTCAGCGGCGAGATACTTGTCGATCATCGCGTCGGCAGCGGCGAAGTCCTTCTTGTCAAGGTAGTTGTTGATGATGTAGCCGATATAGCGGCTGTCCTCCGCGCCATAGATGGGATATGCCTGTTCGGCGATAGCGGCCATTTCGGCGGCGTTGTTCATCGAGGAAGCGGCGGAGATGGCATAGTCGAAGGCGTTCTTCTTGGTGTAACCCATCGAAATCGCGTCCTTGAAGTTCTTCAGAGCGCCCTCGTTGTTCTGCAGCAGCGAGTTGCCGATACCCATGTTGAAGAGGATTTCGCCGTAGATTGAATCGGGCTGGGCCTTCAGGCCGTGCTTGAGAAGCACAGGGTTGTTCCTGTTCTCAACGAAGAGGTTCCAAGCCTCGACCGCTCCGGCATAATCCTCAACCTCCCAGAGATACAGGGCGGCGTTGGAGAAGTCGTTATAGTGGCCGACAATCATCTTCACCATATCCTTCGAGTACTTCGTCTTGGTCTTTCCTTTGGCGTCAACGACGGTATCGAGGGGAAGGGCTTTCTGAAAATATCCGTAGCCGTCGATGAGGGAGTGGCCCAGGGCCTTCTTGTCAACCTCCTTGCCCATCTGGGCCACAACCTGCTGGTTGTCGAAGAAGTCGAAAGCGCCCTTGCCGGCTACGAACCAGGTGTATGCCTGTACGGCGGTTTCGGGATTGGTCATCGCGGGCTTGAGGGCCTCGATGTTCTGGGGGTACTTTTCAGGAGCCGCTTTCATGGCGCGTTCGGCATCCTTGACCACCTGCATCTGCCCGAAGGCGGTCAGGGCGCAGGTCAACGAGATGCCCAGGAAGGTGATTTTCTTCATAACTTTCGTTATATAATTAAGGTGTGAATAGATAGCTTTTAGATTTATTCCTCGGCATCGCCGACGTCGTCTGCGCCGTCTGCCTCGATTTCGTCGTCAACGACCTCATCGTCCGTGTCGAGCGTGTTGTCGTCCGGCTCGCCGGAGAGCACCTCGGGATTCTCGACAGCCTCGACAGCCTCCTCTTCGGGGTCTGTGTCAACGCAGCATACGGAAGCGATCTCGTCGCCGCGGGCCGAAAGGTTGATGATGCGCACGCCCTGGGTGGCGCGGCCGTAGACACCGATGTCGGCCACGCGGATACGCAGCGTGATGCCGGAGCGGTTGATGATCATCAGGTCATTGTCGTCGGTGACGCTCTTGATTGCCACAAGCTTGCCGGTCTTTTCGGTGATGTTCATCGTCTTCACGCCCTTGCCGCCGCGGTTGGTGATTCGGTAGCCGTCGAGCAGCGAGCGCTTGCCGTAGCCGTTCTCCGAAATAACCATCACGTTGCGGACATCGTCAGGCTCCATGCAGATCATTCCGACGACCTCGTCGTCAGGCCCGTTGAGCGTCATGCCGCGCACACCGGTCGAGACGCGGCCCATCTGGCGCACGGTCTTCTCGTTGAAGCGTATCGCGCGCCCCTCGCGGTTGGCCATGAGGATTTCGTTGTTGCCGTCGGTCAGCTCGACGCCGATTACCTGGTCACCCTCGCGGATTACGATAGCCTTCTTACCCTTGATGTTGACGCGGGCATATTCTGCGAGCGAGGTCTTCTTGATGACGCCCTTGCGGGTAGCGAACACGAGGTTGTGTGAAGCCGTGAACTCGGCGTCGTCGAGGTTCTTGCAGCGGATGAAGGCGTTGACAGCGTCCCCCGGCTCGATGTTGAGCAGGTTCTGGATCGCGCGTCCCTTTGTGTTCTTCGCACCCTCGGGAATCTCGTAGACCTTCATCTTGTAGACCATGCCGCGCTGGGTGAAGAAGAGGATGTTGTTGTGCATCGAGGCCGGGTAGATGTACTCGATGAAGTCCTCCTCGCGGGTGTTGCTGCCGCGCGACCCTACCCCGCCGCGGTTCTGCGCGCGGAACTCGGTAAGGGGCGTTCGCTTGATGTAGCCCATATGCGAGATGGTGATGATCATCTCGTCGTCGGCATAGAAGTCCTCGGCGTTGAACTCGCCGGCGGTGTACTCGATATCGGTTCTGCGGGCGTCGCCGTATTTCTCCTTCACTTCGAGAAGCTCCTGCTTGATGACGTCGCGGCACACGGCCTCGTCGGTAAGTATGAGATTCAGGTGGGCTATAAGTTTCTGCAGCTCGTCGTACTGAGCGTGGAGCTTGTCCTGCTCCAGGCCGGTGAGCTGGCGGAGGCGCATCTCGACAATGGCCTGGGTCTGCGCGTCGCTGAGGCCGAAACGCTCGGAAAGCGACAGGCGGGCGGCTTCTGGCGACTCGGCGTTGCGTATGATCTGAATTACCTCGTCGATGTTGTCCGACGCGATAATCAGACCCTCGAGGATATGGGCGCGTTCCTGAGCCTTGGCAAGCTCGTATTTCGTGCGGCGGATAACGACCTCGTGGCGGTGTTCGACAAACGCCTGGACGATTTCCTTAAGGTTGAGCAGCTTCGGACGACCATTGACGAGCGCAACGTTATTCACCGCGAAAGCGCTCTGCATCGGGGTCATCTTGTAGAGCTTGTTCAGGACAACGTTGGAGTTCGCGTCCTGGCGCAGCTTGATGACGATGCGCATACCCTTGTAGTCGCTCTCGTCGTTGATGTCGGCGATTCCGTCGATTTTCTTCTCGGTGACGAGTTCGGCTATATATTTTATAAGCTCTGCCTTGTTGACGCCGTAGGGAATTTCGTGGACAACGATGGTCTCGTGTTCCTTCTCCTGCTCAATGTCGGCCTTGGCGCGGATAACGATACGGCCGCGGCCGGTCTCGTAAGCCTCTCGTACTCCGGCGTAGCCGTAGATGGTGCCCCCGGTCGGGAAGTCGGGAGCCGGGATGAAGTGCATCAGCTCCGGAATCGTGATTTCGGGATTCTCCAGCAGGGCGACCGAAGCGTCGATTGACTCGGCGAGATTGTGGGTCGGCATATTGGTCGCCATGCCGACAGCGATACCCGACGAACCGTTGACCAGCAGGTTGGGAATCCTGGTCGGTAGCACTACCGGCTCCTTGCGGGCGTTGTCGTATGTAGGAACGAAGTCAACCGTCTCCGAATCTATGTCGCGGAGCATCTCCTCGCCGATTTTCTGCAGGCGAACCTCGGTATAACGCATGGCCGCGGGGCCGTCGCCGTCGATGGAGCCGAAGTTGCCGTGTCCGTCGACGAGCATCTCGCGCATAGCCCACGACTGAGCCATACGCACGATGGTGCCGTAAATCGACGAGTCGCCGTGGGGATGGTATTTACCCATAACCTCGCCGACGGCGTTCGCTGCCTTCTTGTGGGGCTTGTCGGAGGTGTTGCCCATCTCGTTCATTCCGTAGAGCACGCGGCGGTGGACGGGCTTGAGGCCGTCGCGGACATCAGGGAGGGCTCGCGAGACGATAACCGACATCGAATAGTCGATGTAGGCCGATTTCATCTCGTTCTCGATATTGATCTTAATTATCCGATCGTCTTCCAGCATTGTAAGATTATATGTGAAACGATGTGAGGCTCAGCGCCTTTACGCGGCTTTGGGCCGCAACAGCCCCGGCGGGGTGGAGCGCTCGCCAAAAATATCAGCAAAGATACGAAAATTTCGGCAAACCATCGCCAAATCCGCCCCCAAGAAAACAGGCACGGGAGGTGTTTAATCTTTTTTAATGATTATCACACGCGCGCCGCATAATCTTGGCACGCTATTTGCCGTTATTAATTACATTCGAGTGCCGCCGCAACAAAAAGCCGCGCCGAAATGTTAATAAAAGCATAAAGCGCCATGCGCGGCAGGCTCTCTCAGAGATTGTCCTAATTCTTAGACAATCAATCAGGTTTTCCACGAAAGAAGAAAGGCAGACAATCAGCATGGAAATCAATTTCTCAAACGAATTAAAGACTGTTCTGGAGAAAAGCCGTAACGAGGCTGTTCGCCACAACAACAACGTCATAACCCCGGAGCACCTTTTCCTGGCGCTCCTCGGCGACACCGGCTCGCGGGTATTCTCCCTCATGGAGAAGGTTTCCCGCAACGTCTCGGTTTACCAGCTAAGGCAGGAACTGGACGACTCGCTATACGACTCCACATCTCCTCTGAGAACCGAGGAGGTAGCCGTCAGCGACCTGGCCAACAGGCTCGTGAAGCTCTCCGTCCTCGAGGCCAGGATGCTCCGTTCGGAGTTAGTCGACACCGAACACCTCCTGCTGGCGATTCTCCACAATCCGGAAATACAGAACATGAAATTCATCATCCCCTTCCGACAGGCGGGCATTGACTACCAGTCGATGCTCAAGCTGCTCGGCAACGTCAAGGACGCGCCCCAGGCCGGCGCAGGATACACCGAAGATGACGACGAGGACGAGGAGGACGACGCTCCGTCGTCCGGCAGCGCCCCGCGCCAGGAACGCCCCCAGGGGGGTGAGAACCGCGGACGCTCAACCACCGTCCGGGGACGCTCGGGCAACGACACCCCCACACTCGACAAGTTCGGCATCGACATGACGCGCGCCGCCGAGGACGGCCGCCTCGACCCCGTAGTGGGCCGCGAGGTGGAAATCGAGCGTCTCGCACAGGTGCTCAGCCGCCGCAAGAAGAACAATCCGGTGCTCATCGGAGAGCCGGGTGTCGGCAAATCGGCTATCGTTGAAGGTCTCGCGCTGCGCATCGTGCAGCGCAAGGTGCCCCGCATACTTTTCGACAAACGCGTGGTATCCCTCGACATGGCCTCCATCGTGGCCGGGACGAAATACCGCGGCCAGTTCGAGGAACGCATCAAGGGGATTCTGACCGAGCTGTCGAAAAGCCCCGACGTAATCCTCTTTATCGACGAGCTCCACACCATCGTCGGAGCCGGTAACGCGGCCGGAACGATGGATGCCGCGAACCTCCTCAAACCGGCCCTCGCCCGCGGCGAAATCCAGTGCATCGGAGCGACCACCCTCGACGAATACCGCAAGAACATCGAGAAGGACGGCGCTCTCGAACGCCGCTTTCAGAAGGTCATGGTCGAGCCGACAACCCCCGAGGAGACGCTCCAGATTCTCAACAACATCAAGGACAAATACCAGGACCACCACAACGTAAACTATACCGACGGAGCGCTCCGGGCCTGCGTGAACCTAACTGAGCGATACCTCAGCGACCGCAACTTCCCCGACAAGGCGATTGACGCCCTCGACGAAGCCGGCTCGCGCGCCCATATAACCAACATCGCCGTTCCCGAGGAAATCGAGCAGCTCGAAGAGGAAATCATCCGCACGGGCGCCGACAAGCTCGCCGCCGCCCAGGCCCAGGACTTCGAGAAAGCCGCCTCGTTCCGCGACAAGGAGCAGGAGCTCAAGGAACGCCTCGCCGCCGCCAACGAGAAATGGGAGAAACAGCTACTCGCCGACCGCGCGACCGTCGACGAGGAGAAGGTCGCCGAAGTCGTTGCGATGATGACCGGGGTCCCCGTCCAGCGTATAGCCCAGGCCGAAGGGAGCCGCCTCCGCGAGATGGCCCCGCGCCTGAAAAACGACATAATCGGCCAGGATTCCGCGATTGACAAAATCGTCAAGGCAATCCAGCGCAACCGCGTCGGGCTGAAAGACCCCAACAAGCCGATCGGCACCTTCATGTTCCTCGGCCCGACAGGTGTCGGCAAGACCCATCTCGCCAAGAAGCTCGCCGAATACCTCTTCGACTCAGCCGACACGCTGATTCGCGTCGACATGAGCGAGTACATGGAGAAGTTCACCGTCTCCCGTCTCGTCGGAGCGCCTCCGGGCTACGTCGGCTACGAGGAGGGGGGCCAGCTAACCGAGAAAGTGCGCCGCCGCCCCTACTCCGTGGTCCTGCTCGACGAAATCGAGAAGGCCCATCCCGACGTGTTCAACCTCCTGCTGCAGGTGCTCGACGAGGGAAGGCTGACCGACAGCCTCGGCCGCCGCATCGACTTCAAGAACACGCTCATAATAATGACCTCCAACATCGGCACCCGCCAGTTGAAGGACTTCGGCTCGGGCGTCGGATTCGCCACCCGCGAGAACGATTCGGAACACTCCCAGGCCGTAATTCAGAAAGCCCTCAACAAGGCTTTCGCCCCCGAGTTCCTGAACCGCATCGACGACATAGTGATGTTCGACCAGCTCTCCCGCGAGGCGATATTCAAGATTATCGACATCGAGCTGCGAGGTTTCCGCAAACGTATCGACGCCCTCGGCCTCAACCTCGAAATCTCCGACGAGGCCAAGGACTTCATCGCCGAAAAGGGGTACGACAAGCAGTTCGGCGCACGGCCCCTCAAGCGCGCCATACAGAAGTATCTCGAAGACCCCCTCGCCGAGCTGATTATCAACTCGGAGGCCGCCGCTGGCGACACGATCACAATCGGATTCGACAAGGAGAACGCCAAAATCACAACCTCCGTGGTCAAGGGGGCTCCCGCCGAAAACCCTGACGCTCCCGCCGCGACTGACAGCGCCGAGGCAGACAAGCAGTAATTTTGTCAGTCCCTCCCTGCCATCAGACAGATTTTTAACTTACTTTATATTGAAAATGCCGGTCATAGCGACTGGCATTTTTTTTGCCGTTTGTTATAATGGAAGGCGGGATTTCCTACCCACCTCGCATACCAGGCAACAAAACAAACATATAAGATAAGATATGTCACAGACCAAAGGCACAATCGGAGTTACTACCGATAACATCTTCCCGGTAATCAAGAAATTCCTTTACAGCGACCACGAAATCTTCCTCCGCGAACTGGTTTCTAACGCCGTCGACGCTACGCAGAAACTGAAAACCCTCTCCTCCTTCGGCGAGTTCAAGGGTGACCTCAGCGATATGACCGTCCGCGTCACCGTCGACAAAGAAGCCGGAACGCTCACAGTCTCAGACCACGGCATCGGCATGACAGCCGAGGATATCGACAAATACATCAACCAGATCGCCTTCTCCGGCGCCGAAGAGTTTCTCGAGAAATACAAGGACAACGCCAACGCCATCATCGGCCATTTCGGCCTCGGTTTCTACTCCGCCTTCATGGTGGCCTCCAAGGTCGAAATCCGTTCCCTCAGCTATAAGGAAGGGGCAGAGGCGGTTCGCTGGGTATGTGACGGCTCCCCTGAGTTCACCATGGAGCCGACCGAGAAAGCAGAGCGCGGAACCGACATAATCCTCCACATCGACGAAGAAAACAAAGAGTTCCTCGAACAGGGCCGCGTCGACGCCCTTCTGAAAAAATACTGCCGCTTCCTCCCCGTGCCTGTCATTTCCGGCAAGGAGCAGGAATGGAAGGACGGAAAGATGGTCGACACCGACCGCGACAAGGTAATCAACATCACCGAGCCGACCTGGACCAAGAAGCCGGCCTCCCTGACAGACCAGGACTACCGCGACTTCTACCATGAGCTCTATCCCGGACAGGACGACCCCCTCTTCTGGATTCACCTCAACGTCGACTACCCCTTCACCCTTACCGGCATTCTCTTCTTCCCGAAAATCAAGAACAATTTCGAGATCACGAAGAACCGCATCCAGCTCTACTGCAACCAGGTCTACGTCACCGACTCGGTGGAAGGCGTGGTGCCCGAGTTCATGATGCTCCTACAGGGCGTGATTGACTCCCCAGACATCCCCCTGAACGTCAGCCGCTCCTATCTCCAAAGCGACTCCAACGTTAAGAAAATCTCCTCCTACATCACCAAGAAGGTCGCCTCGCGCCTCGAAGAGCTGTTCAAGGCCGACCGCAAGGAGTTCGAGCAGAAATGGGACGACATCAAAATCTTCATCGAATACGGAATGCTGACCGACGAGAAGTTCTGCGACGCCGCGATGAAGTTCGACCTCCTCAAGGACACCGAGGGACGCTACTTCACAATCGACGAATACAAGGAACTCGTCTCCCCCGAGCAGACCGACAAGGAGGGTGACATCGTAATGCTTTACGCGACCGACCCCACCACCCAGTACACCTACATCAAGGCCGCGACCGACCGCGGTTACAGCGTGCTCGTCATGGACGGCCAGCTCGACAGCCATTTCGTAGGACTTCTCGAGCACAAGATTGAAAAGTGCCGCCTCGTGCGTGTCGACTCCGACGTGATCGACAACCTCATTCCCAAGGCCGACCGCAAAACCGCCGACCTGACCCCGACCCAGCGCGACATTCTGACGACCCTCTTCAACTCCCAGCTCCCGAAAGTCGACAAGGCGCAGTTCCTCATCTCCTTCGAGGCTATGAAGGAAACCGACGCGCCGGTTGTCGTCACCCAGAACGAGTACATGCGTCGTATGAAAGAGATGGCCGCCCTCCAGCCCGGTATGAACTTCTACGGCGACATGCCCGACAGCTACCAGCTTATCGTCAACACCGAGCAGCCCGTAGTCAAGCGCGTCACCGCGGCCGCCGACGAAGCCCTCGCCGCGCAGGTAAAGCCTATCGAGGAGGAAATCGAGGCCAAGAACGCCGAAATAACCAAGCTCCGCGAGAAGAAGGATGACGCCGAAGCCTCCAAACAGGCCGACACACTCAGCGCCGAAGTAACCGCCGCCCGCGAACGCCAGACGAAGCTCGTCAGCGACTACGCCGCTACCCAGCCCGTGGTCAAGCAGCTCCTCGACCTCGCCCTCCTGGGCAACGGACTCCTCCGCGGCGAAGACCTCTCCCGCTTCATCGCCCGCTCCGTCCAGCTCCTCTGACCCAATCCTCCATCCGGATACGAAAGGCGCCGCGTCAAATCGTTATGACGCGGCGCCTTTTGCCTATCGACGCTCCGAATAACCGGATAAATGCGACAAGAGTGCGTCAAAAGACCCGTTTTCCCAAAAATTCAGCGTTTTTGAAAAATTATTGACGAAATGTTTGGAATTAACGATTTTTTCGTTAACTTTGCAACATAACAAAGAGAAACAATGGCAATAGTGCCAGAACTAATCAATCAGTTGTATTACACATTTTACATATTACCTTTCAGTAAAACCAAATTTTAAGCATACTTTGGGAATTCTCTTCATCTGATTTAATATTCCCGCCGGAGACGCCATTGGTTGGTATCTCCGGTTTTTTGTCGCATTATTTTGGCCGAAACGCTGTTTTATGGCGCTAATAAGACTTTTTAAGAATCCGCGCATTTTACCGCTGTTTGTGCAGCCTCAGCGACCCGTTTCGATTGATATTCACCGCATACAACAAACATCAGCTTACAGATTTTATAAGTATGTTTTAAAACACATAATAAATTACGTTTTTTGACGGCGTTATTCGCATAAAAAATAAGCCCTGTTAACTATTTTTTTGCACTGATTATGCGTATATGTGCATTTTTTTGCTGATATTTGCAGAAAATCCGTCAAGCATACCCTTTACCATGGAGCAAATCAGAAATTTCCAAGAGCTGACCGCGCACCTCAGCGCCCGTGCCGACCGCAAGAAAATCGCTGTCGTCTGCGCCGACGACCCCGAAACACAGTACGCCGTCGAGAGAGCTCTCCGAGAAAACATAGCCGACTTCATCCTCGTTGGTGACAGCGGCAAGCTGAAAGGTGTGCGATTCGTCGAGGAGTTCGCCGACAGAATAGAAATCATCGATGAAAAGGACTCCGACACCGCCGCCCGCCGCGCTGTAGAGCTCGCCCGCGAGGGGCGCGCCGGCGCCCTGATGAAGGGTATCATCAACACGGATAACTTCCTGCGCGCGATTCTCAACAAGGAGACCGGCATCCTGCCCCAAGGCTCACTCCTGACCCATATGACTGCCGCTCAGGTCCCTGGTATGAACCGCCTCCTCTTCTTCTCCGACGTGGCCGTAATCCCCTATCCCACCCTGGAGCAGAAAGAGCGCGTAATCTCGCTCGACCTCGCGATGCTCCGCCATTTCGGAATCGACCGCCCGAAAGTCGCCCTGATTCATTTCACGGAGAAGGTCAACCCGAAGTTTCCCAACTCCGTTGACGCGCAGACCCTCGTCGGGATGGCCGCGGAAGGAGCCTTCGGAAACGCGGCACTCGCCGGCCCGATGGATGTCAAGACCGCCTGCGACCACCATTCCGCCCAGGTGAAACACCTCGAGTCCGAGGTCGCCGGAGAAGCCGACCTCCTGATTTTCCCGAACATCGAATCGGCCAACACATTCTATAAGACAATTACCTACTTCGGCCACGCCGAAGTGGCAGGAATGTTGCTCGGCCCGAAATGCCCCGTAGTGCTAACCTCCCGCGCCGATACCGGGCTGTCGAAATTCTACTCCCTGGCGATGGCCGTCCTCGGAGCTTGATGTTTTCCGCTCCAGCGGAACACGCATAGCCGCGTTTAAGTATATACCCCTGACAACAAACGTTTTCAAAACCCCGAAGAAAGATGAAGAAAATCCTCGCCATAAACCCCGGATCAACCTCAACCAAAATCGCTGTATACGAAGACGAAAAACCTACGCTTGAGCATACAATCCGCCACTCCGTAGAGGAGCTTAGCCGGTTCCCCCGCGTGATCGACCAAAAGGAATTCCGCCGCGACCTGGTGTTCAACACCCTCGCCGAGCACGGAATCCCCTTTGAGTTCGACGCGATTATCGGTCGCGGAGGGCTCCTGCGCCCCATCCCCGCCGGAATCTACGAGGTCAACGACGCCATGGTCGACGAGATGACCCATCCCCACCGCGACCACGCCTGCAACCTCGGATGCCTCATCGCCCGCGACCTCGCCGATGAGCTCCCCGGATGCAAGGCCTATATCGCCGACCCCGGAATCGTTGACGAGATGCCCGACATCGCCCGCATAACCGGCTCCCCCATAATGCCACGCATAACAACCTGGCACGCACTCAACCAGCGCGCCATAGGCCGCCGCTTCGCCGCCGAGCTTTCCTCCGAGACCGGCAAACGGGTGAAATACGAGGACCTCAACCTTATAATATGCCACCTCGGAGGCGGAATCTCCGTCGGAGCGCACGACCACGGGGTCTGCATCGACGTCAACAACGCCTTCGACGGCGAAGGCCCATTCTCACCCGAACGCGCCGGAACCCTCCCCACCGGGGCGCTGATCGACCTCTGCTACTCGGGCCGCTATACCAGCGAACAGCTTAAAAAGCGCATTTCCGGCAAAGCCGGACTGGCTATCCACCTCGGGACGGTCTCCGTCCCCGAAATCGAAGAGCGCATCGCCAACGGCGACGAGCACGCCCGCCTCGTCCTCGACGCGATGTGCTACCAGGTAGCCAAAGCGATCGCCGCCCAGGGAGCGCCCCTGTTCGGCAAAGTCGACGCCATACTCCTCACGGGAGGTATCGCCCACTCGAAATACGTCGTGCCCCGCATCGTAGAACGCGTCGAGTATCTCGCCCCCGTCCGCGTCTATCCCGGCGAAGACGAGCTGAAAGCCCTGGCCAACAACGCCCTCGACGCCCTCAACGGCGACCAGCCCGTCCGCGTCTACACAAAAAAAAAGGACTCCTGCCTCGCCCCTGAGCCCCAACTGAACTAACCGGGACATCTGCCCCATACATATCGGCATCAGCAAATATCAGATTTATTTGCAATTACCAATTATTTGCGTAATTTTGCGGTGTCGGACTATTAAAGTCTGTTTACGATTCCTTCGGGAATCAAAAAACAGGCTTTTCTTTTTCTTTTAAACTTCTTTCATACTAATCAAAAAACAGTGCTATGAAAAACACAACCGTTTTTCTCTCATTGCTTCTCGGAAGCCTCGGCGTTGCCGCCGACAATTACGATGACCGTTCGTTTGACCAACTGACAGCGTCCTCCCCCATCTCGCTTCCCGGTGGCATCCCCGCCCTCCCGGGAGCGGTTGAAAGCCGTCCGATGGCACCTCGGGCTCTTATGACAGAAGGCAACGAGACAGAACCGGTTCTCTCCGTTCAGTTCGTCTACGGCTCCACAACCCGGCAGGGACAGGTCGGGCTGAATCTCGACGAGAAAACAGCCTCGATCCGCGTCGCTGTGCTGTCATACGAGGAAGAAATCCTCTGGCCGTCAACCCATCAGCTCCTTTTCGGCGACGGCTTCGAAAACCGCACGCGGACATTCTCCCGCGACGACAAGGCCTTTCTCGTTGATTTCGAGAAACCTTACCGCTACAAAATCGTCTACGCGACCTTCGACGCGCAAAACCAGCTCCTGCGAGGCCCCGAATACATATACATCCACAGCAACTATCAGGGTGAAGCCGAATGGATCCCCCTTGGGAAAGGCCGTATGATAGAGAACGTCAGCAGGGTTGCCGACAGAACGGCAACCGGCGGCGACGCGACCAAAAACGCATACAGTTACGAGGTTGAAATCGAGGCAAGGGCCGACAATAACGCCGTATTCCGCGTCAAGAACCCGTTCGGGCAGTCCCATCCGAACCACGAAAACCTGCAATATATCGACCGCAACCCGGTTATGGCTTATTTCCCCTCACTCCAGGGGGATGACTATTACCTCGTTTTCGACGCGTCAGACCCGTCGCGGGTAGAGATTCCTTACAGCCAGTCGGGACTTTGGCTCGAATGGTCAGGCATGATTTTTTCCGGCACACACAACCTCGCTGGCTGGGACAAATACTCCCGCGACGACATCGACAGGTTTTACGCCTGGGAGTGGGGGAAATTCTTTGACAACAAGATTGTTATGCCCCATAATTCGGTCTACATAGACCACTCCTGGATTGAAAGCTCAGATAACGTAGACGACATCGTACTCGAAATGCCGGGTTATGTCGATTATGGCTTCGACCTCTCGAAGATTACCGAGGAGGGTCGCCTCCTCAACTATAAGCTTGAAAACATAAGCCCTAATATCGCTTCGTTCGACTGCGCTCTCGTCAGGGAAAAAGAGCGGAATGCCGAAAGATATTTCTTCGAGCACGTTTATGACAGAATCGCGAACAAGGAAGCGGGCCTTGAAATCCGTGAATATCCCGCCTCCGAGGGAATGACAATCTCCCCCAAAGACTTCTCCGCAGGCTCGGGCCGCTATTTCTTCATTATAGTTCCGAAAGACGCGGCAGGGAAGCACCATATGGGGGCAAACGCCGGCGCGCTCGCGAGAAATATGAAACTCGACCGCTGGAACCATCTCGGAAAATGCACGATTGAAGATAACCTCGTCTCTAAACAACTCGGACTCGAAGGCACATATTATTCCCAAGCCGACATTTATGAATGTCCCGACCTCAAAGGTTACTACCGTATCGAAGCACCATTCGCCCGCCTGACTGAACAGGTCAACGGTATCACCCACCCAGACAGCGGTTCTCAGCTATTCATTGACGCGACCGACCCCGCGCTCGTGACAATGGCCGACATAGCGATGGGTGGCGTGGCAACCCGACTGACAGTTGCCACCGGCCTGGAAACGGGAGGAAGCCCCGTATATATGGAACCGACCTATAACGCCATGTTCGCCCAAATGTGGGATAACCGCGAGCGCGATACCGGTGAATACGACCATACCGCTGGAAAGATGTCCGACGGAGTCATATCCTTCTCTCCCGGGACCCTCTCGGTCAACGGCGCTTCCGATGGCTCCCTCTCGATTTACCTCCCCGAAACAAGTGTGGCCGAAACCATAACCGATTCAGAGAACGTCCCCGCCGAATACTACAACCTGCAAGGCATACGCGTAGCCTCCCCCGCCAACGGAATTTTCATCGAGCGCCGCGGCGCGACAGCCCGCGTCATCCGCAAATAATCCCTCTATCCAGGCTTTATTGGCACCCGGATGGGAGGGCGTTGTCAGAACGGCCCAGATGGGCCGTTATCACAGCGCCCTCAGAGTTTGCCTTCGTCGCGATAGGAGTAGTACCCCGAAGGGCCGATGATGATATGGTCCTGGACAACGACATCTATGATTTTGGCAGTCTCGGCAATGCGTCGCGTAAGCGCGTCGTCCTGAGGTGAAGGGCGGAGATTTCCCGACGGGTGGTTATGTACCAGGATAAGGCCGGAACTAATATGGTCAATGGCGCTTTTAGCGATCAGGCGCACATCGACAGCCGTCTGCGCCACTCCCCCTTTGCTGACGCGCTCGGCAAACTGAACCCGGTTAGCGCGGCTGAGGTGAAGCACCCAGAACTCCTCGTAGTTCAGGCGCTCGAGGCGGTGGCGCATATAGGCGTAAACGTCGCGGCTCGACGCGATTTGCGGGTCTTTGACACCGAGGTCATCCTGGCAGCGCGCCCCGAACGACATCGCCGCGACAAGCAGCGTGGCTTTCGCCGGACCCATCCCCTTGTAGCGCTTGACGAGTTCGGGTATGGAGCGCTTCGCCAGGTGGCGCAGCTTGTTGTCGTTGTCGCGCAGAATCTCGCGTGCCAGGTCGAGCACCGATTTCCCCGGCACGCCCGAACCGAGCAGCAGAGCGAGCACCTCGACATCGGTAAGAGCGTCTATGCCGAGGCGCATCGCTTTCTCGCGGGGCTTCTCATCCTCCGCGAGGTCTCTCATCATCGGGGAACTCTCAGGCAGGAAGAACTCCTCTTCGGCCACTCCGCTTCCTTCAAGCAGGTTTACGTCAGACATTTAACTTAGCAATAACCGGTTATATAATTCATTTGCCTTTGCGGAGCGCCACCTCCTCCGCCTCGTCGCGGCCGCGGCCGAGAAGGATTTTCACGAACCACGCCTTAAGGAATCCGCAGCCGTACCCTCCGAGCTGGATGACGGAGGCGGGAACCGCTTTTGCCGCAATCACAACAGAACGAGTCGAAACAAGCGCGGCGATAAAAATCGCCAGCAGATAGACACCCAACGGCAAGAGCCACCACGGGCTGACAGCTATCGCCATCGCGACCATCGCAGCCACTCCGACGACAAACAGCGCCGGGAGACAATGAACCGCTTTGAGAGAATCCGGATAGAGCAGCTTCAGGGTTATGCGCGACATCCCGAACACGTAGACCTGGCGGAAGAATTTACGGAAATCGACCCTCCGCTTGTGATAGACCGGGAGGTCGGGATAAAGCCCGATTGTGAATCCGGCGAGACGTATGCGGGTGCTCATGTCTATATCCTCGGAGAACATCTCGCGGAAACCGCCGACTTTCTCCCATACGCGGCGTGAATATCCCATATTGAAAGTGCGCGGGGTAAACTTCTCCAGACTGACCTTTCCCCCGCGGATTCCCCCGGTGGTAAGGAAGGAGGTCATCGCATGGTTGATCGCTTTCTGCGTAGTGGTAAACGACTCGTCGGCCGCATCCGGTCCGCCGAAACAGTCAAGCGGCTTTTCGGCGAGCATCTTCTCGAGCTTCTCGAAATAATCGGCCGGGACAACGCAGTCCGAATCGAAGAACACGAAATAGTCCCCCCTCGCCCGCTCCATCGAATGGTTGCGGGCTATGGACCTCCCCTCGTTCTCCTTAAAGAAATATTTGACATCAAGCCCCTTGGCGGCATATTCCTCGACGACATGCCCGCAGGGACGCGACGACCCGTCCTCGGTAATCACCACTTCAAAATTATGCAGCGTCTGGCGCGAGAGACTTTCCAGCAGCTCGCGCACCTCGTCCTCGCGGTTGTAGACAGGCACTATTACGGAGAAAAACATTGCGTCTGTGATTGGTTTGCGACCACAAAAGTAATTAAAATCCGCGACTTTTTCTTAACTTCGCGATACTAACCAAAAATACCAAATTCAGGTAACCATCAAATGAAAACCCAAAAGTTCATCTCAGCCACGACTGCGGCCGTGGCCTCAGTCCTTTCTGTCGGGGCTGCCGAAACAGCTCCCCAGCGCCCCAACATCGTGTTATTCATGGTCGACGATATGGGCTGGCAGGACACTTCTGTTCCTTTCTATAAGGAACGCACTCCGCTAAACGAGAGATACCGCACCCCCAACATGGAACGCCTCGCGGCCATGGGCGTGAAGTTCACCCAGGCATACGCCTGCGCGATTTCCTCCCCTTCACGCGCCAGCCTTATGACCGGCATGAACCAGGCGCGCCACAGGGTCACGAACTGGACGCTCGAAAAGGACCGCAAGACCGACCATCCGCTTCCCGACGTCGAGATTCCCGATTGGAACTGCAACGGCATCCAGCCCGTCGACACAATAAACAATACGACCTACTGCACCCCCTTCCCCGAAATCCTCCGTCAGAACGGCTACCACACCATCCATGTCGGCAAAGCGCATTTCGGAGCCATTGACACCCCGTCGGCCGACCCGCTGACGATGGGCTTCGACGTGAACATCGCCGGAGGTCCCGCCGGGGGACCCGCCAACGGCGGCTATCTCGGACAGAACCGCTACGGCCACAACCCCGACGGCACCCCTGCGAGCAAGTTCGCGACCCCGGGGCTTGAACAATACTGGGGCAAGGACGTGTTTCTTACCGAGGCCCTCACCCTCGAAGCGCTGAAAGAACTTGACAAGTCACACGACAGCGGCAAGCCTTTCTATCTCTATATGTCGCACTACGCTGTCCATGTCCCCTTTGTAGCCGACAACCGCTTTATCGACAACTACGAGACCCTCGACGGCAAGGAAAGCAAATATGCCGCGCTCATCGAAGGCATGGACAAGAGCCTCGGCGACATTCTCGACTATCTCGAAAAGAACAAGCTGGCTGACAACACTATCGTCATATTTATGAGCGACAACGGAGGCCTCGACTGCGAAGCGCGCGGACAGATGCCCGACGGGGCCGGAACGCGATGCAACTTCCCCCTGCGAAGCGGCAAAGGCTCCGTCTACGAGGGTGGCGTCCGCGAGCCGATGATGGTCTACTGGAACGGGGTCACAAAACCCGGCACCTCCTGCGACGACTACCTCATTATCGAGGACTTCTTCCCGACGATTCTCGAAATGGCCGGGGTCAACGACTACGAGACTGTGCAGAAAGTCGACGGCAAGAGCTTCGTCCCCCTTCTGAAAGGCACGGCTGACAGCGCCTGGAACCAACGCCCCCTCTTCTGGAATACCCCGCAGAACTGGACTAACTGCGTCAGCCCGCAGGAGAAGCGCCGCCTCGGCCTCGGCCAGACATGCGCCGTGCGCCAAGGGGACTACAAGCTCGTCTACTGGTACACGGACGGCACCCGCGAACTCTTCAACGTCGCCGACGACATCGCCGAGACCCGCGACCTCGCGGCCGAGATGCCCGAAAAGGTCGAAGAGCTGAGCCGCGAGCTCGGCGAGTTCCTCCGCGGCTGCGACGCCCAGCGCCCCTCCCCGAAATCCGGCACCCAGGTCGGCGCCCCCTTCCCCTGGCCCGACGGCGTCAAATAAAGGTGATTATAGTGGCGCGCTGGTGGCAGCCAGGCCGATGGTCGAGCCGGTGAAGCCGCCTCTTTGCGAGGCGATGTGGGCGGCGGGTACGTCGGCAGTGAGGAGCCGCCATCCATCAGAGGACGCGTCGCGGTAGTAAAAATCGTAAGTCGTACCTTTCGATACAGCCTTGAGACCGACCGGCTTTCCGCCGTCGGTCTCTGTTTTGGCCGAGGCTAAAACCTCGGCCTTTCCCTTACCGAGAAGGAGCAACGCGACCTCCCCCTCGCGGACAGCGAGAAAATACTGCCGCTGCTCGTTTTTCACAAGCAGCATCCCCGCCGCCTCGTTACATTTCGGGTTGAGGGAAACTTCGGTTTCGGCGGAAAACTTGTGATGCTGTATGCGGCACCCGACATACGCCGGGGTGCCGGATGTGCGCGGGTCAATGGGCGCGCACTCCATCGAAAGTCCGTCGCCGGTCTTATAGAAATCCGCCGCGCTGCCGTGGAGCGACATCCAGCGGGGCGCGAGCCGGTCGCTGTCGAAACGGTCGGTCCAGCCGAAATTCCCGGCCTGTCCCTGACGCTGCGGAGCGTCAAGTCCGGGAATCCGCGACCACAGGGCCACGGTGTCCTTGAAGTTGTGGATTATCCGCGGGAAGCTGTCGGCGCTCCATTCGACCGGCATAAGGAACGTCTCGCGGCCGAGCTGGTCTTCCCCGTCGTTCCAGGGGCGGCAACCCAGGAACACGGCGTACCAGTCGCCCCGCGGGGTCTCGACCACATCGACATGCCCCGCGCAGGTAACCGGATTCTTCCGGTTCGGTTTCAGAAGCCGCTGGGTAAGCATCGGGTTACGCCCCCAGCGCTCATAAGGCCCCATGACGGAATCCGCCTTGTAGACAATCTCGGAATGGTTGATACCCGTGCCACCCTCGGCGGCGATAAGGTAGTATTTCCCTTTGGCCTTGAAGATATGAGGACCCTCGTCGCGCTCCAGGCGCTCTTCCGGCCCGACCCCCTTTTCGCGGAAAGGCAGCGGCTCTCCGACAGTCTTCCCGGTAGCCGCGTCGAAACGGACGATGCTGAGAGCGCGGTGGTTGCTCCATTTTACCGGCGAATGTTCGCCCGACTTGTAAACGATATATCCGCTCCCGTCCTCGTCGAAAAAGAACGAAGGGTCGATTCCCGTCATCCCGTCAAGCACGACAGGATCGCTCCACTCCCCCGCCGGGTCTTTGGCCGTAACGTAGAAATTGACCGAGCCCCCATCCTTACCCTTTCCGTTGTTTACGCAGGTGGTAATCATATAGAAAAGGTCGGTATGCGGGTTGTAGGTAATCGCCGGAGCGTAAATTCCACCCTTGTCAAGGGAAAGCCCGTCGAGCGGCGGAAGCTGTCCGGGACGCGAGAGGATGTTGCCGACATGCTCCCACGACACCAGGTCGCGGGAATGATATAAAGGCACCCCTGGAAAATATCCGAACGTCGATGTCACGAGCCAGTAATCCTCCCCTTTGCGGGTTACGCTCGGGTCGGAAGCCCATCCGCTTATGACCGGGTTGTAATATTCGCCCGACCCGGTAAGCTCCTCGCGGCAATAGTCATCATCGCCCCGATAGCTGAAATGGGAGAACCGGGCCTCGGTGCCTGAGGCGGTTGCCGCGCATAGCAAAGCCGCGGCAAGCGAAAGTGTCGTTTTCATAAGTGACATGTCATAGGTATGCGTTGCGCCGGCTATTTTCAATCCATACGCGATTTGTAATCTTCGTAAGTATATTCACGTAGCATTTCCGTTGAGCCGTCGAGGCGGCGGTAAATGATCGCCGGATGCTGTATGCCGTTGAACATATTGGTTTTCACGGTGGTATAGTGGTTCATATCCTCGAAGGTCAGGCGGTCACCCTCCTTGAGCGGCGCGGGGAAATACCAGTCCCCCATGAAGTCGCCGCTCAGGCAGGAATTACCCCCGAGGCGGTACGGCGCAAGCCCGGGAGCCTTCTCCACGCTCTCGCTGACCGCGGGCTGGTACGGCATTTCGAGGCAGTCGGGCATATGGCAGGCGAACGACGCGTCAATTATGGCCGTCCTGACACCCTGGTTCTCGACAACGTCGACGACGGAAGCAACCAGGTCGCCCGTGCGCCAGGTAAACGCGCTCCCCGGTTCGAGTATTACCCGGAGGTTCGGGTGCCGCTCGCGGAAACCGCGGAGGAGACGGACGAGATGCTTCGTGTCATACCCCTCGCGGGTCATCAGGTGGCCGCCCCCCATGTTAACCCACTTAATCTGAGGCAGCAGATGGCCGAACTGCGTCTCGAACGCGGCGAGCACCTTCTCCAGGTCGTAGCTCGTCGACTCGCAAAGGGCGTGGAAATGCAGCCCCTCAAGCCCGCCGGGAACAGTCACCCCGATTTCATCGGCCGTTGCCCCGAAACGCGAGCCGGGAAGAGCCGGATTGTATATGTCGGTCTCGATGACGGAGCACTGCGGGTTCACCCTCAACCCCGGAGAGACCCTGTGGCCTTTCCCCGCGGCGTTAAAGGCCTCGACGTCGCCGCGGAAACGCTCGAACTGCGCCAGGGAATTGAAGGTTATATGGCTGCTTCCGGCGAGGTATTCCCCGATAGTGGCCGGAGTGTAGGCCGGGCAGTAGGAATGGACGAGAGACCGCAGCTCCTCGTTGCCGAGCCGCAGCTCGTTCAGCGACGACGCGGTAGACTTCACTCCGTATTCGCGCATCACCCCGAAAGTCTTCCAGAGGGCGTTGGCCTTGAACGCCATAATAATCTCTACCCCGGCTTCGCGGGCGACAGAGGAAATCAGGTCGAGGTTGCGGCGCAGACGCTCCTCGTAGACGATATAATAAGGAGTGGGAAATTCGTTGGGTGTCATTCTTGCGGTTCTATTTTGAAACGGGCGTATTTAAGCATAAGGGTGCGCTGCTCGGCTCCGGCGAAGCGCACTACGATTTTCGGGCCGGTCGGGTCGTCGAGCACGTCGACTATACGGCCCGAGCCGAACCGCTCGTGGACTATCGACATCCCCGGGCGCACTTCCGAGATTCCGTGTACCGAGCATCCGGATGCCGAGACAGCGGGAGCCGGGGCCGGAATCTTGCGGGTCTCCTCGCGGCGCTGCCAGTTGGAGCGCTGTTCGGGCCGCTTTGGCGACGGGTCGATAATTCCGAGCGTCGCCGCCGGCGAATGGAACGAGTCGCGGTAGGAGGCGTACGGGTCGTGGCCCCGGCGGGAGGTATCGTCTATCGAAGTACCCTGCATCAGTTTCAGATACTTCGGATCAATGTCGCGGATGAAGCGCGACATCTGGCATATGACCGGCTGTCCGTTGCGGAACCGCGACCCGGCATATGTGATCATGCAGAAACGGCGGGCGCGGGTAATCGCGACGTAGAGCAGACGGCGCTCCTCCTCGATTTCGCTGAGAGACCCCTGCGACATGGCCGAGGGGAAAAGGTCCTCCTCCACTCCGACCACGAACACATTGTTAAATTCCAGGCCCTTGGCCGCATGGGCGGTCATCAGGGTCACGGCAGGCTCGTCGGCGTTCTCCTGGCGGTCCATGTCGGTCGCGAGTGACGCCTGCGCGAGAAAATGCGACATCGTCATCTCATCCTCGCGCCCCTCCTCGGCAGCCTCGTCGACAAACTCGCGGACGCTCTGCAAAAGCTCCTCGAGGTTCTCCTGCTGCGAGATACTTTCCGGGGTGGTGTCGCTGACGAGACACGCCAGGATACGCGTCCGGGAGAACACCTGCGACGCGAGCTCGTAGGCGTTCACCCCCTGCGAGTTCAGTACGTTGAACTCCCGGATCATCTCCTCGAACCCGGCGAGCTTCTTTAACGCCGCCGAGTTGCAGCCTGAGGGATACGCGGCCGGATCGGAAATCGCCGTCCAGATGCTGACATTCCCGTCCATCGCGGCGCGGGTCACGCGGCTCACCGTCGTGTCGCCGATTCCGCGGGCCGGATAGTTGATTACGCGGCGGAGCGCCTCGTCGTCGTCCGGGTTGACCGCCAGACGGAAATACGCGATCGCATCCTTGATTTCCTTCCGCTGGTAAAACGAGAGCCCCCCGTAAATCCGGTAATGGATGCCGTCCTTGCGGAGCGACTCCTCCAGGCGGCGGCTCTGCGCGTTCGTGCGGTAGAGAACGGCGAACTCGTCGTAGCTGTCCTTGGAGCGCATCTTCACCTGGCGTATGCGCGAGGCCACGAGCGTCGCCTCCTCGAACTCCGTATGGCAGTGGAGCACCTCGATGCGCTCCCCCGCCTCGTTTTCCGAGAACACCTCCTTGCGAATTTGCTCGCTGTTCTTGGCAATCAGCGAGTTGGCGGCGTTGACGATATTCTGCGTCGAGCGGTAGTTCTGCTCGAGCTTGAAGACGCGCAGGTTGGGGTACGCGTTGCGCAGGTTCAGGATGTTCTTGATATTGGCGCCGCGGAACGAGTAGATACTCTGCGCGTCGTCCCCGACCATCGTCAGCGCGTTCGACTCCCGGCACAGCTCCGAGACGATGCAGTGCTGGGCGAAATTCGTATCCTGGTACTCGTCGACAAGCACATAGCGGAAGAATCCCCTGTAATGGTTCCTGACATCGGGATTCTCGCGGAGGAGCACGTTGGTATAAAACAGGAGGTCGTCGAAGTCCATCGCCCCTGCCACGAAGCAGCGGTGGCGGTACGCCTTGTAGATTTCCCACGTCAGCGGGCGGCGCGCCCGGCGGTCGACCTCCATCAGGTCCTTGTCGGATGCGTATTGCAGCGGGGAAATCAGCGCGTTCTTCGCCATCGAAATCGCGGAAAGCACCGTCGACGGCTTGTAGACCTTGTCGTCGAGGTTCATCTCCTTTATTATTGTCTTGACGAGGGCCTTGGAGTCCGCCGTGTCGTAAATCGTGAAATTCGGCTTGAACCCGATGCGCTCGGCGTTCTGCCGCAGCATACGGCCGAAAATGCTGTGGAACGTGCCCATCCACAACCGTCCGGCAACCGTCGGGCCGGCCAGCTTGCAGATACGCTCGCGCATCTCGCGCGCCGCCTTGTTCGTGAACGTCAGGGCCATGATGCGGTAAGGCTCATAGCCGTGGGCCAGGAGGTGGACTATCTTGTAGGTCAGCACGCGGGTCTTGCCGGAACCCGCCCCGGCGATGACGAGCTGCGGGCCGTCCATATAGGTGACGGCCTCGCGCTGCTGCCGGTTAAGCTGCTGGAGGTAATCTTCCATACTCGGTTCAATAGAATCGGTTGGCCGCGGGGTCATACGAATACCCGATTGCCGCCAGCTTTTCGCAAAGGGCGGCTTTGTCGAGCTGCAGGTCGTCGCACAGCTCGTCAAGCGACTTGTAGGTGTCGCGCAGTTTCATATTGATGGTGCTCAGGAGCATCACCGGGTTGTTGGGCAAATCCATGTTGAGCGGCTAATTGGTTTTTTAGGTACAAAATTAGTCATAATAGCCCGGATTTGCCTATCTTTGCAGTTAAAAGTTACTGACAAGATGTTTTCTACCGATATTTTCGCCGAAATGGTCGAGCAAAAGCTCCCCTCGCTTACCGAGTCGAAGACCCCGGCGACACTTTTCGCTCCGATAGCATACACCCTCAGCGGCGGGGGAAAACGCCTGCGCCCCGTGCTCCTGTTAGCCGCCGCGAAAGCCTTCGGGCTGGAGCCGGAAAAGGCCATCGACCAGGCGCTCGGCATTGAGGTGTTCCATAACTTCACGCTGCTTCACGACGACGTGATGGACAACGCCGACGTGCGCCGCGGCCGCCCAGCGGTCCACCGCCGCTGGAACGCATCTGTAGCGATTCTTTCCGGCGACGCGATGCTGACAATGGCAACGCAGCTTATGGCCAAGGCTCCCGAATCGCTGCTTCCCGCGGTTATGGAACTGTTCAACACAACCGCCATGGAGGTTTACGCCGGGCAGCAGCTCGACATGGACTTCGAGGACCGCGGGGACGTGACTGTCGAGGAGTATATCGAGATGATACGTCTGAAGACCTCAGTGCTTCTCGCTTGCGCATGCCGGATGGGGGCGCTCCTGGCCGGAGCCTCGGAGGAGAGCCAGAAGGCGATGTACCGCTACGGCGAGCTGCTCGGCCTCGCATTCCAGTTGAAAGACGACCTGCTCGACACCTACGGCGACCCCGCCCTCTTTGGCAAGGAAATCGGCGGCGACATCATAAACGAAAAGAAGACGTGGCTCTGGATCAACGCTATGGAGCGCGAGCCGCAGCGCATGCGCCAGGTGCTCGACAAGAAGCTCACCGACTACCTGAAAATCCGCGAAATCACGGAAATCTACGACTCCCTCTCCCTCGCCGACGAGTCGAGGCGCCTGATTGAGCGCTATACAGAGGAGGCTGTCGACGCACTCGCCGGAACCGACATCCCCGCGGCCGCCCGCGAATACTTCACCTCGCTCGCCCGCAAGGCGGCTGACCGCGCCAACTGACGAGCCCGATATGTTCGTAGACACCCACACGCATATCTATATGGCCGAGTTCCCCGACCCGGCGGCCGAGATTCGCAAGGCCGTGGAAGCGGGAGTGACCCGGCTGGTGTTCCCGGGTACCGAGCCGTCGGACTTCGAGCCGCGGAAAGCGCTCGCCGCGCGATTCCCCGGCACGGTGTTTCTCGGAGCGGGGGTACACCCGACCGAACTTGGCGACGACCCCGACGCGGATGTCGCAGCGGTCGAAAAGGAGCTCCGCGAAAACCGCGGCAAATATGTAGCCGTCGGCGAAATCGGCATCGACCTCTACTGGGACACCTCGCGGCGCGACGAGCAGTTGCGGGTATTCCGCCGCCAGTGCGAGTTGGCCTTGGAGCTGGATCTTCCCGTAATCATCCACTGCCGCGAAGGGCTTTCGGAAGTGCTCGATGTGCTCTCGGCGCTTCCCGCGATTCCCCGGAACGTCTTCCACAGCTTTACCGGGACCGCGGACGACGTCGCCCGGATAAGAGAGATTTCCCCGGACTCCTTTTTCGGCATAAACGGAATCGTCACTTTCAAGAACGCCAAAATCCGCGACGTGCTCCCGGAAATCGGCCTCGACAGGATTCTGCTGGAAACCGACGCGCCATGGCTCGCCCCCGTACCGCATCGCGGAAAGCAGAACACCTCAGCCTACATTCCCGACATCGCCCGCCACATAGCCGAATCGACAGGAATCCCGCTTGAAACAGTCGCTGAAACGACAACCCGCAACGCCTTGCAACTTTTCGGCCTTTGAACGCGTCAAACATCAAATATATTTATAATCTCTATATTCACTATGGATTATCAACAGCAAAACTACGGCCAGCCCAACTACGGGCAGCAGCCTTACGGTCAGCCCCAGCCTTACGCTGACTCCGCCTTCAACAACCCCTTCAACTGCGGCCCGACAGGGAAAAGCCGCGGCATCTTCTGCCTCCTCGCCCTCGTGCTCGGCTCAATCGGTCTCCACTATTTCTACGCCGGAAAAGCAGCCGGAGGCATCATCACTATCCTGCTGACGCTTATCACCTGCGGCGCCTGGGCAATCATCCCCCTCCTCCAGGGCATCATAATCCTCTGGAACCAGTCCAACGAGGAGTTCTACTACAAATTCGTGGCTTCCAACTCCACCTTCCCCCTGTTCTGAAACAACCAGACATCATGAAGAAAATATTCATCGCATTGATTGCCGCGTTCAGCCTCGGCTCGTTCAACGCCAGCGCCGACATTACCGACCTGCTCAAAGGGCTCGGCAGCGCCGCATCCTCGGAAGGAGCGCAAAGCACCGCAGCCTCCGGCCTCGAAGGGCTGGTAAAAGGGCTCCTCTCAAACAGCAAAATCACTGAGAAAGACCTCGTCGGCTCCTGGAAATACTCCGGGCCCGCGGTAGCTTTCCAGGGTGGCAACTTCCTGGAAAAAGCCGGAGGCGCCGCTGCCGCCGGCGTGATTGCCGACAAAATCGCGCCCTACTACAAAAAAGTAGGTATCGACAAGATGACCTGCGTGTTCAACGACGACAAGACTTTCGAGTTCAAGCTAAACCGCGTAACCCTCAAGGGCACATACGAGGTAGCCAACGCCAAGAACCCCGACGGAGCCTTCTGGTTCAACTTTACCGTCGGCCGCATCCCCATCGGCAAAATGAAGGGACACGTCGAGAAACAAATCAACACCATGACCCTCACCTTCGACGCCAGCAAGCTGATAACCCTCGTTTCGACTATCGCCAAGGTAAGCGGCCAGTCCTCCCTCCAGGCCATGTCGAACCTCCTGAACCAGTACGACGGCCTCAACTGCGGTTTCGAACTCGCCAAAACCAAATAATCCCCACACCCTTCAGCGGATCAAAGACCTGATATGTCAGTAGCCCCTCCAACAGCCATTCATGCGGCATATGGAGGGGCTATTAACGTTATTAGATATTGCGAAAATATCAGAAGTTGTAGCCGAGGGTGATGGTGAAGAGGTCGCGGCGGAGGTTGCGCTGGAGGTAGTCTGCCTGGTCCTTCATGCGGGTGATGCCGAGCGAGCCTTCTACCGCGACATAGTAGTCGTCATATTGCAGGCCGACACCGAAGTTCCATTGCAAATCGACATGCTTGAAGCCGCCCGTGCCGAAGATGCTCTCGGAATGGGAAGCGACGCGATGGCCGGAGGGTGTGATATATGCCCCCTGATGGTAGCGCGCCATGAGGTTGAGATTGACCTGCGGACCGGTAAAAACGTGTACCTTGAGGTCCTCGGCGAAGTCGAAATGATAGCCGAACTTCAACGGCACACGGAAACCGAGGTTGCGCATCGACCCGTCGACCTTGTAAAAGACTTCTTCCGGCTCCTCAGGCTCTGCGGCAGTAATCGCGTCCGGATTGGGAGCAGGCATAATCTCCTCCGACTGGAAATGCATCGTTCCGAATGTGTCATAGAAAATCGACAGCCCCGGCTCGAAGTAGAAGTTGGCTACAATCGGGAGGTTGTAGATGCCGCCGATACTGAAACCGGCCTTGCTGCTGTAATAGGCTCCTCCGTTGGCGGCGGAACTGATGTCGACCGCGGCGCGCACGCCGAGATACGCCTTGTTGTCGGGATTGTCAACCGCCAGGGATGCCCCCGAAGCCGCCACCGATGCGACAGAGGCCAGAGCCGCTACCGCGATATTACGTAAAGTCTTCATTGTCTTTCTTATGTTGGTAATATTAATAATCGTATAACAATTCGAGGTCGTCAAGCCACATAACCGAGCCGACACCACCCACGAAGTAGTCGCCGTACTTACTGGAGGAGGCTACCATAAGTATGTACTTCGGCACTCGCTGCGTCGAGCGGTATGCCAACTCGAACTCAAAGGGGGTAAACTGAGGAATGGTCTGCGCGCACTCCATGCTACCGTAGGCGACGACGTAGCTGCCCTGCGGGTCGAAGAGGTGGCGGTCTGATTCCTTCGTGCGGATTTCAAACGGCTCGTCGGAGTCAATCAGGGCGCACCATACGATGCAGGTATCAGGCTCTCCGAGCATATGCTCGAATCCTTTCGCCTTGTCAATCTTTGCGCAGTTGTATTTGAAATAACCTCTGACCTTTGTCGGCCGCTGGTTGTAAGGACGGCCGAAACTGAGCACGCCGTTCGTGCCGTCGGTACGCAGATATTTTCCGGCGAAGATACTTCCGGCGGCAAGTTTGATTACAACCCATTCGGTGCGCAGTTCAGCAGAATATCCCGTGCCGGTCGAAGTCTGGTCGCTGCGGAACACGTTCCCCTCGCCGATTGTCGCAGCACCCTGATTTCCTGTATCCCAGTACTGCTCGCCCCCTTCGGGCCACGGCGCCCAGTATTTGCCTACCTTGCACCATTCGTCGAAGCTGCTGTTGGGGAGCTGGCGGAGGTCGCCGGTGGTGAACTTGACTACGGAACCGTAATCGGTCTTGTCGGAGGCTGTCGCGAAAGTGCGGGCCTCATACTCGGTCTCAGGCTGGAGATTTCTCAGGCATCCGAAGAAGGTAGTGCCGGTTTGCGTAATCCAGGATTTCGGGGCCTGGTTCCACTGCTGCGTACCCGCGGCGCGGTATTCCACTCCACCCTCGGAGTCTGCGATGCAGGAGCCGTAGATCCACGCGACCTGCGACCCGGCATCGGCGCGGACGGTGTTCACGCTCCCTGCAGCGGTCTCGCAGAAAACTTCCCACAACTCCTCGTGTCCGTGGACGTTGACTTTGATTTCCAAGGGCATCGTCATGTCGTAAGTGTTGCCGACCGGATCGGGGGTCATTGTCGAGCCTTCGGGGCCGAGCTTGGCGGTCAGCACTTTGACCGCCTTGCGCCCCATGCTCTCCGAAACGGTCACCACGACGCGCTTTCCGGCGACATCGATAACCTCCTCACCTATCTGCCCCTCGACAGTGAAGTATCGGCTGATAGGCTGCGAGGCGCGCACTACCCAGTCGTAATCCTGATAGAGGCGCAGGGTGAGAATCAGATAGCGTGTAAGGTTGACCGGCTCAGAGAGATTGCCGTCAACGAGCTTCGCGCCCTCCGGGCCGATTGTATAGGATGTGACGTTTACCTGCTCAAGATTGACCGTCTCGTCGAAAACGAGGTCGATAAAGCGGTTCTGCTCGTCGATTTTCGCCGGGGAGGCAAGTCCCTCGGCCTCGAAAGAGGTGAAATTGGCCTGGATGCGCGGATAGGGTATGTCGTTCTTGATGCACGACTGCGACAAAATGGCCAGCAACGCGGCGGCTATCACGGCGGCAACCGCCACCACAATCCGCTGCCGACGCACCATCGCGAGAGACTCTTTCTGTTTGCGTTTCTTATCGCTCATAACGCATCAAATATAAACGGCCATGCCGAAGTTGATATTGAAGATGTTAAACCGGAAATTCGCGCCGGAAGTGAAGCGCGAGCCCTCCTCCTTCCCGTCGGTCCACTGGCGCTCGTTGCGTATGTTCAGGCCGAAGACGCCGAACGATACGTTGAAGCTGATGTAGTCCATGATAAAGACGCAGACTCCCGGCGAGAAGTTCAGCGACGCGGTAACGAAGTTGGTCCGCGTGTCCTTCATCTTTCCGGCGTAGTAGCGGCGGAAGCGCGACGAGCCGGAGCCGAAAGCGAGGTCTACCTCGTTGAACACGGCGAAGCGGCGCGTGCTACCCAGGCCGATATAGTTGCGGTAGGCGAGCGACGTCGAGAAGCTCTGCTGGTAATAGCTTACGTCTTTAAGGGAGAAATTGATGTCGTCGTCGAAATCGACCGAGAAGCTCGGGAGGTCCCCCTCCATCCTGACGTAGTTGAACTTCAACCCCATCGACTGGTTGTTGGAGAAGAAGTAGGAAATCGAGGGCTGCAGCGAGTAGGCTTTCAGCTTTATGTCGAGGTCCTTGATCATGCCGAGAATCTGCACGTCGTCGGTATTGAACTCGCCGTAGGCAGCCATGAGGCCGAACGACCACTGCCCCTTCGGGATAAACAGGTAGTTGTACAGGCCGCGGTCGTAGCGCCCGTAGTTGTTCTCCGGCAGGATGACGCTGACGGTGTCTTTCCCGACAATCACCTTCTCTTTGAGCGAGGGGTCGTTCAGGGCCGCTGAGTCGAGCAGCACTTTCGGCGACTTCGCCATATTGCGCAGAATCGGGAGGCGGTCAAGCGAGAGTATCTCCTGTGCCCCGGCCCGGAACCCTCCGGCCAGAGCGAGCGCCGCGAGGGCGAGCAGTGCGGATAATATTCTGTGTTTCATACTCGCTCAGAGATAAAAGGCCACGCCGAAGGTTATCGAAAACAGGTTTACCCGGAAGTTGGCCGACTTGCTGTCGCGCTCCGCGCGGTAAATCTGGTCGGTCTTGGAGGTAGTGTGGCTGTAGGAGAAACCGAGCACGCCGACGTTTACCTCCAGCGCCGAATAGTTGTTGAGGAACATCACCATTCCCGGCGCGAGGCCGATGTTAACGTCCCAGGAGGTCTCGTAGGTGCCCGTGAGGTCGTCCCCCCTGCCGTTGGCGATTTTCGACTGCGAGCCTCCGACCTGGAGCTGCACCTCGTTGAAAAAGCCGAAACGACGGCTGTGGCCGAGACTGATGTAGTTGCGAAACGCCGCCATTGCCGAATAGCTGTGGGAGATGTTGTAAAGGTTCTCCAGCGAGAACTCCGTGCCCTCCCCGACTACTATGTCTGTACGGTCGAGGCGCGTGCGGGTTCGCGAATAAGCCATCTTGCCCCCCGCGGCGAGGTTGTCCTTGAAGCAGTACATCAGCATCGGGCTGACCTTGAAGGAATATGAGTCGCCCGACAGGTTCTCGATCACGAGGAACTGGTAGTTACCCTGGTCCGACTGCGAGAAGCTGACGCTGACCCCGGTAATCCATTGTCCCTTGGGAATGAACGAAATCTGTTCCAGGCCGCGCTTGAACTCGACCTGCGCCTCGGCCGCCGCGGAACCGGCGAACAGGGCGATCAGGAGTCCCAGAGCGCGCGTTAAAAATAGTCGTTTCTTCATTCTGTTTCTTGGCAGAAAAGCACTATAATCGCAATATGCAAAAATTTTTGTAAAGTTACGAAAATTTAACGAACCATCGCTCATTTTGCCCGCAAAAACAGCGGCGCCGTGTCAAAAGCATTTGACACGGCACCGTTTACATCCGGTTGGGAGAGTGTTGTCAGTAAGTCAGCACTGGCGCGAGCTCCTTGGCCTGGTCGATCATGCGCTGTATTTCGGCCTCGGAAGGCACTCGGCCGCAGAGATGCTTGACCTCGTTGATTTCAACGAGCTTGGAGTGCAGGTTGGCGGCTACGCGGTGGCGGAACTCCTTGACCGTGTCAACCCCGGCGGCTTCGAGCAGCTCGGCGAACTGTCCGGCCACCCCTTTAATGCGGAAAAGGTCGGCATGGTTGGCCCATTTGAGGATCAAGGCCGGGGAAATCCCCGTAGCCTCGGCAAGCGCCTGGCGCCCTTTCGGCGTGGCTGCGGCGTTGAACAGGTCGTCGGTAGTCGCGATGGCGGCTTCTTCGAGCTTGGCGGCATAAGCCGGACCAATCCCCTCGACTTCTATAATCTTGTATGCCATAACACAGACGTATTAGTTACTATAATAGTAACGCCTCTAAACCGCCCGGGGTTCATCCTCTCCGTATGCCCCTCCCACCGTAATCGCTTCTATAAGAACAACGAAATCCGCACCTCCCAAAAGGAGATACGGATTTCGTAGTATAATCGGGAAGCGGGGGGTTACATCATGCCGCCCATGCCACCCATGCCGCCCATGCCGGCGGGAGCGGGAGCGGGGGTCTCCTCCTTCTTGTCGGCGATGACGCACTCGGTTGTGAGGAACATCCCGGCGATGGAGGCTGCGTTTTCGAGAGCCACGCGGGTTACCTTGGCGGGGTCAATCACGCCGGCAGCCATAAGGTTCTCGAACTGGTCGGTGCGGGCGTTGTAGCCGAAGTCGGCGTTACCCTCCTTGACCTTCTGAACGATGACGGCGCCTTCGAGTCCGGCGTTGGCCACAATCTGGCGGAGCGGTTCCTCAACGGCGCGGAGCACGATGTGGATACCGGTATCCTCGTCCTCGTTGGAGCCGCGGAGACCCTCGGCGTTCTTGATGGCGCGGATGTATGCCACACCGCCGCCGGGGACGATACCTTCGGCAATCGCGGCGCGGGTAGCGCTAAGGGCGTCGTCGACGCGGTCTTTCTTCTCCTTCATCTCTACCTCGGAGGGAGCGCCGATGTGGAGCACGGCCACGCCGCCTGCCAGCTTGGCGAGACGTTCCTGGAGCTTCTCGCGGTCGTAGTCGCTCTTGGTCTGCTCGATCTGGGCCTTGATCTGGGCTACTCGTGCGGCGATAGCGTCCTTGTTGCCTGCGCCGTTTACGATTGTGGTGTTCTCCTTGTTGACGGTAACCTTTTCGGCGGTTCCGAGCATCTGGATGTTAGCCCCGTCGAGCTTCATGCCCTTCTCCTCGCTGATGACAACGCCGCCGGTCAGGATGGCGATATCCTCGAGCATCTCCTTGCGGCGGTCGCCGAAGCCGGGGGCCTTGACGGCGCAGACCTTGAGGGAGCCGCGGATGCGGTTCACCACGAGGGTTGCGAGAGCTTCCTGGTCGACATCCTCGGCGATAATCAGAAGGCCGCGGCCGCTCTGGGCGGTAGCTTCGAGGATGGGGAGCATATCCTTGAGGTTGGAAATCTTCTTGTCGTAGAGAAGGATGTAGGGGGAGTCCATTACGCACTCCATCTTCTCGCCGTTGGTGATGAAGTAGGGGGAGATATAGCCGCGGTCGAACTGCATGCCTTCCACGATGTCAACGGTGGTTTCGGTACCCTTGGCCTCGTCAACGGTAATCACGCCTTCTTTCTTCACTTTCTTCATGGCCTCGGCAATCAGGTGGCCGATAGCCTCGTCGTTGTTGGCCGACACGCGGGCGACGTCCTCGATTTTCTTGAAGTCGTCCCCTACCTCTTCGGCCTGGGCCTTCACGCCCTCGACGATAGCGGCGACAGCCTTGTCGATACCGCGCTTAACGTCCATCGGGTTGGCCCCGGCGGCAACGTTCTTCAGTCCGTGGGTGATGATTGCCTGGGCGAGCACTGTGGCGGTGGTTGTGCCGTCGCCTGCGTCGTCGCCGGTCTTGGAGGCAACCTCCTTTACGAGCTGCGCGCCCATGTTCTGGAAAGCGTCCTCAAGCTCGATTTCGCGGGCTACGGAAACGCCGTCCTTGGTGATATGCGGAGCGCCGTACTTCTTCTCGATAATCACGTTGCGCCCCTTCGGGCCGAGGGTTACCTTCACGGCGTCGGCGAGAGCGTCAACACCCTTTTTCAGCTCTTCGCGAGCCTTTATGTCGAATTTTATTTCTTTAGCCATTTCTGTGCTTAATTATTATCAAATTTATCGTTTTGAGCAGCACCGGAAAGATGCTTGCCCGGATGGTGAGGGTGCTATCAGTCATCGCGAAGCGCTTTGCTCCGCAAAGAATGGTTCAGATGATAGGAGCTTGTAGGTGAGGCCGAGGGAGCAATCTGAAGATTTTGACCGAGACCGAAACTGCAAGCGACGACCCAGATGAGCTATTATGATACGCCCTCATTCAATTACGGCGAGGATGTCGCTCTGCCGCATTATCAGATACTTCTCGCCTTCAACCTCGATTTCGGTTCCGGCATACTTTCCGTAGAGTACCTGGTCCCCTTCCTTGACCTGCATCTTCTCGTCCTTGGTGCCTTCGCCGGCGGCGAGCACGGTCCCGCGGAGGGGTTTCTCCTTTGCGGAGTCGGGGATTATGATACCTGCGATTGTTGTTTCCTCGGCCGGGGTCGGCTGGATGAGTACCCGGTCAGCAAGCGGTTTGATTTTCATTGGTGGTATATGTTTTTAGTTGTTTCTAAGGTTCGCGGCCGGGGCCGCATTCTCTTTTCATCGGACCGCGGCCGCGTCGGAGGGAACCGCCGTCCGAAATACAGATACTGCATAATCCGTGCCAAACTCCGCGGTTCCGCCTCCTGCGGCCCGGAGCGCCGCCGTCCGGCACCCCGCCCCGCCAACTTGGCACGAAAAAAGGTGACAAACTGACAGCGGCCCCTCGGCCCTCTGCCTGTTTTGTCACCCTTGTAACAATCATCTCCCCCGCCGGGTTCACCCCGCCGTCGGGAAAATCATTCTGCTATATTCTCCCAGATGAAAAATACAGAAAACAAAAGCGCCATATCGCATATATGATGTGACGCTTAAATATTCAGTTTGACGAAGTCGGTTTTAACGGTTCGTTTATTACAGACTGGTACAGTTTAAAATCATCTGTATGAGTAAAAATCTTTATACCATTTTGTCGGACATATTTCACCTGTATTTTAGGATTATTTAGGGCTTTCCCAGTTTCATTATATTGTCTTTCCCATTTCTGATAATATGGTTCCAACATTTTCGGTTTAAGCAGGTAAATTTCCAATAGTTCTATATCATCATAAATAGCAAATACCCAATCTACTTTTCGATATTTTTCTATGATGGCTTGGTTTAAATGATGGTGTGTACTAAAAGATTTAGTGAGCTGAATGTTCACTGATTTAAGCTCATATTCATTACCATTAGCATCAACAGCATCGTTACCCTCCCTACTCTTATCCAAATTCTTCAAAGCGGTTACTAAAAGCACTTGGAGTAATTTACCTCCATTGTCTTGAAAAATATCCTGTATATGAGCCACCTCACGGGCTAATTTCTGGTACTCTCTAATATAAGGAAAAAGTCTGTTTAATTCCGAAATTGCTTCTTCGTTAGTCATTGGAAAAAATCTTTAATTTCTAATTGCAGAGCTTTAGCAAACTTATTAAGCATTGACACTGTAATGTTTTGCTTACCGTTTTCTACATATCCGATATAAGTTCTATCTATATCAGCAGTATAAGCCAAATCCTCTTGAGTAAGATTCAGTTCCCTACGTCTGGTTGCTATTTTTAAACCTATTTTCTCTAAAAGCTCTTTATCGGTATATTCCACAAACACAAAATTACAGATGTTCTCCAATATATCGCTCCGATTATATTCGGAATTGATTTTGCCAGCTCCATAATTATCCGTACCTTTGCATACCACAATTAGAGATGAACACAATTCCTAAATACTCCACTAATTTAGGAGCCACCTACTATGGCGACTCCTTAAATCTTATAGACGAATTGGATGACGACTCAATTGATTTAGTCGTAACCTCGCCGCCCTTCGCACTTTTGCGCAAAAAAGAGTATGGGAATGAGGAACAAACTGAATATGTAGAGTGGCTGGGACAATTTGCCGCCAAACTTCACCCCAAACTAAAAGAAACGGGATCCTTAGTGATTGATTTGGGCGGTGCTTATCAAAAAGGCAAACCGATCAGAAGCCTGTATAACTACAAAGTACTAATATACTTTTGCGAAATCCTCGGCTATAAATTGGCCGAAGAATTTTTCTGGTTTAATCCATCTAAACTACCGTCACCCATAGAGTGGGTTAACAAGCGTAAAATCAGGTCAAAAGACAGCGTCAACACCATATGGTGGTTCTGCAAGAGCGATTTTCCAAAGGCAGATGTCACCAAGGTACTGGCTCCGTACTCCGACAGGATGAAGAAGCTCATAGAAAATCCCGACAAATTTTACACGCCTAAAAAACGTCCATCCGGGCATGATATTTCAGCCAGTTTTGGCACAGACAATGGCGGGGCGATACCATCCAACCTCCTGCAAATAAGCAATTCTGAAAGCAATGGCAAATACTTAACACTCTGTAAGGATACTGGAATCAAAGCTCACCCCGCCAGATTCCCGTACAAGTTGCCGGAGTTTTTCATTAAATTGCTGACGGATGAAGGAGATACTGTTGTGGATATATTTGGCGGAAGCTGTACAACAGGTGAGGTCTGTGAACGTTTAGGGAGAAACTGGAAATGTTTTGAAATCGAGCTTGATTACATAATCGGTTCTGTTTTTCGTTTTTTACCTAAAAATATATCAGCGAAAGATGTGTCAAAAATAGTAAAGATGATAAAAGAACGACAACCAGTTGATTTATCTTCTTACGCGTACGAAGACACTTTATTTTAAAAGAGCGTAAAGACTCGCATCAATCTTACGAATCAACCCCGCCATAAAATATGCAAGTTTTATGGCGGGGTTGCTAACATCAAGGGCACTCAGCCCACTATTTCAACTATTTCAGCGGAAGCGCTCGGGGAGGGCGGAGGCGACGGCGGCGCGGGAGGCATCGATGACACGGCGGCGGTCGGCCTCGTCGGCAGGAGCGGGTATCGGCTTGTGGATTGTCAGGCGGATGTGGCCCCAGTGCGGGAAGGTGTCGCCGCGGCGGAGCACGTCGTAAGCGCCGTCGATGCTGACGGGCACAACCGGCAGCCCGAACTCCATCGAAAGCTGGTAGGCTCCCTTGTGGAACGCGCCCATATGGCCGGTTTTCGTGCGCGAACCTTCGGGGAACACTACAACCGACATACCGCCCTGGAGGGTCTTCTCGGCCTTCTCCATCGTCCGGCGGATTGCCGCCGGGGAGGAGTTGTCGACGAAGATATGTCCGGCGGCGGCGCAAGCGCGGCCGACAAACGGAATCTTACGCAGCCCGACTTTCATCATCCAGCGGAAATTATGGTCGAGGAAGCCGTATATAGAAAAGATGTCGTAGGCTCCCTGGTGGTTGGCCACGAAGACATAGGAGGTATCCTTGTCGATATTCTCGCGCCCTTTCACCGTCACTCTGACGAAGGAGAGCCAGCAGAAGAGCATGGCCCAGATTTTGGCGGGCCAGTAGCCGAACCAGCGCGACAGGCCGAAGAAGCACCCGACAATTGTCAGCGTGGCCGCGAGAACGGTCAGCACCAGCAGCAGCGGGAGCATAATCAGCACCTGGTATACGCGGTAGAGAATCAGTTTCATCTTTTCAAATAGGCATTTTAACTATCCTATAACGGAATAACGGGGTCGGTTGTTGTGCCGGACGGATGATTTACCAGGCGAACATGGGGCGGTCCTCCATCATGGCGTTCACTTTGGAGCGCACGGCGGCGATGGTCTGGCCGTTCTCGGGATCTGAGAGCACGGTGTCGATCATCTCGACAATCTCTCCCATCTCGTTCTCGCGGAGGCCGCGGGTAGTAATGGCGGGAGTACCGAGGCGGATGCCGGAGGTCTGGAAGGGGGAACGGGAGTCGAAGGGGACCATGTTCTTGTTGGCGGTGATGTCAGCCTCGACGAGCACACGCTCTGCGACCTTGCCGGTCAGTTCGGGGAACTTGGTGCGGAGGTCGATCAGCATGCAGTGGTTGTCGGTTCCGCCGGAAATCACCTTGTACCCCTTGTCCATCATCGCCTGGGCCATAGCCGCGGCGTTTTTCTTGACCTGGGTCTGGTACTCCTTGTATTCCGGCTGGAGGGCCTCTCCGAAAGCGACAGCCTTGGCGGCGATGACATGCTCCAGCGGACCGCCCTGCACGCCGGGGAACACGGCGGAGTCAATCAGCGACGACATCTTGCGGATTTCCCCCTTCTTGGTGGTCTTGCCGAAAGGATTGTCGAAATCCTTGCCGATAAGAATCACGCCGCCGCGGGGACCGCGGAGGGTCTTGTGGGTCGTGGAGGTAACGATGTGGGCGTGCTTCACGGGGTTTTCGAGCAGCCCGGCAGCAATCAGTCCGGCGGGATGCGCCATGTCTACCATGAAGATGGCGCCGATTTCGTCGGCCAGGCGGCGCATGCGGGCGTAGTCCCATTCGCGCGAATAGGCGCTCGCGCCGCCGATAATCAGGCGGGGACGCTTCTCGCGGGCGAGGGCCTCCATCTGGTCGTAATCGACCTTTCCGGTAGCCTCGTCGACGTTATAGCCGATCGCGTTGAACATCAGGCCGGAGAAATTGACGGGGCTCCCGTGGGAGAGGTGGCCTCCGTGGTCGAGGTTCATCCCCATGAAGGTGTCCCCGGCGTTGAGCACCGACATGAACACAGCCATGTTGGCCTGCGCGCCCGAGTGGGGCTGCACGTTGGCATACTCCGCTCCGAAAAGCTCCTTGAGGCGCTCGATGGCGAGGTTCTCGGCCTCGTCGACAACCTGGCAACCGCCGTAGTAACGGTGGCCCGGATACCCTTCGGCATACTTGTTCGTCAGGCAGGAACCCATAGCCTCCATAACCTGGGGTGACACGAAGTTCTCGGAAGCAATCAGCTCGATGCCCTTTTTCTGGCGCTGGTGTTCGCGGTTGATAATGTCGAAAATAGCGTCGTCGCGTTTCATTTTGATATGTGATTTTTGTGTTGGTTTCTAAAAATTAATCATTACCGGCTTATTTCTTTTTCACCGAAAAGCCGAAACGTCCTATTTCGGGTCCCTGCTCGAAATAGTGGCCGTGGGTGTAGTTCACCAGCCCGGCTCCCTCGAGGTTCAGCGCGTCAGTCGCGGGGTCGAAAAGCTCCTCGTCGGCCAGGACGTTGACAACGTCGGCCAGGAACATATGGTGGCTCCCCAGGGGGATTACCGACTTGACCCGGCACTCGATGTTCAGAGGCGACTCCTCGATATAGGGGGAGCGCACCATCCGCCCGGGCCGCGGGGTCAGCCCAGTCTCCTTCCACTTGTCGTAGTCGGCTCCGCTGCGCACTCCCGCCCAGTCGGTCGCCCTGGCAAGCGCCTTGGTAGTCAGGTTTATGGTAAACTCCATGTTTTCCCTGATAATCGGATAGGAATGGCGCTCGGGCCGCACCGATATGTAACACATCGGCGGATTGGTGCAGACCGTCCCGACCCACGCCACGGTCAGCATGTTCGACTCCTCCGGCGAGACGCCGCAGGTAACGAGCGCCGCGGGAAGCGGATAAATCATCGTGCCCGGTTTCAGCGAGCGTTTCTCCTTCGCCATCAGATGAGTGTCGCCTGGGAGTTGGCAACCGTGTGGTTGCAGTAGTAACAGCGCACGAATCCGGGCTTGTCCTCGACGACGTCGAAGCGCGTGGCCATCGGCTCGTTGTTGGTGATGCACTTCGGGTTGTCGCACTTCACGATACCGCGGATTGTCGCGGGAAGAGCAACCGGGCGCTTCTCGGCAACCTCATAGTCGCGGATTGTGTTGACCACGGCCGTCGGGGCCACGAGCGCGATCCTGTTAAGCATATCCTCCGGGAAAAACACGTCGGCGACCTTGATGATACCCTTCGTGCCGAGCCCCAGGCGCTCGCTGTGGAGATTGTTGCCGATAGTGAGCTGGTGGCTCATCTCTGTAAGCCCCAGTATCTTGACACATTTGAAAAGAGCGTCGGAGGGAATATGGTCGATGACGGTGCCGTTGCGCAGGGCCGCTACCGCCAGTTCTTTCTTGCTGTTGCTCATTTAGAGGGTGTTTAGCGTTTCCTTTTTGAGTTGCTCGACATCTATGCCCAGGGCGTTGCAGATAATCGCCTCACGGGCGAAGAGGCCGTTGCGCGCCTGGTCGAAATAGTAGGCCTTGGGATTGTCGTCGACATCCTGGTTTATTTCGTTGACGCGGGGGAGCGGATGGAGGATTCTCAGGTTCGGCTTCGAGGTCTCGAGCATCGAATTGCGGAGGGTGTAGAAGTCCTTCACGCGCTCATACTCTTCCAGGTCGGCGAAGCGCTCGCGCTGCACGCGGGTCATATATATAATGTCCGACGAGTCGATTACCTCGCGGGTAAGCTCCGTATGCTCCTCGAAGGGAATCCCCTGCTCGCGGCAGAACTCGACATACTCGCGGGGCATCCGCAGCTCGTCGCAGGCGACGAAGCGGAACCGGGGCTTGAAATACTTCATCGCCATAAGAAGCGAGTGGACCGTGCGACCGTATTTGAGGTCCCCGACGAGGGTAATCGTCAGGTTCTCGAGAGTGCCCTGCGTCTTCAGAATCGAATAGAGGTCGAGCATAGTCTGCGAGGGGTGCTGGTTGGCGCCGTCCCCCGCGTTCACAATCGGGGTATCGGTGACCTCAGTCGCATATCTGGCGGCCCCTTCGAGATAGTGGCGCATGATAATCAGGTCGACGTAGTTCGACACCATCTTGATGGTGTCCTTCAGCGTCTCACCCTTCGACGAGGAGGTCGTCGAAGCGTCGGAAAAGCCTATCACTCGGCCACCCAGGCGGTTGACCGCGGTCTCAAAACTAAGGCGCGTCCTCGTCGACGGCTCGAAGAAGAGCGTGGCGACTACCTTGCCGTCAAGCACCTTGTGGTTGGGGTGCTCCTCAAAAAAGCGAGCCGACTCCAGGAGGCGCAGAATCTGCTCCTTTCCCAGGTCGGCGATAGAAACCAGACTGTTGGTGTTCATTGGTTCGGGGGGATTATTTTGCCAACAAAGTTACGCAAAATCCCCGAAACTTCCATTACTGTCGCGAAAAGAATTTGTCAGCCGGGAAGAACCCCTCCGAAACTGAATCCGGCAAGCAGCACGGCCTTCTCGACCACGGCCTTCTCGACCGAGCCGGTAACGGTCGCGGTACCCTTGGAAAGGTCCACTCTGACCTCCTGCGCGCCCGGGAGCGCCGAGAGGGCTTTTTCAACTGTCATGCGGCAGTGGGCACACGCCATGCCGTCGATTTTGTAAGTGTTTGTAGGTATCATTTCTGTATCGTTTTTTGAGTTATTGTCGCAAGTGGCGCAGGAGCAGGCATCGCCGCACGTACAATGAGAGTGCCCCTTGTGTCGGCGGCTCCTTACCGCCGCGTAAATCAGGAGCCCGGCGAGAAGCCCGGAACAGAGTGTCTCAAATATGCCGAGGCCGTGGTGGCACGCGGGGTCAAGGCTCGTGACCGCCGGGAGGAACCAGGAGGCGGGGAGCAGGTAGTCGATTATCATTCCGAAGACCAACGCGGTAAGCACCACCGAGCCGACATACACGGCTGTCGCCTTCCGCCCCATGGCGCGCCCTATAACCATGACCGACGCGAAATTGGCGGCAGGTCCGGCCATCAGCAGCACGAACGCCACTCCGGGGGTCAGCCCTTTCAGCATCAGAGACAGGGCGATAGGTATGCTCCCGGTCGCGCAGACATACATCGGGACGGCGACCAAAACCATCAGCAGCATCGCTATGACCGGATAGGCGCTCAGGCGCACAAACAGCTCGTCAGGGACGAAGACCGTGATCAGGGCCGCGACGACCAGGCCGATAACCAGCCATTTGCCGACGGAGGCAACCATGTCAACCAGCCCGTAGCGCACCGCCTCCAGGAGTTTTCCGCCGAAGGTGCGCGGCATCTCTTCCGCCTTTTCCGCCTCGAAGGCTCCGGGGTCGGTCGCGCCATCGCGGTCAGCGCGGTCGACCGCCATTCCTCCCGCTGCCGCGCCGAACAGAGCCGCTATCGGGCGGATTATGGCAAACGGGAGGCCGAGAAGAGAATATGTGGCGGCGATAGAGTCAACGCCCGTCTGCGGCGTGGCAATCAGAAACGAGGTCGCGGCCCCTTTCGACGCCCCGCGGCGACGGAGCGCCACGGCCGCAGGGAGTACCCCGCACGAGCAGAGAGGCAGGGGGATGCCGAACAGCGCTGCCTTGACGACGGGCTTCCACCCTCCCCCGGCGAGATGCCGGGCCATTACCTCCGGGCGCACGAAAACATGCAGCAGCCCCGCAACCAGGAATCCGAGCAGGACGTAGGGCGACATCGCGTTGACAATCGCCATCAATGAATATAGGAAATGCGTAAAATCCATAGGTCGTAATTCTTATACCGCGAAGTTACGACCAATTTCCCTCAGACGCGTTACACGCTTCCGCGCCCGCGTTGCACAATCCCGCGTTACACCTCAGATAAAGGAATCCTCGACGATGCCGCCATATCGGCGAGATACTGCGTCGGGGTAAGGCCGGTGACCGCCTTGAACTGGCGCGACAGATGGGCCACGCTCGAATATCCGGCCTTGTCGGCGATTTCGGTAAGCGTCAGAGTGCCGTAGCCGAGCAGCTCCTTGACCAGCTCGACGCGCTGGGCGATGAAATACTTCTCAATCGTACGCCCCTCCCGGGCTGAAAAGATACGGCTCAGGGTGTCATACTCGATACCGACATGGTCCGCCAGGCAAGCCGACAGGTTGAACTTGCAGTTCTCCTCCCTGACGTGGTTCATGATCGCGTGCTTCACCCGCTCGACCACCGCGTCCCGCGGGTCGGTAACCCGCTCGAAACCCTCGGAGCGCAACGCCGCGTCAATCCGCGCAAGCGCTTTCTCCGAAAGCTGGCCGCCGCCGATTCTCGCTCTTCCAAGCTCCACGTCGAGCACCTCGAATCCGGCGTCGTTAAGCGCCCGTTCTACGGCCCGCACGCAGTGCTGGCACACCATATTCTTAATCTTGACCTCCATAGAGCCTACCTTGCGACGAGCTTTTCCGGCAGCCGCGCCCCGCGGAGAAATTCCCCGGCGGTCATGCGCCGTTTGCCCGATGGCTGCACTTCGGTTATTTCAAGGGCCTCCCCGTCGCCACAGCCGACAGTCAGGCTACCCCCTTCGGCCGACACCTCTCCGGCCGCGAGAGAGCTCGCGCCCGCGCGGCGGCTCTCGAATACTTTCAGCACCGACAGGGGGGCGCTCTCCGAGTCACCCTCAGCGTCGCGCAGTTCGAACCACGCCGCGGGGTATGGCGAAAGGCCGCGGACAAGGTTCCTTACCTCTTCCGCCGGACGGGAGAAGTCCAGATGGCAGGTGTCGCGGAAAATCTTCGGGGCCGGTGTCGGTTCCGAGCCTCCTGTGAGCTCGTCCTGAGGGCACGGTTTCAGGTCCCCCGCGAGAATATGGCTGATAGTGTCGAGCGTCAGCTCCGCGCCGAGAACCATCAGGCGGTCATGCACCGACCCGACATTCTCATCCTCGCCGATCTCGATCCGCTCCTGGCGCAGGATGTCCCCCGTGTCGATTTCGTGTTTCAGGAAGAAGGTCGTGACCCCGGTCTCTCGGTCGCCGTTGATTACCGCCCAGTTGATGGGAGCGGCCCCGCGGTAGCGCGGAAGCAGGGAGGCGTGGAGGTTGAAAGTCCCGAGCCTCGGCATCTTCCATACCACCTCCGGCAGCATGCGGAACGCGATCACGATAAACAGGTCGGCATCAAGCGAGCGCAGCTCCTCTACAAATTCCGGGTCCTTCAGCTTAACAGGCTGCATCAGTTTCAGTCCGCGCTCAAGGGCGAACTCCTTGACAGGGGACTGGTACATCTTGTGACCGCGGCCGGCCGGCTTGTCCGGCATCGTCACCACGCCGACTAGGTTATACCCCTCGTCGACTATGCGCCGCAGACTCTCAACGGCGAAGTCGGGGGTTCCGAGAAACACGATTCTGAGGTCTTTCTTTTCCATCGCTCAATCCTCCTTCCTTACATCTTTCACTTCGTCCTCCTTGATTTCCGCGGGAGCACTGCCGAGGGCGTCCGCCTCGAGCGCTTTCCAGAGGTTATCCTCCGGTACCGGGGCGGTAAGGGAAATTTTCTTGCCGCTTACGGGGTGGACGAACTCTATATGGCGCGCCATGAGGGAAATGCTGCCGTCGGGGTTCGAACGCTTGTCGCCATATTTCAGGTCACCCTTTACCGGGCAGCCTATCGAGGCGAGCTGCGCGCGGATCTGGTGCTTGCGCCCCGTGAGCAGTTCTACTTCGAGCAGGCGGTAACGCTCCGTGGAAGCAATCTGGCGATAGCGCAGACGCGCCTCCTTGGCCCCCTCGCGGGGTTCGTCGGACAGATACGACTTGTTGTTCTTCTCTACCGGGCGAAGCCAGTGGCGCAGCTCCGCCGCGGGCTCTTTGGGAATCCCGCGGGTTATAGCCCAGTAAGTCTTGTGTACCTCCCCGTCGCGGAAAAGACGGTTCATCCGTTCGAGCGCCTTGGAGGTCTTGGCGAAAACCACCAGCCCCCCTACCGGGCGGTCAAGACGGTGTACTACTCCGCAGAACACATTGCCCGGTTTGGCGTACTTCTCCTTGATCCATCGTTTCAGAATTTCGACAAGCGGCTCGTCGCCTGTCTTGTCCCCCTGCACGATTTCGCCGGGAGCCTTGTTGACAACTATTATATGGTTATCCTCGTAAATCACTTCCATAACCGCGAATTTACGCGCTTTTGCGGGGAAAACCAAATCACGTTCCCCGCAGCAGGTCGTAATCTACAACACATCCTCCATACACTTTCAATCCTCGCCGCTGTCGGTCCCCGGCCCCGAACCCCGCTCGAAAGCGCGCCCGAGATACATAAGCAACGCCCCGACAAGCACCAGCCCGCAGAGCGTCAGCGCCGAAACCCACGTCGTGAACGGAGCGACCCCGATAATCATCATCACGATAAATCCCGCGACAACCGCGATTGTCAATATGAATCCCGCCCA
>CAJUFH010000008.1 GCA_910585755.1 uncultured Muribaculaceae bacterium | reverse complement strand
TTCTATTGGATGCGAACGACAAAGCTTTTGAATTGCGATTTCGCAGTCCATATGGTGGGGACCTCAATTATGATTTTACATATTCAAGTGATGTTCAAGAATGGGATTATACTATAATTTGGTAGTCACCTCAATAGCCTGATTTTTATGTCGAAAATCGAAATAATATTGATGCTTGGTTTCGCATTGATTGTCATTGGCGGACTGTTCAGTGCAAAGCTAAAGCATGATAACCGCAAAAAGTGGTGGTTGCCAATAGTAATTTGCGGAAGTCTTTTTGTGCTCTTTATAGCTTTTTTAATTTGGGTAATGATTGATTTTATGAATACCCGACTTTGTGTGTAATCGGACGTTACATACAACGTACTCATCAAGAGGTTTGCCACCTATCTGGGCATCTCACGCCGCCAATTGCATCGCATCCGTGAGGATGAAAATGCCGCCGATGCCTCCGAATGTGAGGATATTTAAGAAAAATCTTCGCTCCTCGCTGATTTTCATGCCTTGATGGGACATTTGTCACATCGAATGTCGATTATTCTTTGTAACTTTGCGTATGGCAACACTCTATAAGATATTGATTCTGTGTGTTGGCTTTGCTCTATCCTGCAATCTCTGGGCGCAAAGCCTATCGTTCTTGTTCTACCGGAAAGGAGACAAGCAATGAAACCAATCTGGTACATAATCGGTGTGGTGTGCGTCATGATCTCAGCAATCGGGAGAATGGCTGACTCGTTATCGGATGTTCTGATAGCATTTGGTATCATTTCTCTTGTCGTCTTGGTTATATGGCTTTTTGAGACAGGGAGAATCAGACTTAATGAACGGCTCGGCAGGATATTGAAAAAGATTGGTGTCGGCATTTTCGTAGTTGTTGGCATAGCATACCTTGTTGCTATGGCAGGATTTGTCACAATAAAGTCGCAACGGAAGGCGACTTGCAAGGAATCATATTCCTGGGTATTGCCTTAACAATGTTCGGTATTTCTTGGTATCTCAGCAGATGGCGCAGACGGTGGGTAAAGTTTCTCAAGACTTTTATGCCAAAAAACAAAATACGCCACGGCGATTGGAAGATGCGAGAAAAATATTTCTGGACTTTTGATTATGCCACAAATGCCCAGTATGGGTTACGACCGTCAGACGGCATTTTTGACGGACAGGCGAGAGTGTGGCTCGACCCGTCGGATGTTGACAAAGATGCGTCTGCAAGATTGGATTCATTTGAGGCTATGTTGGCAAAGCGTGGCATTAAAGCCAACTGCGCCCTGACACACATCCCCGGATGTATCTACGCCGATATAGTTGCTGAAATCAATTACAAATCAATGAAAGGCAACAGTATGGTAACGTTCCGCAATGCCTTCCACGAACTTGACGGCATGAATTATCATGGAGACTATTATGCGGAGTTTCACGGAGAGTTGGGTACAATCTTTTTTGAAAGCAACGCCGGAAATGTTATAAGCCGCGCTATAAGAACTGAGCCAAGAGAAGAACATTATATTGACAACGATTGCGGGTTTCAATCGGAAGAAGCCCATTATTTCATTGAGAGAGGTGTCGATTGGACTGAAGGTACATATTCGTTGATTTCAGAAAAGGAGTTTTTCTCGCTTTGGCGTGAGCGGCTTGAATATAATGACAAAGATGACGCATATTCCTTCTTTGAGCAGGCATCGCTGATGTATTTCGCTGCGGTAGCCAACGGCGACAAGAAAGAACAGACCAATAGCCGATGGGATATTGAAAACGCCGCCAAATATCTCATAGCCCATGACGCAAAAGACGAAATGATTGAACTTTTGGCAATTTATGAACAGTCTATGTATTGGGCTTCACGACTGTTTGTAAATGTAGTTCCTGAGTACGCCCTTGATACAGCCAAACGGTTAGTTGAATATAGCGACAATCCCTATATCGTCTCACACGCCAAAAGACTTCTAAACCAATGGAAGAAAGGAGGCAAGCGATGAAACTGACAGGTCGTAAATCATTGTTGTTTGGCATTTCACTGATGATGTCTTGTATAGGAGCGTTGGGGGCAGGCGTAATGCTTGGCACCGGCTTGAATTGGTGGCTGTTTGCATTGTTTGCTGCAACTGCGATTATTGGGTCGGTATGGGTTTCAAAGATATTAAAACCAGTACCTAATGTTGGCCTAATTATAAAATATAACTTTCCTAAGGATGCCGGGTATTACCAAAAAGGCAAGCGAAAGACTACCCCCGTAAGTGATAATGATATACTATATCATCTCAAGATGTTCCTACCCTTCATTCAAATTGGTATGTTCATATTTGCAGCAGTGCTATTTGGAAGTCCTCGCCAAAGCCATGATACTCTGCGGCAAATAGGGTCAATAAACTTTGGCGGTGGTCAGGCTGAGTTAGTCGTTGTCGAGCAAGGAGCTTTTGGCTCTTACGCTGACCTGAGAATTTACAACAGCGAAACGGAGCATATAGAGAGTATTTCTATCAGAGCAGAAGATTCTTTGCCATCTCTTGATAGCATCATCGGGAAAGATGTGTATGTCAGCTATCGCACTATTCCCGGGAGTGATTCTATCCTTTCTTATGACAGAGTTATGTTGGGTGAGTCACTTCTTGACCATGACAAACTGAAGTTCAATTACCATTTCATTAATATCAAATGAAACAGTGGCAGAAAATAGTTGGCGTAGTTACCTTTGTAGCAATTGGCACATCAACCGCATATTCAATATTTGAAATTCAAGGTGCCTATATCGGGCAAGACCTAATTTGTGATGAAAACCGGATATTATGGGAAGTGCAATCATACATTATTGCATTGGCATGTCTGGCTATCAGCTTATATTTAATTGCCATTGCTCTATTCATTTGTCTTTGGCGGAAAGGAGAAAAGCGATGAAACTGTCTGATGAATACCTTAATAAGTCCTTACGTGAACTTGGTGCTTGGAGCTGGCTCCGTAATCCGTCAGAGATACAATTAAATTCTGACCGCCTTACGATTGAACTGGATAGAATCAGCAAAAAGAAACTATGCCAATATACTCCGTCAGATATATACCTCGCCGTCAGTCAAGAAAGGGGTTTGCAATACACTCTGCCAATGGCTATCGCCATATTAAGCGATGATTTGTTTATTGAATGTGAATTTTATCCGGGAGATTTGCTAAAAGCAGTTCTTTCGGTGCCGACAACATATTATCAACATCACACAGAGGACTTTATTAGAATCGCATCTTTGGTTTCTTTGAAAACCAGTCAACAGGTCATGTATGACTATGGCGGCAACAGAGAACTCAGACAGTTGTTTGACTTATGGACTGATTATCGAAAATCATATTGGGTGAGAATAATCACTAAAGATTATCAACAACCGATTGATGATATTAAGGACTTTATATATCGTGTTATTGAAGATGATATGTCTGCTGATGTGGAATTTTCAGACTATGCACAGTATTGGAAATCTGACAATCAAGGAGAAATTACAGCTTTGATTTCTACTGTCATTCCCTTTGACATTCTGCGTAAACGCATTGGCTGTAAATGGACGCCGGCAGATAAAATCGGCAATTTCTTTGTTGCTGACTCTCAAAATAGCACGATTAACTGTAATTACGTTTATTGGATTAGCATAGATTACGATAATTGATGATTATGGAATTGATAGCCGAAATATTCATACGGTCATGGTTCGGTTCGGCGATTCTTCATATCGGAGCCGGGCTTCGGTACGGTTGTCTGCGACTGTTCCGTCGTGGGAAGAAAGTGTCATATCGGCAAATCCGCTATGGTTCGGAAGATTTCAATGAAATAGACCATGCCGACAACAATCTTGCCAACGGATTTCTCGGCTTTCTCGTTCTCGCAGTGATGCTGATTTTAATACAATTGATAAAATATTGGCATCTTTAGCAAAATGCAAGCTCTGAGGGGCTGAAACAAACTAATTACCAGCCGCGCGGCTTACTTTTGGTTTTTCAACGCTAAAAAATGTTAAATATACAGCATTTTGCAAAAGAATACTTGCATATAATTGAAAAACTATATAACTTTGCATCGTGTTTTTCATGGTATAGATTTAAGGTTAATTAGATTGGTTGTCGCGATGACAATCAATTTTTTTTGCGCCCTACCCGAGCACGGTTGCCAATCCACCATCTGACAGCCGGTTCGGCGCAATGATAGATATTGTTTTTGGTATTATCGTCAATTTGAGCTACATTTGTTGCAAAATATAAATTACCATGACTAAAACAATTCGCATAGCTTCCTTGTCGTTAGCCTTCTTAATCGCAGACACAAGCCGTGCCGTGGGAGAAGATTTATGGATAAAAAACGGAGAACGAGATATTTACGGAATAGTAGCAGCACCTGCCGACGGCAACAGTAAAGGCGTGGCAATAATCAGCCACGGCTTCAATGGCACGCATAAATTCGCCAAAGACTATATCGACACGCTCAACGGCCTGGGCTATACAGTCTACACCTTCGACTATCCCTGTGGCAGCATACATAGCCGCAGTGACAACAATACCGTAAACATGTCGATTCTCGACGAGAAAAACGACCTCAAGGCAGCTGTAAGGCACTTTCTCGACAGGCCGGGTGCCGATAAGGACGAGATTGTACTAATAGGCGAAAGCCAGGGAGGATTAGTTTCGGCCCTGGCGGCTGCCGAATTGAAAGACACTGTCAGCGGCCTCGTACTGGTATACCCGGCACTATGTATTCCCGACAACTGGAACGAACGCTACAAAACCGTAGAAGAGATACCCGACACCACAATACTGTGGAACGTGCCTCTTGGCAAACGCTTCTTTATGGAAATCAGGGATTTGGATGTCTATCAGACAATCTGCGGCTACGAAGGCCCGGTACAAATCATACACGGCTCCAAAGACAGGATTGTGCCACTCGGCTACTCCGAAGAAGCGATGAAGAGATACCATAACGCGCATCTGGGCGTGATACCCGGTGCCGGACACGGTTTCAATCCCGAGGAACGCGCTGTTTCGAACAAGTTCGTCAAGGAATTCCTCGAAAATGGCGTCCTCACCCAACCATCGCACAACAGTGTTAAGAACTAAAAGGACATACAGTTTTTGACATATCGATTTTTTTCGCTATCTTTACGGATAATTTTAAAAATACGACCCTACCTAACATCATAAATGAAAAAAGCAGTGACCCTTGCCGTAGTGGTATGCCTCGGAGCTTTCGGCTCGTATATGGTCTACCATGAGGCACAAGAATATAAGGCAGCCGAGGCAGCAGCCGCCGAAGCGGCCTTGCCCGACTGGTATGAAACTGATTCGTCGAAGGCGATTGCGCGCCGCACGGCTGCGGACTTCTCGTTGTCGCGCCTCGAAATACTCGAAGCCATACAGCGACAGCACCCCGAAGTAACCGATGCCGACCTCGACACGTTCGTGGCTCGTCACTATATAGAATCCATGAACATCGACGGCGAAGAGCGTTTCCACCGCAAGTCGCCGCGCAACCTCAACCTGCTCAACCCGGAATACGCCTCGAAAGAAAGCCGTGGCGACGCGGCGACACAAAACCGCTACGCCTACGTCGACTCCGTCCTTTCTTTTTATCGCGGTAAAAACGACAAGGGGCTGAGCCACCGCGTGAAATACCGCTTCAGCGTCGACGTGCCCGGCCACGAATTATACACCGGCGACAGCCTGCGCGTGTGGATGCCCCTACCGTTAGGCAATCCCGACGGAGGCCGCCAGCGCAATGTCAGCATCATCTCTTCACAGCCTCAAGAGTATATACTCTCTGACGGCCGGTCGGTACACAACACGATATATTTCACCGCAGCCGCACCCGCTCCCGGCGATACTGCACATTTTGAATATGTGGGCGAGTTAGAAACCTCGGGGCGATATTTCCCCGTTGGCGAAATGGCCTCGGCAATAAAGCCCTACGACAAATCAAGCGACATTTACCGCCGCTATACATCGTTCGAGTCACCCCATATCGTGCGCCTCGACTCACTTGCACATGCCATCGTGGGCAACGAGACCGACCCCATCAAACAGAGTGAATTGGTCTACGACTATATCGACTCGCAATTCCCGTGGGCCGGCGCTCGCGAGTATAGCACCATACCCTGCATACCGCAATATGTCCTGACCGAACGCCATGGCGATTGCGGCCAGGTGTCGCTGCTCTACATCTCGCTTATGCGAACCCTCGGCGTACCTGCCCGTTGGGAAAGCGGCTGGATGCTACACCCGGGCGAGACCAACCTACACGACTGGGCCGAGGTCTACTTCGAGGGCATAGGCTGGGTGCCTGTCGACACCTCGTTCGGTCGATATAAAGGTGCCGATGACCCAGAGATTGTAAACTTCTACAGCCACGGCATCGACGCCCACCGTTTCGCGTCGAACACAGGCGTTTGTGGACCGCTCTACCCTGCCAAGAAATTCGTTCGCAGCGAGACCGTAGACTTCCAGGTTGGCGAAGTTGAGACCACAAAGGCCAATCTGTTCTACCCTGCATGGTCGTCTGACCTCGAAATCATATCTATCGAACCTGTTACCGTAGAAGCAAAAAAATGAGATATACAGCAATCATAGCGCTGGCCGTGGCCGCGTTGCCGCTTGCCGCACAGTCGTCGGCCGACATGCTTGCAAAAGCACAGCAGTGCATCAAGAACGTAAAGGCACAGGTAGCACCCGATGCCCGGCAGGCCGTCTACGACATCAAGGCGTATCATAACAACGACGGCAGCCTCGTGGTAGGCGGCGAGGTGTCGGACTCCACGGCTCTCAAAGCCACTGTCAAGGCCCTTGCCGAGGCCGGCGTTGACTACGCCGACAGCATAAGGCTTATGCCCTACGACCAGTGGGCCCAGGTGCGCATCTCGGCGGCGAGTCTGCGCACGGCAGGCCGTCACTCGGCCGAAATGGCCACACAGGCCGTGATGGGCACCCCTGTGCGCGTATTGCACAAAGACAGCGAATGGTGGCGCGTACAAACGCCCGACGGCTACATAGCATGGGTACCCTCGTCGTCGGTTGTCGCCAAGACTCCAGAGCAAATGACCGCATGGCGCGGTGCCAAGCGTTTCATCGTGACATCGCCCTACCAGACTCGCGCCTACACCAGCCCCACAGCCAAGGGCTTGCGCGACGTCGTTACCGACCTTGTCAACGGCTGCATAGTCACCGTACCCGGCAACGAGGTGCACGTAGAGCATGGCCGCGTAGGCATCGAGCTGCCCGACGGGCGAACAGCCTTTGCCAATGTCGACGACCTAACTCCAATCGAAACATGGGCGGCTCAGAATTTCGACCCCGACCGCATACTCGACATCGCTTACTCGATGGAAGGTACCCCCTACCTCTGGGGCGGCACATCGACCAAGGCCCTCGACTGCTCGGGGCTTGCCAAGGTAAGCTACTATGCAAACGGGTTAATCCTGATGCGCGATGCCTCGCAGCAAGCCCTTACCGGCAAACGAATCGAGGCCGCCAACTGGCGTAGCTGCCGCCCCGGCGACCTGCTCTTCTTCGGCAACGCCCGAACCGGCAAGGTGACACACGTTGCCATTTACGACCACGACGGCAACTACGTACATTCGTCGGGCCGTGTAAAGCGCAATAGCGTAGACCCCGAATCAGAGTCTTACCTCACCACTCCCTTCCTCCACGCCGTGCGCATCGCCGGTAACGAGGAGACTCCGGGCATCACCCGTGCCCGCAACCATCCCTGGTACTTCTGACTCTTAATCACAGGGATATAAGTTTATTTTTTATGACAAGTCAAACAACAACTATATAATTGTGGACCGCAGAAATTTCCTCAAAACCAGTGTGCTTGGCGCCATGATAGCCGCATCACCCATATCATTTTCAGCCTTCGGCCAGGCGACAAAAGAAACAGCCCGACCGGGACGGCTCAACCTACGCTTCCGCCCCTACGAACTACAGCTACGCCACGCTTTCAACCTTGCCCGTTCGCAACGCAAGACGACACCCGGCGTGCAAGTCGAAATCGAATACGACGGCGTTGTAGGCTACGGCGAGGCATCGATGCCCCCATACCTGGGCGAGTCGGTCGACTCTGTTACCGAGTTCCTCTCCAAGCTCGACCTTGGCCAGTTCGCCGACCCCTTCCGCATCGAAGACATACACGAGTATATGGACAAGACGGCTCCCGACAACCGCGCTGCCAAAGCCTCGGTCGACATCGCCCTGCACGACCTCACGGGCAAAATCATGGGTCAGCCCTGGTATAAAATCTGGGGCCTCAACCCCGACCGCTGCCCCAACACATCTTTTACCATAAGCTATGACGCCGACCCCGAGGAGATGCGCAAAAAAATCGAGGAAACTTCGCCCTACAAGGTCATCAAGGTCAAAATGGGTCTCGACCACGACAAAGAAATAGTCGAAGCCCTGCGCCGCCATACCGACGTGCCCATCTGCGTAGATGCCAACCAGGGCTGGAACAACCGCGAAAAGGCCCTCGAAATGTGCCACTGGCTTGCCGAGCGCGGATGCCTCTTCGTAGAGCAGCCCATGGATAAAAAGGCTATCGACGACACCGCCTGGCTGCGCGAACGGTCGCCGCTGCCCATCATTGCCGACGAATTTCTGCAACGCCTGCCCGACGTTCGCCGTGCCGCCGGAGCCTACGACGGCATAAACATAAAACTGATGAAAAGCACCGGCATGCACGAGGCATACCAGATGGCCACTCTCGCCCGTGCCATGGGCATGAAAGTAATGCTCGGCTGCATGACCGAGACATCGTGCGCCGTAAGTGCCGCCTCACAGTTGGCGCCCCTCGTCGACTGGGCCGACCTCGACGGCAACCTACTTATTGCCAACGACATCTTCGACGGAATGAAGATTGTCGACGGCAAGGTGACGCTGCCCGACCGCCCAGGCATTGGCGTCGTGCCGCTAAGCTAACGCATAACCAACAGCCATAAAATACCTTCTACACCATGCAAAACACTCTCGAACTGACCAAAAACCCTATTGCCTCATATCTTGGCAAAGAGCCGGCGGCCTTTACACGAGCCGACATCATACGCTATATCCGTGACAAGGGTATCGAAATGGTAAACTTCATGTATCCGGCCGCCGACGGCCGGCTCAAGACGCTCAACTTCGTTGTCAACGACCTGGCGTACCTCGAGACCATACTCACCCTTGGCGAACGTGTCGACGGTTCGTCGCTCTTCCCGTATATCAGTGCCGGTAGCTCCGACCTCTATGTCGTGCCGCGCTACCGCACTGCCTTTGTCGACCCCTTCGCTCCGATTGGCACGCTGTCGATGCTCTGCTCATATTTCGACAAGGACGGCAAGCCGCTCGAAAGCGCACCCGACCACCTTCTCGACAAGGCATGCACCGAGTTTACCAAGGCTACGGGCATGTATTTCCATGCCATGGGCGAACTCGAATATTACGTTATCGGCACCGACCCGGGGCTCTACCCCGCCGTTGACCAGCGCGGCTACCACGAGTCGGCACCATTTGCCAAATTCAATGACTTCCGCGTGCGCTGTATGCGCGCAATAGCACAGTGTGGCGGAAAAATCAAATACGGCCACAGCGAGGTCGGCAACTTTACCCTCGGCGACAAAATCTACGAGCAAAACGAAATCGAATTCCTCCCTGTCGATGCGCGCGATGCCGCCGACCAGCTTATGCTTGCCAAGTGGGCCATACGCAACCAGGCCATGGCCGAAGGGCTCGATGTGACCTTCGCCCCCAAAATCATCGTCGGCAAGGCTGGTTCGGGGCTGCACGTACACATGCGCCTGGTCAATGCCGACGGTAGCAGCGCCATGCTCAACGCCGACGGCACACTCAGCGACAAGGCCCGCACAGCCATAGCCGGATTGATGGACCTCGCTGCCGCCATAACGGCCTTCGGCAACACCAACCCGACATCATATTTCCGTCTCGTGCCTCACCAGGAAGCCCCTACAAACATCTGCTGGGGCGACCGCAACCGCTCGGTCCTTGTGCGCGTACCACTTGGCTGGACGTCACAACGCGACATGTGCGCAACGGCCAACGGCAGTGCCAACGCCTTGGACGGCAACACCGACCCTCGCCAGAAACAGACATTCGAAATACGCAGCGCCGACTGCTCGGCCGAAATCTACTCGCTCCTCGCCGCCCTCGCTGTGGCCATACGCCACGGCTTCGAAATGAACGACGCCCTCGGCTGCGCAGAACGCCACTATGTAGATATCGACATACACAAAGCCGAAAATGCCGGGCGTCAGGTCACTCTGCCCACGCTGCCGGTGTCGTGTGCCCAATCTGCCGACGCGCTACTCGCCAGGGCCGATGTTTTCGAGGCGCACGGTGTATTCCCCGCCGCCATGCTCGAGGCCCAGGCCAAAATGTTGCGCAGCTATGACAGCGACGAGGCCGCAAAGGCCCTCCACGACCCCGACCTGATGGCCGCGCTCGTAAGCAGATATTTTTATTGTGGATGAAAATAATTTGTACCAGTGACTGGCATTTAGGCAACCTTTTTCACGGTAACGACCGACTGCCGGAACATCGACACTTCTTATCATGGCTGCTGACTCAGATTTCTGAGCAGCAGCCTGCTGTTCTCCTTGTTGCCGGGGATGTATTCGACAACGGCAACCCCTCGGCAGCCGCACAGGCCCTGTATTATCAATTCCTCGTCGACGCACACGCCGCCGCCCCGGCCATGCTCACCGTCATCACCGGCGGCAACCACGACTCGGCCAGCCGCCTCGAGGCACCGCGCAGCATACTCGGCAGCCTCAATATCGAAGTGCGCGGCCAGGTACACCGCACCTGGTCGGACGAAGGATGGGACATCGACTTCGACGACCTCATAATACCGCTCGATGATGCAGCCGGAAACCAGGCCGTCGTACTTGCCATGCCATTCCTGCGCAACGACATACTCGGCACAAGCGATTATTCCGCCGGTATCCGTGACTTTACCGGCAGGCTCATTGCACGTGCGCGAGAACTGTATCCAGGTCGCAAACTCATAATGATGGCCCATCTCTACGCCTCGGGGGCCGAGATTGCCAACAGCGACGCCAGCGAAAAAATCATTGTTGGCGGACAAGAGCAGGTCGCCATGACAGGGTGGTCCGACTATCCCGACTATTTTACCTGCGGCCACATACACAAACGCCAGGCCATACACGGACTCAAAAGGGCACGCTACACAGGCAGCGTGCTGCCAATGTCGTTTGCCGAGAAAGACTATAAACACGGCGTCGACCTGGTCACAATCAGCAATCACGATATCGAAGTCAGCCACCTCGACTACACGCCGCAGCATAGACTGCTTGTGCTGCCCGACGACGATACCGGACTGACCACGGGCAAACTCATAAAGCTCATAGGCAAGGAGTTGCCCGACCGCGTCGGCAAATTACCCGACGAGAACAGCATATATCTCGCGCTAAAGGTCCGCCTCGACAAAATAAAGAACGACGACCTAAGGCAAATCGAAGAAGCATTGGCCACCAAGAACGCCGTATTGTGCAAAATCCAGCGCATCAGCCCCGACCTCGCTGTAAGCACCTTCGACGGCCAACGAACCATAAGCAGCATCGACGACATACTCGACCGCGACCCGCTCGAAACCCTTGCCGAGGCATTCGTCATACGGCACGACGCCGAAATGTCGGAACACCAGGCCGACATGCTGCGCTCTATAATAGAAGACATCAAGAAAAATCAATGAAGTTATTACGCCTCGAGCTACTCAACCTCGCCTCACTCGACAAAGCCGGTGGCGAAATCATCGATTTTGAAAACGGCCCCCTCGGCGAGAGCAACATATTCAGCATCGTCGGCCCCACCGGCAGCGGCAAATCAACCATACTCGACGCCATCTGCCTCGCACTTTTCAACCGGGCGCCGAGATATCCCAAAAAGAAAAACGACCGCAACCAGAGCATCGAAATCTACGGCAAAAAGAACGAGGACGAAAGCAACCGCTTAGCCCCGTCAGACCCTCGAAACATACTTACACACGGCAAAAAATATGGCCACAGCAAGCTGACCTTCCTGGCCAACAACGGCAACCTATACCGCGCCGAATGGTCGGTCTGCTTCAAGCGAACACGCTACGACAACGCTGTCACATCGCTCTATATCCTCAAGAACGAAGACGGCAAAATCACCGAGGCTGAAGCCGACTGGAACGAGCTGCCACGCATCATCGGCCTCGATTACGAACAATTCCTGCGCACGGTGCTCATCGCCCAGGGTTCGTTTGCCAACTTCCTAACTGCCAAGGAAGACGAACGTTACGAACTACTCGAAAAGCTCATAGGCTGCGAAGACCTGTATTCGCGCATCGCCGCCGAAATCGCCATGCGCCGCAAAGTGGCCTCAGACAAATACAATGAAATACGAGCCGGCATAAACGCATACGCCAACGACGACCTCGCGCCCGACGAGCTCGAAAAGCTGACAGCCGAAATCGCGAGTCTCGAGAAAGAAAAACAAGCCAACGCCGATACGCTCGAAACGGTCAAGAAAAACCTTGACTGGTACGACACTGATGAAAAACTATGCTCCGACATCGCAAAAGCGGAAACGGCCGTAAATGATGCAAAAAAATCCCTCAATGCATTATCCGACTTACAGCAGCGTCTCAACCTCCACGACACCACAAGCGAAGGAGTTGCAACATATCGCGAGCAGACAGCATTGACAAGCTCGATAAAAGAAACCCGGACGGCAATCGACAACTACGCCAACGAGACAGACAAACTAAACAAGGAGATTGCCGAATTAAAAACGCAACTACAAGACCTACAGGCCAAGGCAAAACAGGAAGCCGACAGCTACGACGAGAAGAAGCCGCACATAAACCGCGCCCGCGAGATAAAGGGAGAAATCGAATCCCTACAGCAGCAAGTCGACGAGAAAACCACAGCACTGCAACAATCACAAGCCGCTGTCGACAACGCGACAAAGGCTGTAAACGATAATACCGATGCCATAAGGACAGCCGACGAGGCATTGCGAAAAGCGAACGCCGACTATGCTAAAATCGAAAGTGAAACAGCACAAAACCTGGCTACGCATACAAATAACGTAGCTGCCGCGCGCGAGAAATTTGACAACTTCGCCAAACAACTACAGGCTCAAGACCTCGCATCATTACAGAAATCCAAGGCCGAGGCTGACAAGGCCCTCACCGATATACGCGATGCCATAAGGCTCACAAGCTCGCTGACTAAAAAGAAAACCGACGCAGCAGCCAACAGCAGCGAACGCGACAAATTGCTCACACGCAACAAAGAAATCACAGCAACCCGAGCCGGCATAAATATCAGGCAGCTTAGCGACGAACTGACAACCCTGCGCAAAGCCCACACATTGATGACAAGCGAGAACCTGGCATTGCTGCGCGGCGACCTTGCCGACGGAGAGCCTTGCCCCCTATGCGGAGCCACGCACCACCCATACGCCGACAGCGGCGAACTATCTAATATAACGAGCGAAATGCAAAGGCTAATCGTTGCCAAAGAGAAAGAGCTTATCGAATTGCAAGACCGCGACTTTGTGCTTGCTCAAGAAAAATCTCAAAACGAGGGCTTTCTTATCAAACTTGAAACGACAGCCAATGAATTATCAGATGAGATAGAAAGCCTCGGCACCGAGCTTGAGATTATATTTGTCCGACATAGTGAATGGCCGGCCGATATCACGCAACTCGAAGAATTGAATGTTTCACTTAGCACACAAGCCGGAATTGCCGACACCGCCCTAAGCAACTATAACGACATGTCAAACAAGGCCGAACACGCCCGGCAAGCACTCGACAAAACGACAGAAGGACTCGACAACTATCGTAAGCTGGCAGACCGGCGACTAAAAGAAGCAGACCAGCGTCGACACGACGCACAGGTCGCACTGACATCGCATCAGGCCCAATCGGCCACACTATCGACGCAACTCGAAGAAAAACGTCAGACAGCGCAAGCAGCAGCATCGAAACTTGCAGAAACAAATGAACTCCTCACTCAAAAGCAACAGCAACTCAAGTACGAAATCGGCGACAACGAACCCGACCAACTCGACCGTACCCTCACCACGGCAAAAGAGAATGCCGAAAAGCTCGTCAAAGAAAAGGCTGAAGCCATAGCCGACGCCGGCTTAAAAATGCAGGAACTCAAGGGCAGGACCGAAATCGCCGTTCAAAATCTCGGCAACTACCAAAAACGTCACCATGAGTTAAACTCACAATTAAATCTCTGGCTCGAAAAGTTCAACACAGACAGAGACAAACCTCTGACAATCGCCAACCTCGCGGAGATTAGCACCTACAAAGACGACTGGGAAGGCATACGCGCATCAATCAAGGGGAAATCTGATACGCTGACAGCCGCATCTGCCACGGCACAAAACATAATTGAACGCCGGACAGCACACTTGACAATAAGACCCGAAGCAGACAGGGAAACGCTGAGTGCACAAAGAGAAAAGCTCGAGGCATGGAAAAGCGAGGCTTTAGATACCGCCAGGGCGAGACTACAGGCATACCATCGCGCCAAAGAAAAAATGGGCGAACTACATGAAAAATACCAGGAGGCACGTCACACCCTCGACGAGTGGGAGCAGATATGCCAGGCCATAGGCGGCGATGGCAAAACACTCCGCAAAATCGCCCAGTGCTACACGCTGCGTTTCCTCATAGCCCACGCCAACGCCGAAATCCGCCGCTTCAACACGCGCTACGAACTCACGCAGGTTGCCAACTCGCTCGGCATACGTGTCATAGACCACGACCGTGCCGACGACATCCGCGACACCACGTCGCTATCGGGCGGCGAGACCTTTATCGTCAGCCTCGGGCTGGCCCTGGGGCTGTCGTCGCTGTCGTCGAGAAACATATCGTTCGACAACCTCTTTATCGACGAGGGCTTCGGCACGCTCGACCCCGACACGCTTGCCACAGTCATCGACTCGCTTGCATCGCTGCAGTCATCGCGCGGTAAAAAGGTGGGAGTCATCAGCCATACCGACGTGATGAGCGAACGCATAAGCACACAGGTACGGATTATCAAAAACGGCAACTCGGGCAGCAGCCATATTGAAATCCACACGGCATAACCGGTAGAGAGTTTTTAACGAATTTTTTCCGTAATAATATATCGTGATATAAGGATAATTGTTAACTTTGTATCGGCGTTAGCCTCTTAGAAACGAATATTAACTTATATCATACATAAACACACTCTATGAAGATTATCTTCAATATCGGATACCGAACCAACTGGGGAGAATCGGTATACATAGTGGGCGACATCGAGGCCCTTGGCAAGGGCGACTATGCCAAGGCGTTAAAACTGCACCTCGACGGCAACGACCACTGGTCTATTTCAATCGACACGCCGGCAGACTGCCGAGGCTTTAACTACCATTATTTCGTGCGCAACGACGACGGAGCCGTAAAAAACGAATGGGGACACGGCAACTGCTTCACAGCCACCGACGAGGGCACATACCGCATCTATGACCGATGGCAAGACCAGCCGTTCGACAAACCGTTCTATTCCTCGCTATTTACCGAGTGTGTTTATCGCCAGACATACCAAGACGGCAAGGTGTCGCCGACACGCGGCTTCGTGCTATTCGAAGTGGCCGCACCCATGGTCGGGGGCGACAACGTACTGGCCATCAGCGGCAACAGCGAATCGCTTGGCGAATGGGACCCTCAGCGGGCCATACGCCTGTCAAACGCAGACTACCCCTTGTGGAAAGGCAACATACCGGCCGAAGGTCTCGACCCTGCTACGGAATTTAAATTCCTCATTATCAACCGCACCAACGGCGAAGTCGTGGCATGGGAAGGCGGCTCCAACCGCCGCGTGGGCGTATCGGCCAATGTCACCGACGCAACGGTCTTAGCCGGTATGCGCTTTATAAACAGCATGGACTTGTGGAAAGGCGCAGGCACGGCAATACCCGTATTCTCGCTCCGCAGCTACGACGACATGGGCGTCGGCGACTTCTACGACCTCAAGGGCATGATTGACTGGGCTGCCTCCACACACCAGCGCATACTGCAGCTTCTGCCTATCAACGATACGACCATGACACACACATGGACTGACTCGTATCCCTACAACGCCAACTCGACCTTCGCCCTCCACCCGATGTTTATGCGCGTCACCGAACTCGGCGAACTCGCCGATGCCGGGCGCATGGATTATTACAAATCGCTTGCCGACGAGCTCAACGCCCTCCCGACAGTCGACTACGAGCGTGTCAACGAGGCCAAGACCTCGTATATGCGCGAAATATACGCCCAGTCAGGTGCCGCGACCCTTGCGTCGGAAGACTATAAGAATTTTGTAAGCCGCAACTCGGGCTGGCTTCTGCCTTACGCGGCCTTCTGCGCCCTGCGCGACCAATTCGGCACACCCGATTTCACAAAATGGGGCGAATATGCCACATATAGCCCGAAGGTTCTTGACAAAGCGCGTGCCGTCCACGCCGCCGAGATTGATTTTGTATGCTACATTCAGTACCATCTCGACCGACAGATGAGGCACGTTCATGACTATGCGGCAAGTAAAGGCGTAGCCCTCAAGGGCGACATACCTATCGGCATATCGCGCACAAGCGCCGACGCATGGACCGACACCAGGCTCTTCAATATGGACTGCCAGGCCGGGGCACCGCCGGATGATTTCTCAGTCCTTGGTCAGAACTGGGGCTTCCCGACATATAACTGGGAAGAAATGAACAAAGACGGTTTCGCATGGTGGAAAGCCCGCTTCCGCAAGATGTCGGAGTATTTCGACGCCTACCGTATCGACCACGTGCTGGGCTTCTTCCGCATCTGGCAAATACCCATGGATGCCGTCCACGGCCTGCTCGGTTACTTCAATCCGGCCCTTCCGTTCAGCGTCGACGAGATGCGCTATAACTACGACTTCTGGATTGACGTCAACACGCAGACCAAGCCATATATCATGGATTACTTTGTAGAAGACTTCTTCGGCCCGTACACCTCGGAAGCGACAAAGAAATTCATGAACAAAGAGAAAGGCGGCCGCTATTCGCTCAAGAGCGAATACGACACACAGCGCAAGATTGCAGACTACTTTGCCACCCAGGACAAGAACGAAAAGAATACCCGCATCTGCAACGGACTTCTCGGCCTTGTCGACGAAGTGCTGTTTATCGAAGACCCCATAGAGAAAGGCAAATACCACCCACGGATTTCGGCACAATACACCTATGTTTACAGGTCGCTTAACGACTACGAGCGCTGGTGCTTCAATCGACTCTATAACGACTTCTTCTATCACCGCCACAACGACTTTTGGTACGGCAAGGCGATGTGGAAACTCCCACCACTAATCGAGTCGACAAATATGCTGTGCTGCGCCGAAGACCTGGGCATGATACCGGCCTGTGTGCCGGCGGTGATGCAGCAGCTCGAAATCCTGTCGCTCGAAATCCAGCGTATGCCCAAAGACCCCAATCAGAAATTCGGCAACACGTGGAGCTATCCCTACTACTCGGTGTGCACCACCTCGACCCACGACATGGGCGGCATACGCCAATGGTGGGAAGAAGACCGCGAAAATACCCAGAGATACTTCAACGAAGTGCTCCACGAATCAGGCTCGGCACCATTCTATGCCGAACCCTGGATTTGCGACCGCATCGTCGACATGCACCTCAAATCACCCTCGATGCTGTGCATACTTCCGTTGCAGGACTGGCTGTCAATCGACGGTGCCATACGCCGCGAAGACCCACGCGAAGAGCAAATCAATGTGCCGGCAAATCCGCGCCACTATTGGCGATACCGTATGCACCTGCCAATCGAAGACCTGATTGCCCACACCGATTTCAACAATTACGTAAAAGATAAAATCGACAATTCTAATCGATAAAAAAACAATGTAGGAGCCTATAGCGCGACATTCAGCAACATGAATTCGCGCTATAGGTTTCACAATACAGGCCGCTCCCTACCACCCAAAGGAAATGCGCTTATTCTGGAAAATATTTCGGGCTATAGTTTCCGTGTTGCTGCTGATGGCTGTATTGCTACCGGCAGCAATTTACGTGTTACTGTCGCTCGACCCAGTGCAGCGCATGGTTCGCGATACCGCCGCCGAACAGCTCACCGACCTCCTTGGTGCAGACGTGGACGTGGGCAGCGTGACCATATATCCCTTTAACCGAGCCACCGTCGAAGATATATCGCTGAGCATCGGCACCGACACAATCGCCAAGGTCGCTACCGTGTCGGCCGGCTTCGAACTTTTTCCACTGCTGAGCCGTGGCGAGGTCGTGGTCGACTATGCGCTGCTCGACGGTGTAGACGTGCATATCAGCCGCCCGACACCGGAAGGGAGCCTAAACATACAGCCGATTATCGACAGACTCAAGTCTGACCGCCCGTCACAAAAGAAAAAATTCCGGGTAGAAATTAGTACCGTAGTCGTGCGCCGTGCGTCGGCAAGCTACGACGTAGTGTCGTGCGCCGCGCCCGACTCGGCATTGTTTGACCCACACCACATAGCCATACGCGACCTCGCAGTCAACGCATTCATACCCCAGATAAGCGACGAAGGTTTCAGTATGCACCTCGACCACCTGTCGTTTATCGAGCGTAGTGGTTTCATTCTCGACAAACTCACGGCCCAGTGCGACATCGCCCCGGATAGGCTCTCGGTCGAAAACCTGTCGGTAAGCCTGCCCAACACTCACCTTGCCTTCGCGCCACTGACGATACACGGCGGCAGCAACGGGTCGCTGCAACAGGCCCTGCAACACAGCCCGACGCGCATAGCCATCGACGGGGCATCGGTCATATATCCACCCGACCTTGAGGCGTTCGTGCCAATACTGTCGAATATGACACGCAGATTCGAGTTACAGCTCGACGCGCTGGCATGCCTCACGGCCGTAGACCTGCAACACCTCAGTCTGCGCGACAGCGACGGCGACGCCATCGACATGACCCTCGAGGCATACGCCACCGGGCTCGACTCGATTGGCGACATGAGCTACAAACTGACCCGTGGCCTAATAGACATCAACGGTGCGCAGGTTGCATCGATATTGTCGCCCATATTAAAGCCCGATGTACGGCAGACACTCGTGCGCCTGCCCGATATCCGATTCAACATGAAAGGCGAGGGGTCGATAGACCGGGGCTCCATAAATCTATCCTCCGACGGCACGGCCGGCAAGATAAATATCGAGGCCAATTACGCCAAACGCGGCAGGCTGACACTGGTCGACGGCGACGTAAGACTTGCCGACCTCGATGCCGGGCTGTTGGCACGACAGGCAAAACTCGGCACCGTAGATGCAGCCGCCTCCTTCACGGCATCATTCGGCCGCAAATTCCATTCAGGCTCGGGCGAACTCACCGTCGACAGGCTTGAGTATAACGGTTATACCTACACCGGCATACATGCCGAGGCCGATTTCAGAAGCCCGCACAAGGGCGAGATAAACATCACCGTATCCGACCCGGCGGCCCGTGTCAAGGCATACGCCCTCTACGATGGCGAAAGTACTGTAAAGACCTTCGACGCCATCGCCACCGTCGCCGACCTTGACCTCGACATCATGGGCTTGTCGCACTCACATCCCGGCTACAGGCTGTCGGGCAAACTCTTTGCCGACCTCGACAATATAGACCTGCGCCACCTCGACGGCAATGTAGACATCTCTGATTTCCGCTGGGTCAACGACAAGGGCAACGGACTTGTTTTAGACCGTTTACGCGCTACCGCAATCCCCGACGAACATCACGCAGAACTAAAAATAGAATCGCCATATATCGAGGGGTCGTTGACAGGGCACTATGACTTTGCGGCACTTGTACCTGAGTTGAAATCAATGCTCTATCATTTCATGCCGGCCCTGACTCAGCAGCACCACGGGCACGGAACCGGCAAGACGACAGAAGGCTACAATGACTTCTCATTCGACTTCACCATACACCAAAGCCGCGAACTTAGCGATTTTTTCCGCCTGCCCCTGCAAAACCTGCACGATGCGTCGCTGACAGGAAAGGTAGACAGTCGTGGCGGATATGCCAATTTCGACCTCGAAGTGCCATATCTCTATAATGGCAAGGTGATAGAAAACACCGATATCTTCGGACAATTCGACATACCGACAGGCAACGCCATGCTCTATGCAACCACCATGATGCCCACCAAGAAAGGCGACATGACTGTTGCCGCCACCGTGCGCGGTGCCGACAACAAGATTGACACCCACGTCGACTGGGACATAGCACGCCGCATACCGCTCAACGGCACAATAGACTTCAGTGCCGAGCTGTTGTCGGCCTCGGCCCCTGCCGGGTCGCCATTCCCCGTCGAGGCTATCCTCGACATGAGGCCGGGCACTATCAATTTCGGCGACGACACATGGCAGATTGACGCATCAAGGTTCCACCTCACGCCGCAGGTGCTCAACGTCGACGGCTTCGCTCTCGACACGGGCCGGCAACGCATCGAAATCGACGGCAACGTGAGCAAAAATCCCGACGACAGCCTCGCCGTGCTTCTCGACGATGTGCGGCTTCTGCCCATATTTGAAACGCTCGAAATTGACAAAGCCATGATAGGCGGACGCGCCACAGGGCGCATCACGGCCTCAGAACTGCTCAGCGGGGCCCCGAGGCTCTACTGCCCTGCCCTGCATGTCGACTCTATCGGCTACAACCGCTGCCCCATCGGCAATGCCGACATTACAGCCAACTGGGACAACGAACGCAAAGGCGTGTACCTGGACGCATCTATCACAGGCTTCGAGGGACGGCATTCGCGGATTGACGGTTACATATTCCCTATGGCCGAGGCCCTCGACATAAACTTTGCCGCCGACAGCGTGCCGGTATCGTTCCTCAAACCATTTATGGAAGCCTTTGCCAGCGATATCACAGGCCGTGCCTCGGGCCACTGCCGCCTTTTCGGTACGTTTAAGGAAATAGACCTCGAGGGCGACATTTACGCCGACAATGTGGGGCTGAAAATCGATTTTACCAACACCATGTACCACGCCAGCGACAGCGTGCACCTGCGCCCGGGCCGGATAGAGCTTGACAATATAGTCATCCGCGACCCCGAGGGCAACACGGCCCGTCTGACAGGCACGGTAGGACATACATTCTTCAAGGCGCCGACATTTAAGTTTGACATCACCAACGCCCACAACTTCCTGAGCTACAATGTGACCTCGAAGCAAAACCCCGACTGGTACGGCACCATATACGGCAACGGCGGAGCATCGGTAACAGGCTGGCCCGGGGTGGTGAATATCAACGTAGACATGTCTACCGCCTCACGGTCGACATTTACATTCGTGCTATCCGACCGCCTCGATGCCGAGGATTACTCGTTCCTGACCTTCCGCGACGTCACGCCCGACTCGCTTAAGACAAATACCAAGGCTGCCGACGACACGCCGCTCATTGTAAAGACCCTCAAAGAGGCCATAGCGTCGAATGCCGACGACGAGCCGTCGCAATATAATATGGATATCGCCGTAAATGTGACCCCGGATGCCCGAATCACCCTTGTCATGGACCCTGCCGGCGGCGACGAAATCAAAGCGGTAGGTGCCGGTAGCCTGCACATGGCATATCACTCGGCCAACAACGACCTCAACATGTGGGGCAAATATACCGTGCAGTCCGGCAGTTACCGTTTCACGCTGCAAGACATTATAATAAAGGATTTTACCATAAAGGAAGGCAGCGAAATCCAGTTCGACGGCGACCCCTACGGGGTGAAGACCAAACTGTCGGCCTACTATGCTACCAATGCCAACCTGAGCGACCTCGACGAGTCGTTCTTGCAGGACAAGGAAGTGGCCCGCACCAACGTGCCAGTACATGCCTTGATGCTCGTAAACGGAGATATTCGACAGCCGGTAATTTCATTCGACCTCGAATTTCCGACCCTCACGCAGGACACCTACCGCAAGGTCCGCAGCATCGTCAGCACTGAAGATATGATGAACCGTCAGATTATCTACCTTCTCGCCCTCAACAGATTCTACACGCCCGACTATATGGCATCTACGACAAAGGGCAACGAGCTTTTCTCGGTGGCATCGTCGACTATATCGAGCCAGTTGGGCAATATGCTCGGCAAGCTCAGCGAGAACTGGAGCATAGCCCCGAACCTGCGCAGCGACCGTGGCGACTTCTCAGATGTCGAGGTAGACCTGGCGCTATCGAGCCGGTTGCTCAACAACAGGCTGATTTTCAACGGCAACTTCGGTTATCGCGACAAATCGCTCAACAGCAACCAGTTTATCGGCGACTTCGATATAGAATACTTGCTCAACAAACGAGGCACTTGGCGTCTGAAAGCATATAACCGCTACAACGACCGCAACTTCTACGTGCGGTCGGCGCAAACAACCCAGGGCGTAGGTATCATGTTCCGTCGCGACTTCGACAAACTCTTCAACTTCCTGCGGCCCAAGAAAAAGGCACAGTCCGACACCACACAAACCGACAGCATCAATGGAATCAATCCGCCAACTCTATAAAATAGGCCACGGCCCCAGCAGTTCGCACACCATGGGTCCGCGCCACGCAGCAATCGCATTTGCCGAGCGCAGCCGCGACAAGGCAAGCCGCTATGTAGTGACTCTCTATGGCGCCCTTGCGGCCACCGGTCGCGGCCACCTCACCGACCAGGCCATACTATCGGTGCTGACACCTGTCGCACCCACCGAGATTGTGTGGCAACCCGAGGTCGTATTGCCCTTTCATACCAACGGCATGAAATTCGACGCCTTCGATTCAGAGGGGCATCTTGCCGACTCTTGGACGGTCTACTCGGTCGGTGGCGGCGATATAGTAGAAGAAGGCCAGGAACGTACCGGCGGCGAGGCTATCTACCCCCTGACCAAAATAAAAGACATACAGGCCGAGTGTGAAAAAAACGGCACAAGTTATTGGGAGTATGTCGATAAATACGAGGGTGCCGGCATATGGGACTACCTCCGCCAGGTATGGAATGTGATGAAAGCCGCCGTCGAACGCGGCATCGAGGCCGAGGGTGTACTGCCCGGCGGCCTGGGAGTGAGGCGCAAGGCCGTGAGCTACTATGTGCACGCCGAGGGCTACAGCCAGTCGCTCAAGAGCCGAGGGCTCGTTTATGCCTATGCCCTGGCCGTAAGCGAGGAAAACGCATCGGGCGGCGAGATTGTAACAGCACCCACTTGTGGTTCGTGCGGCATCGTTCCGGCCGTGCTCTACCACCTACACAAATCGAAAGGCTTCTCCGAGCAGCGCATACTCCGTGCCCTCGCTACCGCCGGCCTCTTTGGCAACGTGGTCAAGCACAACGCATCTGTATCGGGAGCAGAGGTGGGATGCCAGGGCGAGGTAGGCGTAGCCTGCGCCATGGCCGCTGCCGCTGCCTCGCAGCTTTTCGGAGGCACGGTGGCCCAAATAGAATATTCAGCCGAGATGGGTCTCGAACACCACCTCGGCCTGACATGCGACCCAGTGTGCGGCCTCGTGCAAATCCCGTGTATCGAGCGTAACGCCTATGCCGCAGCCCGCGCCCTTGATGCCAACCTATATGCCGCCTTTAGCGACGGGCGCCACAGTGTAGACTTCGACCGTATAGTCGAGGTAATGAAGCAGACAGGTCACGATATACCGTCACTATATAAGGAGACCGCCAAGGGCGGCCTCGCTGCAATACCATGACGGCAAGCGTCAGGGCGTATGCCGGCTTATCAGCCCGACTATCCACAGCAGCACAATCGCACCGATAACCGAGGTTATCAATTCGCCAATAATGCTGCTCGTGTGTATGCCGAGCAGGCTGAAGAGCCATCCGCCCAATACGCCGCCGATTATACCGACGACCAGGTTGACAATAAGTCCGAACCCGCCTCCACGCATCAGCTTACCGGCCACAAAGCCAGAAACAATGCCAATCAAGATAAACCATATAAAATCCATAATGCAGAGTTTATTGTTTGTTATACCTGATTAAAACACAGCCAGGCAACATATTGTTTGACCCGGCACGCAATACTATATAATGAAATCCAACGCGACTTAGATGATATCTAAAAACTGAGACAAAGAAATCAAGGGCTGCCTTCTATTGCGAAAGCAGCCCTTGCTGTTTGATTAAGTCTCGCTTTTAGAGCGCGACTTTATTTACTTTTGTGCCCTGGAGGCGGATATAGATGCCGTGGGCCGGGTTGTCGACACGTATGCCTTGAAGGTTATAATAAACCGACTCGGCATCGACACTACCTTCAATTTCTACAATCGATGTGGCACCGGGCAAACGGAGCGTCATGGCACGACCGTAGAGCGGGGCCGGACTGCCGTTGGCACTTACGCCTACTACGTTGTCGTCGGCCGTACCGTCACCAAACGAGATGACACCGTCCCTAAGCTTTCCCCAAAGATGCGCGGGCACACGGTCGGCCTCGTAGCCCTCTTCGAGATACGTTGCGGCTTCTGAGAAATGCTTGATTTCGTATGAACCGAGGTAATAACCGCAATGCTGGGTCGGGATATATACACGCTCGGGGTCACAGGCATTGACAATCATGCTATAGTTGCTCTTCTTGTCGAGTTTGAGATTGGTCAGCTCGACATCCCACAGCGGAGCCGTGGCTCCATAGGGGTTGATGATGCGGTAGAGACCGGGGGTCTCGGTCGACTCCTCGACCTTAACACTATAAGTCCATGCTTCATCAGGGAGCTTGATACCGAGATTGTTGACGAGGTCGCCCTGCACAAAGACCGACATAAAGGGGTCGGTAAACATGCCGTCGCCAAGCATGGTCCAGTTCGGGTCGTAGTGCAGTGCGGCCGAGCCCATCTGATACGGAGTCATGTCGGCCTTATATGTCAGGTAGACAAGCGTGTAGTCGCCTTCCCCACCGTCGAAAGGTATGGTTGCCGTGCCGTCGGAAGTGACGGCCGTACACGGAAGTGAGCTCTTATCCATAGCGTTTGCAATGTCGCGTACGTTGACCGAGGCTCCACGCTGCACCGTCATTTTAATCTGCCCGAGGTCGTTGAGGCAGACATCGGTCAGATATGCCGGCGAACCGCCGACTTTCTCAAAACGGCCGTTACTAAACTCGGCTGTATAATTCTTAAACTCGGCACCGTTGAGCGTAAGGGTCTCCTCGCCGTGGGCGCGGTCTTCATAAAAGGCATCGAGGAAAGGCACTGTGCCATCTTCGTAGTGATACATGGCATATATCACGAATGTGCCTGTCTCGGGGCGATAATACGACGAGTTGACATACTGCATCTGCTCTGCAGGGTCAGACGACGGGTACTTGTCGTAGTATGAATATGCATCGCACACCCATATTTCAGTCTTCTTGCCATTTATATCATACGACTCTATGTATTGGTCATCAACCCATATATACACGTCTTCACCCTTGGGGCCACCCTCTTCTGCGAAATTGGCATTGATAATCAGGTCGATGGGCGGGTAGCCGGGTGTGTCGCCATACATGCCGCACACCTTGTACTGCACACGGTCGCTATTCGACTTATCGGTGCGCCGCTCTACACGCAGGTCTTTCATCGGCTTCTTGTACCACCAATGCGCGTCAAACGTACCGGTGGTATATTCTTCCCATTCACCCCAGTTATCGGCCTTGACACCGAGAGAGGCAAGCACTAGGACAAGCAAAGTAAGGTAAAGCTTCTTCATATTTTTCACAAAGTTTTAGTTCGGTGCAAAGATATAGAAATAATCTAATATTATCATTATATTATTAGAATAAGTTTCGCATCTTCCGAATAATTTTAGCACAACAGGTTTGAAGAAATAAAATTGGCCATGTTATTGCCCATGTCGGCATAATTGTTTAACTTTATGCCCTCAAAACGGAATCAAGTAATGAACAATACCATCACACTATCGCAACTAATAACGCGCCTGGCCGCAGTGACGGGCGTCGACAATAATACCGCGCGCCGCTTTTTGCGCACACTCTTTGCCACGGTCGAGGACGCCCTTGCCGACGGGCATAGCGTCACTATCAAAGGCGTGGGCACTTTCCGGCCCGTCAACGACGAGTTCAGGGGCACCGGCATCACGGTAGCATTTACTCCCGACAAAGAAATCGCAGCCGAACTCAACAAGCCGTTCGAAATGTTTACCGCTGTCGAGCTTGCCGACGGCCTGACATTCGACGACGAGACACCGATTGAAAACGCGCCCGAGACCGCCCCTGTAGAAACAGTTTCTGAAGAGACACCCACTATAGAGACAGTCATTGAAGAAACGCCCAACGAACCCGAGTCCCCCGAAATCGTCGTGTCGGCAATGCCGGAAACGGTTGTAACTGAAACTCCCGAAATACCGGCAGAGCCGCAGCCGGAACCACGCACCCTGCGCTGGCCCGAAGAAGAGGAAGAGCAGCCGACCCCACAAACGCCGACACACGTCGCCGAACCCACGCCGGCCGCAGAGACACGCGAAGATGAAGAGGAGACACAACCACGCCGCCGCAACCTGCTGTGGCTTTGGATATCGCTCATTCTTTTGGCCGTATGTATAGGTGCCTATCTTGTGGCAGTCTACACCACCCCTGTCGGCCCGCGAATCGAAACCGACGACCAGGAAGAAATCGACATAGCCGCAGCCGACAGCATGATAGAAGAAATACCCGTTGAAAATGTAGCAACGGCCACCCACGAGCCGCAGGCAAAAGCCGAAGCAAGCCCGGCCCCGGCCACCGCACCCGAACCTGCGGCCGCACCGGCACAGGTGCAGGCCAAGGCCCCCGTATACGACACCGTAGATGTAAGCCTCATTCGGCTGGCAAAAAAACACTACGGCGAATCAAGCTACTGGGTATTTATCTACGAAGCCAATACCGACATAATCAGCAACCCCAACCGCATACGCCCCGGCCAGCGGGTAGTCATACCCGACCGCTCTACCCTCCCCGGCGCATCGACAGCCGAAACCCGCGCCATAGCTAAACAAAAACAAACCGAACTGCTAAATCGCTTTAAATAATGATTAGCAACAAGTTATCGCCACTCACTTGACTTGTGTAAAAAATTTATATTAAAAAAGTTGCTCAAAAATTTGCACAGTCAAAAAAAAGTGCCTAACTTTGCAGCGCAAAAGGGCAAAAGCCCAGTCGCAAAGATGGTGTTATAGCTCAGTTGGTAGAGCAAAGGACTGAAAATCCTTGTGTCCCCGGTTCGATTCCTGGTGGCACCACGAAAAAACTCGACTTCGGTCGGGTTTTTTGCTTATATAGCAGATTATCAGCGGATTACTTACGCCCCGTCGGTAGTCAATTTTCAAACAATGTCGGCACAAATGTAGGCTCAAAATCAGAGCGTTACAAAAAATGTCGTCACAAAAGTTGGCACACCCAAAATGGCGAAAGTAACAATCAAGCGGCGAAATGAGAGCGAAAGAGCGGACGGCCGCGCCGCTCTGTATGCGGTGTTAAACATCGAGCGTATAAAAATCCGCCTCCCTCTGGATATAGCGGTAACGGGTGCGGAATGGGACCCGGTAACGGAGAGAATCAAGGGGCGCGGTCAGGAGGTAAAAGATAAGAACCTTATAATTTCCAACACGAAAGCGAAAATCTCGGACATACTCGTCCGGGCGAGGCTCACGGGCGAAACACTCACGAAAGACAGTTTTCTCGCGCTCTACCGTCGTCCGGGTGAAACGATGAATTTTCTTGAATACGCCTTCCGGCACCTCGACGAGCTGCGCACGGCCATGCAGCCCGAAACAATCCGGCACCACAAAGCGGCGTTAACGAAACTCCAGCACTATAACCCACGGCTCCAGATAGCCGAGATAACGCCCGAATGGCTGCGCGTATATGCCGCCCACCTCCGAGATAAGCACAATAACAACGCCGGAACAATACGCAAAAATATGTGCGTTATCCGTATGCACTATTATGCGGCTATGAGAGCCGGGAAAGTGAAGGTTAACCCGTTCGAGGTGTATCGGGTTCCGGCCGCCGACCCTGCTGTTATATTTCTTACCGAACAGGAATTAAACAAACTGACAAGCCTCTATCGCTCCGCCATTCTTGACGAAGGAGAACAGGACGTGCTTCGCTTCTTCCTGTTTATGACATTCACGGCCATGCACATATCCGACGCCAGAGCGTTGCAGATAGAGCAGATAAGCGGCGGCGAAATCCATTACCAGAGAATCAAGACACGCACGCGCGTAAATATGCCGCTATCGCGTCCGGCGGCTGAATTGGCCGAATACTACCGCGACGGACGGTATCGTGGCAATCTGTTCAGGAAATTGCCGACGGACCAGGCGTTCAACAGAATAATAAAAAGAATCTGTAAACGTGAAGGTATCGAAAAAGCGGTCAGCGCGAAAGCTGCCCGGCACACCTTCGCCACCCTTTACTACAAAAAGAACTCCGGCGACCTTGGCACTCTTTCAAAACTCTTGGGGCATACCTCGGTAACAACCACCATGATATACGCCCACATAATGAAAGAAAACCGCGTCGCCGGGGTGTCTGCCTTCGACGATATGTTATAACTCGTATTGGGAGTAATCGACGGCGTTTTTCGCTTCGATTCCTGCGGCTCGGCACTCTTTGATGTGCGTCCACATGGCTGCGACCATATCGCCCAGTTCGTCGGCTGCGGCTGCGTCCGTATCAGCCTCCAGCAGTCCGATGAACGGGGCGCGGTCGATTTCGCCGGTCTTATCGAGCGAGTACACCGCAAACAGAAAATTGCGCTGTGCCGCGTCTGTCAGCCTTACCTTCCGTCCATTCCAAAAGAACGTATTAGCGATTCGGTTCTGGGTCTGTGCGTCGAAATACTCCGCCACTGCGTCGCGTATCTCGTCAACAGTCGGACGGCCGTCGGTAATCATTTCAACGGCCAGCCATCCGCGCTCCTCGTCGCGGTGGTGATTCCAGCGCACCGCCCAGCGGTCGCGGCGTGGGTTTATGCACTCGATAGGCGCAAGCACCTCGGAACATGATATTTCTCTCGTTTTCATGTCGATATATTGTTAAGTGAAAAGATATTCGGTAAAATTGCCCTGTGCGTTACGCGCCATAGTCACCTTATTCTCGCCCAGTAGTTCCTTATCTTTCAGCGCGTCGCATATATCGCACATATCAGGATAGCCGGTAAAGAATTTAACCACGTCGCCCTTCTTCAGGGGTAAGTTACAGGCCGCAAGCTGCGCCCGGTTCGGGACGATAAGACGGGCGCAAACGAGATATTTCGTTTTCTCCTTTGCCTCCGTGTCACCGTTGGCCACCGCTTCCTTGTGTTCTCTACGCGACCACTTTGTCGAAACGCCTGTTTGAAAATCCAGAATACAAAGCGTCGAGCCTACGAGCGCGTTAAGAGTGACCTCGCGGCAAGTAAAATTTTTCTGACCGTTCCGACGCACTCCCGGCGATGTCGAGATACCGAGGTCGGCCAACGATTTAAGATTTGAGTAATCAGCCATTTTTAAGCCTGTTATTTTGTAAAATAGATGTTTAGCGTCTGCGTGTTTGCAGAGCGAGTAAAACGACGCGAGTATTTCAGCGCGTCGGCGTTTGCTTTTTATTTTGTGGAGGCGACGGGCTGCCTTCTTCTTGTTGCGCTTCCGAATACGAGTATAATCCTTGAAAATGTCATATCCGATAAAGTCGATACCCTGTGAAACCGGGTAAATACGTTCATTCGCTTTCACCTTCAGCCCTATGCCCTCGACCTGTTCGTGAACGATACCGCTCAATTTCCAAAGTGTCGGTTTGTCGGGACCTAATCCCCTCTTATCGTCGCAATAACGATAATAGAATCTGAAACGGTGTTCGTCCTTAACGTGGTGGTCGAGCCATACCGATAAAAGGAGGTTGCCGAAATGTTGTGAGCTGCGCAATCCGATAGATAGCCCACGGATAAGGAAACGCACAAACCGTTCCAGAAGGGTGAGGATTATAGGCCCTTTGAATATGCGGCGTAACGTGTCCATCATGATGTCCTGCAATATGCTTTCGTAGAATTTCGTAATATCGTCCTCGTAAACATATTGTATTTCATCGGGGTATAATTCGAGGTCGCGGCGTATAAGCTTCAGAAGGTCGTGCGTACCCCGGTTTTTCAGCGATGCCCCGGTGGTTCGTATCAACTTTTTGAACGTCAGTTCCTCGACGATATTCATTATTGCATGAATACCCATTTTTTCATAATACGAGTAAAGGAATTGAATCCGTCGTTTCTTCCCTCCTTCGGTAATTATCTCCTCTCCGTAGGAGGTAAGGCGAAACACGCCCGCCGATATTTCAGCGGCCAGCCATGCCTCTATCCCGTCGATATGCGCAAGAATCTCGCGCCCCTGTTTAGACTGCTTTCGGGCAGTTCCTCGGAGTACGGCGTCGATTGATTCCCGGATATTGGACGAGGCGACAATCAGCGGAATTATTTCGGAATCCTTTATACGTTTCATGTTGTTTGTTTTGCCTTCATTTTTCTGGGGCCTAAGTTATTCGGCTGCCATTGCTGGCCCTACTAAACTCCACCCCTGCGCGTGATGTTTCGGCGTTCCGTCCTGTGGGCGGCTGTGCCGTGGCTCTCTCCCCTGCCTCGACGGTGGCGACACGTCGCCGATGTCGGAGGGCTATATATTTTCGATTTTGGCAAATTAACGCTTTGAGTGCAAGGCGCGACCCGCTCCACGCGTTCGTGTTCGATGAATCGTTGTTCGCGTTCGTGTACGAAACACCGGCGTTCGAGTTGGCGTTGTTGTTGGAGCGGTACACCACACGGGCCGACGACGATTGGGGAAATCTACCATTTCGGGGGCTGCTCTGCTGTGGGAGGGCTGCGCCCTCGTGTATCGTTTAACATCATACGTTCAAGTTTATTCGGTTAGGCTATGGCCTCGGCCTCCAAGAAGGCCGCGACGTTTAACGTATATTCGATTTCACCGATGAAGGCAAGGCGCGACCCGCTCCACGCGTACGTGCTCGATGAATCGAAGTGCGCGTACGCGAACGAAACACCGGCGTACGAGTAGGCGTAGTAGGAGCGGCACACCACACGGGCCGACGAGTTGGAACACCAGAATTTGTCGCCGTAGTGGGTTGTTTCTGTGGCGTTGAGCAACACCGGCACCACGTCCATGAAACGACCGTTATGTAATTCGGTAATCCATGAATCGGAGATTGTGCCACTCTTGACGGTTCTTTCTTCACCGGTTCCGTACTCGGTAAATTTCCAAACGTAGTAATCGGAGGTAACTCCGCCCATCCATTCTGCGACATCGCCCCAAAGATTTTCGTAACCTATGGCGTTGATAGATGTCGCATTTCGTAACGTCTGCGTATCGTCGTAATACCAGCCTCCGGCCGCACCGATAGCATTAGCCGGGTTCGCTATGGTGTCCTTCATGCCGAGGAAGGCGGTCAAGCCTTGAACGGTAGTATTTAAGCCGGAGCCATATCCGCACACGCCTGAACTGTCACGGTCGCCATAGTTGGCCCAGAACAAACAAGCGATGTCGCGGTGCATGGGGTACGTTATCGGGGTGAATCCCTCGCCACGTCTGCGGCAGTAATCAACGAACTGCGATTGTGATACGCTGACGGTTGCCGAAACGCCCGTAATACTGCGAATCTGCAAATTACCGTAATATGCTTTCACAACACCGGCAAGCCATTGGCCGGTTCGCCAAGCGTCCGGCTCGATAGCGTGAATCTCCGGCGAGGTGGTAAGCCACACGAAGGAGAAAGGAGCGTCGGCGCGGCAAGTGAAAGCGATTTTTTCAGCGTTGGCCGGAACGGAGGTAAACAGGTAAGAGCCTTCGGTCATTCGTCCGCTATTGGCTGCGGCACGACCCACCACGTTGTTGTCTGCGTCGAGGAACACCGCGCCGTAAACCGATGAGTTCACGGCCGGCCATCGTGCTTGCTTGTAACCCTTCACCGGGGCAACATATACGCGGTAATCATCGTAAACCGCGAGGCAGTCGTCGAAGGTGGTGTATGTGGTCGCCACTCGGCAAGCTGCGCGGTCGTGCAACTCCATATCTTCCGGGTAAAGTTTACGGCCCTCCGGCTGCGTTACAGCCTTCAGAGAGCTGAAGCAGTGGTAATGGCAACGGTTAATAAAATCGTCGATACCCTTGCACCAACGGTCAGGCTCGTACATCATGAAATCGCCTTCGTCGGCCTTCGTCGGGTGGTTGAAACCTTGTGTATTGGCCTCCGTGCCGTCATGATAACGGCGGCTATCGGTATCGTCAAGCGGACAAACGAGCATTTTGCCGGACGCTACATATTTAGCCATTACGCGGTGACGCTTCGCCATGATAGCGGCGACGTGCGCCGACGGTTTGAAAGTGTTGTCGTAGTCGTAGCCCGTTTCGTTATCGAGGTTTGAGATATTTTTTGAATCTGACACCGTTTCGTCGTACTTGATAACCGTCCATTCCGGCTGCTTTATGTTCAGTTCGGGGAAATGGGCCTGTAACTCGTTGAACTCCGATTCTTCGAGGTATTTCGTGAGTTGGTAAGTACCTACGAGGCGGCAAGTCGTCACGTTGTTACCGTTTTCATCGACACCCTTCATCGTCAGGAACTTGCGGAGGAGTTCACCGCGACCGCTCTCGTCTATGCCCGTAACACGGAGGTAGGTCGTAGAGGGGCAACGGTTGAGAAGGGTCTGCCAGTCAATCAGCGGACAGTTATCAACGACAAGGCGAGTAACCGCCGGAGTTCCGGAGAAGGTCAGCGCGTCGGGCGCGAGGTTCTGAAGGTATCGTAATTCGAGCGTCTGGAGCGAGGCCGGTAACTTTGCCGTTGACATCGTTCCGCCTTGTGCGAATATCACGTTTGTAAGCTGCGTATCTGCCGCGTCGAGAGTTTCGAGTTTACGATTTTCGGCCAGATTCAGAGAGGTAAGGCCGTTCAGTCCGTTAACATCAAGAGAACGGAGGTTCCGGCAATTTTCGAGAATCAGGCCTGTGAGAGCCTTCTGCCCAGTCGAGCAAGAAGCGTCAAGATTGCGGAGGCGAATACACTTGTTAAGGTTAAGCGTTCCGACAATAGCGTGACTTATGTCCGTAAGGTTGAGCGACTGAATACGAGAGGCCCCGTAAATGTTCTGCGGGTCGTTGATGATAAGATTTTGTTTGAAGGTAAGAGTTATTTCGTCACCTTGGCCATTTGCACGGAGGCCAGAAACCGTGGGGTCGCCGTTGGTGTAGCCATAGCCGAAACAAAATCTTTCCGCCGCCGTTATCTTCACGTTGCGAGGATTCGCCGCAAAGTTATACGAGAAATACACCGGGAACGCGTCGTCGCGGTATGTGCCGGCGCAATACTCCGAATCCAGAAGGTTGAAGCGGTTAACGATTGTATAGGTACGATGAGCGTAGCGCGAACCCTGAAGGGCGTAGAGATAGTCGCGCCCTTCTTCGATGAGCGGAAGAATATATTTATATTCTCCGTCCTTATTGTAGATACGTTCGCACCATTCGCCCATAAATTGGTTGTTGAACACGTCCAGAACGTACTTCGTTGACATCACCGAACGGATAGAACGGGCAACCTCGGCGAGTTTTTCGGGGCAACCGCGAACGAGTTCCCAGAGTACCGAATCATGTCCGGCGAAACAGTACGCGCCTTGGCTCTCGTCCACGGTATCGAAATCAATCATGTAATCGAATTTCAGGTACGAATCGTTTCGTTCGCCGAAAAGCGTATCCATATCGTAGGGCAAAATGTACCATATAAGGCCATCCCACGTTGCGAACATCATGTTTTTCGCGCGGTTATCCACCGCCATGAAATAGTTCGTCAGCGCGTACCATGCGAACGGGGCTTCATTGGCGAAATACTGCGTATATTCGCGGAGGAATTTCGACGGATTGCCCTTACAACTCTGAATCCACGACCATAAGCGTATAACTGCCGCTTTGTCGTCCTCGTGAGCGTCTGCCCATTTGGTGTCGGCCTTAAATCGGAACTCCAATTCATCATCGAAATTCGTCATGTCAGCCGTGCCGAACAGACAGAGAGCCGCCGAGTTGTTCAGGAACTCGACACAGATACAGCGATTACGTTCACCGCCGAGGGCTGCTTCATCGTTGAAACCTTCGATACCCTCGAACCCGTAAACTTGGTGCGATTCCGATTTCTCGTTGTTGAAATTGTATTTACCGAGGAATTTCGCCACTCCCTCGCCGTTGTTGTCGTAGAAAAGGTTTATCGGGAAACCGTCAACGCCCACGCGCACATCGTAGTCACCTTTATAGGCAGCTTGCGGGGGTGTGAGCCAGCCACAGCGGCGGAAAATATCGTTAACTATACGAACGCCGCCGGTGTTGTGCGTACTCGACGAATCCGAAAAATCCGCCTTCAGACAGAAGATTGATACAGGACGCGCCCCCGGCTTGAAACTGTAAGTCATATCCGGAACCGGAACTCCGTTAACCTCCAGAGTGCAACCGTATTGCTCTCGGAGTAAATAGATACGGTAGTTTTTACGCGGGTATGTCGTCGAACTGGTACCCTGTATTCGCAAACCTACATTACGGGCAACGAAATCGTATTCCTTGCCGTAGGGCGAATAAAAGTATATATCAACCGTAACCTCGAATTTCTTGTTATTCGTCTGGTTAACAAGGTCAACATCGCCGACAATGCGCATACAGCCTTTACCCTGTGCGCGGAGTTTGTCGATGTCCACCGCGTCCTCGTCGTTGAGAATGTCGTTTTTCTGGAACAGTATAACCATTTCGTCAGCCGTCGAGCGGTCAACCATAAAGTTAGACAACATTTCATCATCAGAGAGGGCGCGGTCGTATATGCGCACGTTACGGAGTTCCACGTCTGCCGCGTCAGAACTTACGGTAATTTTAGCCGGGTTTATCTGCATGAGCGAGGCGGCGGCCTGGTACTGGAGTGAGCGGTCGCGAATACCGTTAACATACAGATGTAAAAGGCGGTTTTCGTTTTTGCTCTCAACCACGAACGCTATTTTAATCGGAATATCCGGGGCGAATTTCGTTTCAAGTTCCTGACCGCCTGAAACAACCATACGAGCCTGTTCGGTAGTCATTTCAAGACCCACGCCGTCGGCGAAACACGACATAACAACGCCGTTACGGTCTGACACGTTGGAACACATCAGTTCCGCCTCCACGGTGAAGCCTGTCGCTGTCGCGTCTTTTGCAAACGGGGTATCGTTAATTGTGATACTTGCACCGTTTGTAAGTAAAAGCGCGTCGCCTGTCCATCCGTTGTTGCTCCAGTCGAAACCGTGGAAATCGGTCGTTATACCTTCAAATTCCCAAACGCCCGGATTCCCCTCGGCGTTACTGCGTCCGGCTGCGGACAACCTTACACGAAGGGAATCCGTAACCTCAATTAAATCAATGTAGGATTCTACTACCTCGATGTTAAAGAGGTAATCGGTTTCGCCTGTTTTGAATTTCATCGCCTCCGTTCCGGGAGCGGTGAAACGGTTAGTGTACCGCTGAACGGTGCGCGGGGCTGTGATAGACTGCATAACCACTCCGTCGTGATATACGTCCATGCTTGCCGGAGTGGTATCAGGGTCGAACACCACAAAATCAAAATCAAGGCGTTCAAACTGACCGATTTCCAGCGTTGGAGTGAGGTAATCGTTATTCTCGAAAATCCGCCCGTCGGCGAAGATAATCATCGTACCGATAAACGGAGCCGGAGCATAACCGGTTGCCGGTTTCTTCAGAAGGTCGATAAAAATAGATTCCGAACGGAGTGTAAGAGTGTCCGAGGCTTCGAGTTCGGCGACCATCTGAATGTTGTGCCGTCCGACAGTAAGCCCCGACAACGGAACGGTAAAGCTGCCGTTCGTTTTGCCGGATTTCGTTACCTCCTTTGTGTCGTATGCCTCTCCGTCGAGATATAGGGTTATGGTCTTGCGGCCGGAACCCGACACAGTGAAAGGAATCGCAACGGTATCGTATGGGCCGTAACCGCCTCCGGCGATAGAGTTCGCCAATGAGTAGGCACTTGAAAGGGTCAGCGTCATAGCCTTGACGCGGGCGGTAGCCTGACGGGTGCGCGTGGCTCCTGTTTCCGGGTCGATTACCGAGGCTTTAACCGTGATGTCGGTTGTTCCGCTTCGGACGTAACTTGTTATGTCGAGTTCGTAATCACCTGCGGCCACGTCGTTGAGAGTGGTCGTAAAAGTAGTAACCGCGCCATTCTTGACAGTAATTTCGATGTCGGCGCGTTGGCCGGTCGATTCTCCGCCTTGGTCGCCTCCGAGATACTGGTGGTCGTATCGGTAAAGGAGTTTCACGGGGCTACCCTCGCGGATTGTATCGTTATCAACCGAGGCGGAAAGTATGATTTTAGCGGTAGCCCCGGTTTCACCGCTTCCGCCTGTACTTACGGGAATATCACACCCGGCAATCTCTTGACGCTGGTCGTTGATGATTGCGAGGTGAATCTCCGTTCCCTCGTCGTTCATCGTAGCGTCGAGGTCGGCGACTGTTTTACCCTGAAGGTCGGTAATTGCTTGCGTAATTACGTTGTTTTGTACCGGGTTGGTTGACTTGTCGTTTAGAGTTTCGTCCACCTCCAGCTCGTCAACGGTGATATTTACGATACCTTCAGCGTCGGGGTTTACGGGGGTGTTATTGAGTTTAATCCCGGTAATTGTACCCTTCCCGCCGGTGTCCTCCCAGCTCTCTGCCTTTTCCCACTGGGTGAGCGTCGAGCCTTTGAACTGCTTCGTTTCCCAGTCGCCTGTGCCGAGGCGGTAGGTTATCCAGCGACCGAGAGCGCGGTGAGTGGCCGGAACTGCCTCGATAGCGGCCTGAAGGTCATAGAATCCGTTTTCGGGCGGAACGAGTTCCGTCACGTTAATAAGATTACCCGCGCCCTTTTGGCCTACGCCCTGCCAATCCTCCCAATCTGCCGCCGCTGTCAAGTCTGCGGCTTTACCGTTGCGGAATTTCAAGCCTCCGGCGGTAAACAGATATTGAACAAAGTGGTACGTTGTCGGTTTTCCTACGGCGTTCGGACCGGCATAACGGTAAACAATAAGAATTTCATCGGTCGGGCCTTCCAGAAAATAGAATCCCGCTTCGGTGAGCGCGTTCAGATTGTAGCCGTTATCTTCAACCTTGAAACCGGCTTCGAGGAGTTCGGTTTTATACTGAAGGTCACTAATCGAATAGCCTTGTTCGCGTATTTTCTTGGCGTTTTCGGTGATACGCTCGTCGATAGCCGAGAGCAACGCCACAAGGCTGTCCGAATCCGTCACACCATTCAGGAAGGTGATAATTTCGTTAAAATTCTCGATTGCCGTCGAGGCGTTCTTGCCGAGAAGGTTGTTAATTGCCGTTCGGTTAGTGGCTGCGGCCGTCTGCGCGTCTGAAGCTGTTCGCGTCACCGTCTGGAGAGCGAGCTGAAGCGTGTCGATAGTGCGTTGCAGAGCCGCGTCGGCTGCCTGTCGTTCGGCTTTCTCGGTTGCTACCGCCGAGTTATTCGTCAAAAGGTCTTTATAACCCTTATTGAGAAAATCGAACACACGGGCGACCATCTCGTTTGTAACGCTTTCGGGGTCCTCGGCGTTCCAGATAACCGTTATAAGGTTATCAATAAACTGTTGTGTCGTGTCTGCCATTGTGATAATGAGTTAATTAAATTGTTTGCTGAACTGCTTCGAGAATACTCGCGGTTTGCGGCCTTCCGTTCCGTCGATGATGTCTTGCATGATGTTGGTTTCATCTTCCGCCATTTGCAACTTGACGGTGAATTTTTGGGGCGTTTCCGGACGCGGCTTGTATTTGAGTTCCTCGATAGAGGGTATAACTTTAACCGGGAGTTCCGAGAGGTCGAGCAAATAAACCTCCTCGCTGCCTATCATATCCATGAGGAAACGGACGGTATCAGCCCGCATAACTCCGGTTTCGATTGTTAGCGATTGGGGGCGTGTGATACGTTCGCGGTCGGCGGTGAAATCGTCGGTTTCAGCGTCGTATCTGCTGAATCTTGCTTCATCGGCTGCGGCGTAATCGGGTGTAATGGTAAGTTCTCCGGCAAGTTCGATAATCTCGAATACACCGAGAGAATTGCGGAATTTCAGGCGGTAGCGTTCCCGTGCCGGGTCGCTCCGCTCAATTACTATGCTGCAAGAGTATTGCGAGGGGTCGCCCTTGTATATGTCGAAACTATTCGACAAAACTCCGTATTCATCGAAAAACTGTTTTCGTAGCGCGTCAATATCAAGCGCAAAAATACCGTTGTCGAAATTCCCGTCTTGTATTAGAGTTTTGCCCGTCGTTCGTTCTACAACGGTCATATACAGAAATCTCTCCAGACTTATGAAATAGAGCGGATAAAGTTCCGTTTCCTTCATCACTATGCGCCACCCTGCGGTTCGGGTTGTCATAAAAAAGTTATTGGCGTTGTTGAGAAAACGGGCCTCGAAAGCGTCGGTTTTCATTCTGGCATAACGTCGGTAATTCTGACGCGAAACGCCTCCGGCGATAATAAGGCACTCCCATTCGTCCAGATTATCCTCGGTAATATCAACGTAAATTTTGCGTTCGGAAATCGTGCCGTTGTCCTCGACCTCACGAACTCCGTTTATGTGGTACGACATTATCGGTTCGCCGATAGTGTAGGCGTATGCGTCCACAATCTCGGAGATATTGACGCTAAAGGGCTGGTTATAACGACCCACATAGCGTTGGTTCATGCCGCTGGCATAGACGGTGAACGGAATCCCGGTAATAGGATTGTAGTCGTCAACCGTCAAGCTGCTGCGTAGCAATATCGGATTTTTTGAAAAGGCGATACCCTTTTTTACATTTGAATCCATTGTAAGCGGGTTTAAGGTTTGGCCGTAACCATGAGTATAGAACCGGTGAAGGAGATTTCAACGGGGTGAGCGTTAATAAACTCGTCGCGCTCGGTACTGGGTGTTGTCAGGAACTTGTAAAACTGTTCCTTATTCCCCACATTCGTTTCACGCCACACTTCGTAGAGGGCGTTAACGTCTGCCGCTTGTGGGGCTGCTGTTATGTTATTGGCTTCCATGATTGCAAATTTCATTGAATTGCCACGGAGGGCAAAGGACTAACGATGCGCACTTACGAGCGTTACGGTATAGGTGATTCTAATAGTGATTTGTCCTAACGGGATTTCGCCCGGCACCGTTTCGTAATGGTCCGGGTCGCCTTCTGAAACGTCGTACAGTTCCCATATTTCGTAGGTGGCGCGGGCCTGGTACTGGCGCGTTCTGGTCGCTCCCTCCATATTACAAGTACCGTCCGCGTTGTACGGGTCGGATTCCCACGTTAAGCCGGTTTTCTGCACAGTTACAGGCATGGCAAGGCCGGGCCATGTGTAAATATTTGGTGCTTGATAGTCCGGGTTAGCATTTTTCCACGCCTTGATTGCGGCGTTTTTGCTCTCGGTTGAGTTATAAACCGTCTGAAGGGTGTCCGAAACGTATTTCCAGTAATAGTCGGTATCTAACAAAGTAAAATTCGGTATATTCTGTTCAGTGGCGATGTTGTACGTTCCTTGCGTTTGAATTGTCCGTAACTTGATTTCCACGGCAATCTCTTTACCACCGGGCAAAGAATAGTTAACGGTATCAATCAGGCAGCGCACACCCTTGAACATTACCGGGCGGAACATATCGAGCTGCTGAATCTCTTGCAGCTTTAGGCGGCCTTTAATTTCAATCGTTCGCGCTCCATGCCTCAAAATTTCATCATACTGCCGCCAATACTTATCGAACAGGCCGCCTTTATACTGAAACAGTAGGGAGGTTGTGTGCTGCTTTCCGTCCTTGAACGTGTCGCCTGTCACTGACGCGAACCGGCCTTCTGTACTGTCGTAGCTCGTTTCAATTCCGGTAAAAGCGAACATAAACGCCAGCGGCGTATCTCCACCCTCCGGTCCGTCAGAACCTTTAATATAACTGTGGTTGTGACGCATACCCTTCAGATAAAAAGGTACGTCGTCGGCAAAATCGCCGTAAGTTCCGTAAGCGGTTTTTCGTATCTGGACATAAGCCAGCGGCACAAATTCGTCGTCCGATGTGATTTCTTCAGCCTCTACTCCGGGCGTTTTCGGGTCCCAATTAAAAAAGCTGGTAGAACCTTCCTTCGATTTCCTGTTTACTTTATCATATCTCGACCATACCGCCGTTTTTCGGTTAAAAGTAAAACTTATATTTTCATTTTCGACAACTGAATCACCGATTTGAGAGGAATCGAAATTCTTAAAAAAGTCCTCGAATCTCTCCGTTTCCGGCTCGGCGCAATCTATCGAGGTGGAGGCGGATAACTTGATATATTTCCCCTTGTCGTAGTTCACCACGGGCGGCTCGGATATTATATTACTTAAATCCTTTTGAGCCGGTTTGTTGATTATGTCGCCGATAAAGGCCATAGTTACGCGGCAAGTGCTGAAATCGACATGATAGACGAGGCCGAAACGCGCCCAGAGGGCGGCCATGAACGCCTCGACCGTCACGTCCGGCATGAGGTCGATATAATTAACATCTTTCTGACAACAGGAATCAGCGCAATTATTCAGCACGACAAGCCGGGCGAGGTCGTTATCAGTCTTGAACGGATTCGCAGCGATTGACATACCTAAATCGGAAAATATCAACTCCAGAACACGCCACACCCTTACAAATGGCGTGAACCCGTAGTTTTCCGGAACTGAAACCTCCGTAACTGTTCCGTTGATTGTCCTTGTCACCTTATCGACGCTTCTTAACGCTTTGTATTGCATTGCGGTGCGCGTCCACATATTCAATATTTCGACCTTTTCGGGGTCGATAATAGAATATGTTTCGAGCCATCCTTCTTTGTCGATAGCGGTAACAATAGGGAAAACCGCCAAAGGGTTGGTTTTCGGGTCAGCGTTGTGATATATCTCGTTAAGTTCCGACATCAGGACGGCAAGCGATGAGTGTCGCCACATGGGGAGTGTCGAAAGTTCGGTCAGTTTCTTATTTTTCCATTTTTCGTAGGCCGTGGAGTTGTCGAACCCGACGTTAAAGGTTATACCGTCGCGGCTGTTTGCGCTTGTGTAATTCAGTGTGCCGCGACGTTGGTACGCGCCGTTCTCTATGATACAAGTCCGCTCCGGCTCGTTCGGATTCTCGGCGTTGTCAACTCGGACAACGTGGCCGGTCAGTCGGTTGTTACGCCTCGTCGGTGGAACGGTGGCCGGTATTGATTGGCTGCCTTGGTCGTTAAATATCGGGTTGGTATCTTCAACGGCCATGCTGAAACCTTCGGGGAGGTCGAGAGCTTCCCCTTTGATAAGTATTTTTATCATAGCGGTAATTACTTTTTGTTTCTGGTGAACGGAGCGCGGGCGCGGTCCATCGTTTCCTTCGCGTCCTCTATGTCCTTGTAAACGATATATGCCCGGATTGCCTTTGTTGCCGCCCGGAACTCCTGAACGGCCTTTGTAAATTCCTCCATGCTCAACGAGGGAGCCGGGACGGTATAACCTCCGTCGGCGTAACCGGCGGAAGGAGCGGCGGCCATACCTGAACCGAGGATTTTATTACGGCGTATCGCCTCGATTGTACCCACCGCGTCAACTACGCGAGGGTTGTCCATAATAGGCTTCGGCACGACGTACTCGCCGCGATGAACGACACCCGCAACCTCGTAGCGGTCACCGTCGCCTGTATATCCGCCGTCAGAGTAGCCGGATAGCACTCGTTCAGCCTTGGCCGGAGCGGCAACGGTGCCGGAGCTGCCGGCGGTATTGCTCGGCTGCATATTCTTGATTTTGTCGCGTTCGGCTTTTGCGCTCACTACTTGGGCCACGCCGGTAGCAGTCAACATGGCGGCGGCTATAGCTCCACCAATCGGGCCGAGCTGCGCGAAAGCCTGCATTATGGCGACGGCGGTATTTCCTATAATCGTGGAGATTTTAATCGCAAAATCAACATCGGCGTATTTCTTTTGTATTTCGAGTTTCTTGTTTTCCTTTTCTTCTTCGAGGGCTGCAGTGTCCTCTCCGTTATTCTTTGCCTGTTGTATCAAGACATCATATTTCGCGTCACTCTGCGCGATTTCAGCATCTTGTATGGCCGAGAACATCGAGCCGGAAAGATTGGCGTAATAATCGAAATACTTTTTAGCGTTGGTAACGCCTAACTGTAATTTTTTCTTTTCGTAGTCCTTAGTTGAGATAAGGCCCTGACGGTGGTAATTTTCGAGTTGGGCGAGTTCGCGTTCGTACTCGTCGGCCCATGATAGCCCGACAAGTTCCTGAAGCTGCCACATCTGCTCTTGATACTGGTAATTAAGGGCGGCGATACGGCGTTGTTTCTCCGTTTCGAGTGCTACAATCTCCTCCGCGCTTACTCCTTCAGCGTCTTTCAGAGCCTCGTAATAAAGAATCATTGCGCTACGCTGGCGGTCGAAACTTGCGGTAATACCTTCTTTGCTCGTTGTGTCGGTCGTAGCCTCTCGCATGAGTTCGGTAAATTTGCCGGTATCTGTGAGAATCTGACTTTGAACGCTCCTTATATCCTTGCCGAGTTGCTGAAGGAGTTTTGTTTTTTCGTCCTTGGTATAATAGTCGGCGGCTGCAACTTTATCGTAATACTGTTGCAGCTCTTTAAGTTGGTCGGCGTGGTTCTGGCGGTCGAGGTCAAGAAGGTACACGTTCGCGGCTTCCTGTAAATCAGCGTCGTTGATAACAGAGGCGCGAATTAAATCGGATTGCTGTTTATAAAACGCTTCGGCGGCTGTTTTCCTTTGCTTGTAGTCCTCTGAATCCTGTTTCACCATTGCCGTATTTATAGCCTTTTGGGCTGTGAGTGATTGCGCGGCGAGTTTATTCTGCTCGGCGGTGATAGCGTCGAGGGTTTTAGTGTGGGTGCTGTCAGTGTTGGCGCGGAGTGTTTCGAGTGCGTTATTAAGTTCAAAACAGTATCTTATCAATTCTTGATTCTTCGCGATCGTGCGCTCCGTTTCGGTTAAGTCCTGTTTATTTATCTCCAGTAATCGGCGTTGGTGTGCGTCGTCAACCGGCGCGGTTACTTGGTCGAGAGAATCCTCCTTATATGTGCCGGGGGTACGTTTGGCCTTGGCTTTTCCGAGCAGTTCCTTTTTTTCTTCCTGAAGGAGCTTTATACGCTTTTGAATACGGTCGAGTTCTTCGTCACTCTCCGGGTCCATTTTACGGAGGCGTTTTAACTCGGTGTTAATTTCCTTCAGTCGGGTGACGGTTTCGGAAGCTGTTTTGTTAGTATTGTCGAGGCCGGTATTTACGGTTTCTATCTCTTCGGTTATCTCCGGTGGCGTAATCGTTCCGTCCTCGATAGCCTTTTTCATACGGCCTTGAAATGCTTGTAAATCATCTTCGGCCTTCTTCCATAGGCTTTTTTTACTGTTTGCATTTTTTTGAGCGTCGGAAGGATATACAAAACCGAGCCAGTTGCGCGTGGTGCGCCCGGCTTTTGCTGCGGCGATTTCTGCTTCATCGTAAGCGTCGCGGGCTTCTTCGGCGGCTGCCACCAGTTCGCGCATTTTTGATTCATTGGCTTTATAACGCATCTCCTTCTCCAGTGAAATAAGATAAGCGTCGAGGGCTTGTTTAGACGCTTTATATTTGCCGGTGGTAGCGTCTATTTGTGCGTTATAGTTCGGAATAATACGGTTCAGTTCTGCAACGGCCTTTTTACGACGTTCGAGCGACAAATTTTCATTCTCGGCGACCATTATCAAGGCTTGAATTTTGCCTTTCTGCTCTCCGTACTGTTTCGCCGCTTCCTTGGAGGCTTCGGTCCATGCGTCCGTTTTTTCGGTAGCGTCGTCCATTGCAGAATTATACCCCATAATCGCGGCCACGGCCATAGCCAACAAACTAATGATAAGAATTATCGGGTTTGCCATTAGTGCGGCGTTCCATAGACGTGTTGCGACGGCTGCCGCTCCATCTGCCTTGGCGGCACTGTAAACCGCCGCCGTCTTGGCGATTATGGCTTTTATTGCGTTAGCGATATTGCTTATAAATGTTTTGGTAGCATTAGAGGCTAATAGTGTGGCAACCTTATAAGCCACAAGAGCGGCAACAACGCCGTTTAATATCATTCTTCCGGCGGCGGTCTGTGTGAATAATTTTGTAATCCAGCCCACGAGAGTACCCAAAGCGGACACAAGCGCACCTACTGTTGTCGCGGCCCATCCTATCATTGTACCCATAGGGCTGAAAGCGTCCACAATTTCGCCAATCCAATTTATAATATCTGTACCCCACTCGTAGAGAGTTTTCAGGGCTTCGCGGAAATCAAAGAATTTCAAAATTAAGCCCTCCACTGCTGACTGGAATCCGGCAAACGAACCGGCCGCGTTGTCGGCCATTGTCGCGGCCATTTGTTGAAAATCATCGGTACAATCGGTTATCGAATCACGGAGCGCGAGAATTGAATCAGAACCGTTAAGGAAAGTCGAGAACGCGGCCACGCTTCGCTTGTCGGTCAGTTCGAGGGCTTTCGCGAGGTCCACACCTTCCGCGTTAAGTTTATTCAGCCCGTTAACCAGTTCGTCGAGGTTAGTCACTGGGCCACCGAGGGCTTTCGCGAGGTCGCCGTTAGCGTCTGCCAGATTCAGGAGGATATTACGGGTTGCGGTGGCGGCGCTGCTTGCGTCGAATCCGGCGTTTGAGAGTTGGCCGAGGAGTGCGGTCGTTTCTTCGAGGGAGAACCCGAACGCATTGGCTACCGGGCCAACAGTTGACAGCGAGGCCTCCAGCTTGTGAAAATCAAGTGCGCTTTTAGTTGTGGCAACGGCAAAAGAGGCCATCACCGCTTCGGCTTGGTCTGCGTCCTTGTTAAACATACGCATGGCGGCACCGGCGAACGCTGCCGCGCTCGATAGGTCGGTATCGACTGCCTTCGCGAATTTCAGAACCGAGGGGGTAAGTTTCTCGATAACGTCCTGCGTGAATCCGAGTTTTGCGAGTTCGGTCTGAAGGCCGGTAACTTGCGAGGCTGTGGCGGTTGTGGTGCGCCCTAAATATTTCGCTTGGTCGGTCAGGCGTGAAACTCCGTCGATAGTCGTACCCAGTACGGAGGCAAGTTTTGAGTTAGCCCGCTCAAAATCCTGAATAATGTTTGTCAGTTGCTTGAACGCTCCTATAACTTGCGTCATTATCACCATGCCCAGGCCCATGAAAAAGCCCTTTATCGAGGTGGCAATCTTATCGAGCGACAGGAGCGAGGCCAGAAAACCGCGTGTCGAACGGGTTGCTTCGGCGTGTGCCTTTTCAACTCTGCGGATTTCATTCTCCAGCTCTCTATATCTTTCCGGATATAGGGCTTTTGAAGTCTTATTCAGTTCGCCCTTCAGTCGCTTTAATTCTTTCCCAAGGTCAGCAGCCGACATTCTGGAAATGTCGATTTCTTTCCGTGCTTTCTCCATTGCACGGTTATTGGCTTCTATCTCACGTTTATTAGCCTCGATAGCCGCGTTTAATCGTGCATATTCGGCTGTATGGTCGCCCTCTACACGTTCAAGGGCCGCCTTCTCCTTCCGGTAGGCTTGATTCTGTTTTCGGAGTTCATCGGTTGCCTTGGTAAGTCGGCGAATCTCCTCTTGTGCCTTCTGTGCTTTAAGGTCGAGTTCGACCGCGATTTTATCGTTATTTAATTTCGCCATGACAAAGGGGGTAATCTTGTTTGCGGCAAAATTACCCCCTTCGGGTTAGTCTATGAAGGACACCTAATTAACGGAAAATCTTCGATAATATCCTATACCATAACGGTAGTTTTCGCGGCTTTTCTTCCTGCCACGTCCATATCTGCTCACCGGATTTATAGCGCCTGACTATTTCAGCAATAGCCAAATATATCATTACACTTACAGCACTTAAAAACAGTGCCGCAAAAAACGCCTGTATTGGAGTTGTGGGGTCGATACGATAGAATACTCCATACCATGCGACTACCACGATAGCAAGTAATATATATTTCAGTGTCCGTTTCATCGTTCAAGCCCTTTCGTTAAAAATTCGGTAATGAGTTGAGAGGTCGAAACCTTTCGGCGGGCAGCCTCGTCGCGTATGAGGTTTAACAACCATGTGGGCAAAGTGACCGAGATTTTAGTCCTCGGCTCTCCGTCCACTGTTTTACGCCCTGCGCCTTCTCGCGCTCCGCCGCTGCCTATACCGCCCATAACTGTATATTATTTTAGTTTCCACAAAGTTAAACAAATTATTTGATTTAGGCGATATATTCAAATAAAAAAGTATATGTTATAAAACATAAAACACCCCGCCACGATTTCGGGCGAGGTGCGCAACGAGTTGGAAGGGTTCACCCTTTAGAGGGAGCGCGTGATGAAATGAGCCGCAAGCCATGCCACACCACTACCGAGAACCGCGCCGATGATGTCGGCCACGATGTCCCAGACACAAAAGTGGTTTCCATTCTCTCGGCTGTCGCGGATTTCCTTACCTATACCCACAAGAAGGGCCACGATAAACGCAACTATCGCGGTCGTCCACTCGTTGTGGGGCGGAATGTGGGCGATGAGTGCGCCGAAGAGTACGGCGATACAGAACACCACGAAAATGTGCAGGAGTTTATCCTGCCCCTTACGGTCTTTACATACTGACATAATGCAAAAAATTAAGTTAGTGAAAATTGGTTTACTGTGCAGCGGTGCCGTTTCCCTCGTCCGCCTCTGCTTCCTCCGCCTTCTTACGTCGGAGGTCGCGGCGGGCCTGGACCGCCACGGTGATGAACGAGAACACGAACAGGAACAGGGTTTCGACACCGACGGCTGCGAGGATAGCGATTAACGCCATTGCTTTGTTCCATGCCCACCAGCCGAAAGCGACACCGGGGGCAACGAGGAGCGCACCCCGAAGGATTGCGCCCACAATAATTTTTACTTTCTTCATTGTTGATAACTTGTTATGACTGTTGATAACTCTCGCGGATAGAATCGGCCAAATTCTTGCGCAACCACGCCGAGAACTCAAACCGTATGTCGTTGAATGTTTCTTTGTAGAGAATACCCCAGACCGGGCGGTTATAGATTCGGTAATTACCGAGCCGCTTCATGTCGAGGAATCGGAGATATGTCGGGTACTGCGCTTTTGCCGATATGCCGGAGCCGGAGCCGGTTATCGAGAAGGTCGGCGAGGCTAACGCCTGTTGCAGCCGCCCCGAACGGCTCCGGGGTGTTCCGTCGGTGCGGTAGGCTTGTTTCCCGTATATCTTGGCGGCGGCGATACGTCGCTGTTCCTCGAATATCCGGCGGAATCCTAGGTTAACGTATTCGGTGAAATACTTTGCTATCTTGTCGGGGTCGTCCATATCAGTAAGATGTTACGTTGAAGGCTATCGACCAACCGGCAAAGCGTCCGTAAAGTTCCGTTTCCGGAGCGGTGTCGATACTGTCGACCTCGACACGCATAACCGGGCATCCGGCTCTCTGGTCTTTGAGTAATATACTTTTTACCTCGTCGATAATCGGCTGTGTCTGCTCCAGCACGTCGAAAGAGTTGCGGCGTTGTGGGTCGTATTTCGCCATAACGAAAACCACGCATTTGTTAACCTCCTTGAAATTATCGACATTCTTCGCGCCGGATTCAGCCAAAGGAGGAAAAACGAAAAGATTTACAGAGTTCGCCGGTAACGACTGAATTTTCTTACCCATCTGCTCGTCTATGGTGACGGGCAGAACCTCGGTTATTGAATTGACACGGCGGCCTACTCCTTCCCAATATTCGCGGTAGTGTAAGAGATTTATCATATCTTCCCGAAATAGTGGTCGGCTTCGGCTGCTCGGCGTTTCATCAGTCCGGGGAGGGGCTTCAGAACACCGTTAACCCTTGCGTTAACGTGTTTCATGAACTCGGCGCGGATAGTGGGATCATTGGGGTCGGACTTAACCTTGCGGACGAGTGTCGGGGCCTTGACGGTGAGCGAACCGATATTGTAAGACAGCGAAACAAGCGCGTCGAACTGGTCGCCATTGAGCTGCACCCCAGCAAAGATCGGCGCGACTGTAGCGGCGAACTTGGTAATATCGGTATCGAAAAGCGCGTCAGCCTCCGCTTGTGTGATTTTCTTGCCGGGGGTGACATCTTTCCCGGTGTGGCCGTAGCCGATTGTGAGAACTCCGGCAGGGCAACGGTAGGCTGTAAGCCGACAGCCTTCCCACGCCTTAATTTTTTTCTTGATTGCGGTTGAAAGTTGCATGATGATTTATTTATTTGGGATGTTACGTTTCTCGTTGAGATATTCAAACTTGCATTTATACAGGTAAATGAGGACGGCCCACATATCGGTGCGCTCCACCTCCGCCACGTTCCCGAACAGTCCGGCGGTAGCGACCTCGAAGGTTATACCGGTCCATCCGGTCTTGTCGTCCGGCTTCTTTCCTCCGCCGGAACTGCGGAAGATAATCCGTAAATCAATTTTCTTTCCGTTGATTTCCACGGGGCCGGCAAGGATTGCCTTCCAGACGGAGGCGAGGAGCGTCGGGGCATGGAACGCCAGAAGGTCGGGCACTTTCTCTCCGTCGGGAATATGGTAGAGCCGCCGGGCAATATGGGCGTAACCTTCAGCCACCTCTTGCTCGTCCATTTGGTGAAGATTCTCGGCTATGGTAAGGCACTCCACAAACTCGCCGTATGTCACACCCTCCAGCCAATCGCCGGGGCCTTGATAGCCTCCGTATGAAGGCAGGAGGTTAACGGGCGTATTGAAATCAAGATGAACGCGGTCGCCTTCAGCCACGAAAAAACCTTCAATCGCTCCGGCCTGTGCTTTCAGTTCCTCGACGTGTTGCTCCTTCAACAACGTGTAATCCGCTTTGCCGAGGCCAATCAGGAAGGAGAGCCAGCGAACCCGGAAATAATCGCCGTCAATCACACCCGCGCCCAGAGCATAGGCGAGAAAAACGTAATATTCGTATTGCGCTGGGGTCAATTCGCTGACATGGGTCGGAATTTTGACGGAGCGGCCTCGTGTGGTGATTGTTTCCATTAAAACGACATTCCTTTACTGTGGACAATAGGCCCGGTAATTGATGTATCTACCTCCTCGCCGTCTGCGTCGAGCTGCGCCACGAGCTGCTGAAGGTATTCGAGGGCGCGGGTAGCGTCAGCACCCAGAGAGGCGGCAACCGAGGCGCGGGCCGATTGCTCGGCGCGTAACCTTGATTTTACCGGCTGCGACTGCTGAACCTGTACGATACCCTCCGGAATAACCTCGACCGGAAGGCGTTCCACCGCCTTCTGCATGGTTAGCAAAGCCACTGCGCGGGCTGCTGTTGCCTTCATCAGCGTGAAGGTATCGGAATCCTCACCCGAAAGAATCGGAGCGAGATACTTGCCGAGTACCGGGGCGACGGTTGCGCCCTGAACCTCGCGGATAATAGGAACGAGGGTAACGAAAAGGCGATGAGAACCGATAATGTAGTAATTATCGAACTCCTCCTTACTGCGTATTAACAACCCTTCGCGCTGGCGGTACTTGGGCGATTCAATCCAGAACGGGAACGCCTCGCGGTCTAAGGCTTCGACAAGTGCGTCGGTAGCCTCGTAGGCCAGACGTAAAATATTTTCCTCGTCCTTGAACTCCTGAAGGGCTGTTAACCCTTTTTCGTTTTCTCCGAGGCTTTTCGCCCTTCCTGTATCTCCGTGCTGTGCGTCGAGAGTCGGGATTATCTTCAGCCATGTAAAGAAGGCCACCGCCTGTTGCAGATAAGCCAGAGCGTCAGCCATAGCCGCGTCGTCGCTTTCTCCGTTTTCGTAATAGTCGGCCAGAGCCTCGACCGGTTCACGGCCCACGATTGCGACGACATCACGGATTCCGAACGGAATCAGGGGCCGCCACTTGTCGAAAGTGATACCGTTAGAGATTATTCCGACGGCTGCGGTAATTTCCTCGCTGCCGTTTCCGTCGCGGTCAAATAGTTTCATCGCGTTTCAGTTTATAGGGTTTCCAATCGGCAAAATCATTGTTAAACGAATGGATTTTGTCGAAAATTTCTTCTTTGTAGAACCTTGCCACGCCTTCATCGACTGTTATAACCGTCTGCTCACAACGCGGATTACTGTTAAGGTTTGCCGAACCTTCGACCGCAAAATCAAAGCGTTCACCGAAACCGGCCATAACTTTAGAGTGATTCCGGAACACGGCAACGCGGCCGCCCATGAGCGCGACGGCCTCGCGCAAAGTGTTGTAAACCTCGGCAAACTTGGAATCGAAAATTTCACCGAGATAGAGGTCGAGCCGTCCAATCAATCCGCCGCGCTGCCATTTCAAAAGCGTTTCCGCGTCGGTCAACGCCATAGAGAAGGTGGACAAACAAACATACTCCAGCGGTTGCTGTTTGAGGATAGCCCGGAGATAGGTTAGCGCGTCAACATCGCCGAAAGAAAAACAATGATACGCCTCGCCCGGTGAAAAGTGCCACGGTAGGACATTTTCGAGAAAAAGCTCGGATTTTACGCGGCGTTCAAAGTTGCGCGACATCGAGCGGAACACCCTCGTTTCTTTCCCGGTGTTCTTATCCTCGGCGCGTTCCTTGGCCTCGTCCTTGCCTTTGCCTTTGTTCTCCGGCTGCTGCTCCGGGGTGGCGAATAAATCACGCATTTGCTTTCACTCTGTTTTCGGGGTTGACATTTTTTTCGGCCTCTACAACGGTACGATATAGGCCGATTCGTATATCTGTGCCGGGGTGGTTGGTGTCGATGAACTGTTGGAACGGCTTACATAGCACCATATCAGGCACGGCGGTTTCTGTGGCGTTATACACCTTCAGGGCGTAGAGTTTTTCGGAGCCTGAACCGAGTTTTGTATCAAGTATCAAGTTAGAGAGTGAGGGGTCGAGGCCAAAACCGGAGGTCGCGGCGGCCTCTGACTTTTTGCATATTGCCACCATTGCTTCGATGTACTCTTTAACCTTGTTGTCGATAGCGGTAATCTTCCACCCCTCGAAATTGTTAGCCTCCTCGTTCCAGAACTGCGAGGTATGCAGGAACTTGCCCGCGTTCTCCTTGCCGGACATCGAGGCGGCAAATTTCTCCATCGCTGCGTCCTTGAACTCCTCTAACATTTCCTTTTTATAGGGTATGCCCCTTTGCTGACAGGCCATTTTTATCTGTTCCTCGGCGCGGTCCCAATATGACTGGGGCGATTCGATATGTTTCGAGATAGCCGAGGCGTTCTCGTTGTAAGCTGCGAGGAGTGGCGCGAGTGTTCCGGCCAACTCCAGCCAATCGAACGCACCGATAAAGCGCGGTACGCTGTAATGGTCGTGGTTGTAACTGTAAATGTTGTAATATGCCAGCGAAACGGGATATTTCAGAGGGTCGGAGGGGTCAAACAGAGGGTAAACGTGTGAGGTACGAGGGTCGGCCAGCGGCCAATCTGCCACCATCGCTTGTGTAGGCAGCTTATTTTCTCCGGGCCATACGAAACGCACCTTTCCAGCCGGAACGTGTTCGACCCTCGCAATACGCCCGGAGCCGATACGCGCCCCGCGTGAACGTGTGAATTTAACCCAGAACCCCTCCAAATGACAGAGGTCTATCAGACAACGGTGCATTTGTGTGAGGTAGTCGGTAGCCTTCAGGTCGGCGGTAATCTGGTCGTCAACAGCCCACGCCCGGTAAAAGATATTGTTCGCGTCCACAGCGTCGCGGTAGAGCTTCGGACCCTCGCCCCACTGGAGGCCGGCCTTCTTGCCCATGATACCTTCACCGGCGTAGAACTTTTCGAGCAACATACACACACGGTTAGGGAGGTCGTTGTCGCGTCCAAACGGTATTATCGGCGTACCGTTCACGTTCATATATTTATAACCAAACGAGGCGATAGAGCCGCCGCGTAACATGAAGGTCGAGGGTGTGAATCCGCGACCCTTGGCGTTCATGCTGAAGGTGTATATTTCACCGGCTCCATTATCTACGAAACCGAAATTTCCGCTTCTGCGTATCATCTTGCTTAAAGTGTTAGTTTAACACCGTTCGGCGACCGTTGAACTCGGTAATTAAAACCTGCCAGCAATTACGGGCGAGGCCTGTTTCCGTATCGGTGAAAAATAGTTTATAACTTGCGTCTGAAATTTTGTCGTCTTTTGTCTTGGGGCGGATTCGCGCCGCATTGACTTTAACCACGTAGCCACCGTTGCGCGTCTGCCTGTTCCACTTGCGGAAGGTGAGCGAGAACGTACCACCGGCGAGGCTTATCCGCTTCATCTGCTCGATAGCGTCGTAAAGGTCTATCGGCTGCGCTTCTGTTTTATCCACGGCCATACTATGTCGGCGAAAAATAGATATATCAGGTAAAGGAGAATCAGGCCCAGCAATCCGGGGCCGATGATGTTCTCTAAAGATATTGCGGTGTTAATTTCCTCCGTAGTTTCTTCCGTTTTCTCGTTGACGGAATCCACCGCGCCGGAACTCTCGGAGTGTCGCGTTGCATTGAGGCCGTAAAACCAATTTTGCGCCTCCTTATCTCTTTTCGAGAGGGTCGAAAAATTGCCCGCAAACGTCCAATATATAAATATAGGTCGCCCGACTGAATCGCGCTTAATCTCGACAGAGCCTCGCACATCTGTTGAAATGTTTGCTGTGTCGCTCTCGCTGCTTCGCTCGTTTCCTCCCATGAGCACCGAATCGACCCTGGTACTATCTTGGCCGTCGTAATGAAATTCGGTTCGGGTTTCTTCAACCATATTTCGAGAACTTTTACAGCTATTGAAGGCAGAGCCGACAAGAACCAGAGCCATAAGGAAAAACAAACGGCGAGGGTAGCAAAAAATTTTATTTCCATGTTTCATATATGTGACTTATTGGGGTTGAGTGATTTCGTCGAGGCGTTCCTGAACATTGGCTTTGAACTTGTCGAGTTCGTTAGCGTAGTGGATAGAGATACCCAGAAGGGAGGCGACGAAAATACATACCGTTCCGAACGCGGTTAATACTGAACTATGGATTTCACCCTCCGGCGGTATGAATAAACCGATAAACAGAAGGGAGAGGCCGGCAATCATTACCACGATTGCCAAAATGTAGATTATAACCTCTTTGAAGGTCAATTTGTCGAACTCTTGTTTTAAGTGTTTCACCGTGATTCGTATTATTATGCTGCAAAGGTCTTATATATATCGCGCGTAACGAAGGACACGCCCGGAAGCAACAAAAAACGCCCGTTTCACAACGGACGTTCCTTTCTTGGGTTGGGATAGTGTTTGCTTATGTGGTAAACCTAAATCAATCTTTTACCTTGGGGCTGTATTTTATTCGGCGGTATCTGCTGTTTGAGTGGCACTGGTGGCTTCCTGTTCTTGAATCTCACCGATTTTAACCATCGCTCTTTCGATGTGTTCGGGAAGGTTGCGGAGTTCTTCGATACTCTCCGCTTTCTCTGAAAAGTGGAGTAACCGGAACATCGCGTAACGTGCAGTTTTGAGCGATTCCCACGCTTCTTTGAAGGCGGTCGCCACCTCCTCCAGCGTTGGGGCCTCGTTCTCGTCGCTGTCGAGTTGTTCCGGGGCGGCGGTGAGGGTGATACTGTCGAAGGGGTCGACGGGTTCGTTGAGCGGTGCCGGAGAGCCGGCGATGTCGGCAATATCGGAGCGGAGGGCGTTCAGGGCGCGGAGTGCGTACATTGCCTCGTTGTCACTCATGCCGATTTCGTCGGAGTTGTTGAGTATGTAGTTAAACAGACGGTCGAGGTGTGTGCGGTAGAACTGGTAAGTTCCGCAGGGGTGTTGGAGTGCTTGGATTGCTTTTACAGCGTCGGGGGTGAGGTTAATATTATTTTCCATATCGGTAATTTTTGTTGTGATTGTTGGTTTACCATTGCTTCAGGCCGAGGCGGTCTTGACGGAGGTCGCGGGCTGTCTGTCGCCACGCCCACGGGGTAAAGGCTGCAAGCCATACCATAGCACCGTAGGCGATTGTGTTAGTGTCGTCGGTGCATACGCCCCACCACGACCATAGCGCGGCGATTACGCTTGCAAAGGTAAACAATTTTTCTGATGTAAGGTAAATAATTCCTTTGATAAGGAGTTTTTTCACTCTTGGCTTGTAAAACAAAGCCGGAGCCGGTAACGCTGTTGCTGTTTTCATTTTCGGTGTAGTTTGTAGTTTGACGTTTGTTTTATGACATAAAAAGGCAGTAGCCTCTCCATGTCGTCAAACTACACCGGCAAACCGACGAAAGGGTCGTTATACTTAGTGTTGGAGAAGGCTACCGCCTTATATCTTATGTAATCGGGCAAATAAAAAGCCCGAAGGATTTCGAGCCGCTTGCGCGACCCTTCCGACATCATTGTCGGCGTAGTTTGACACCGCAAATTTCGGCAGAATAATGTGAACAAAAAAAAAAAAGCGTTAATAAATGTTATTAACGAAAAGAAAAATATATTAACACAACAACGCCGAAACCCGTAGGCTCCGGCGCATTATAATGTGTAATTTCTAAAATCAAAAAACAATATTTCCAGTAACATACCACGAGGAAGGCTGTCGATAATCATCCCAAAAGTGAGTGACGGTAAGATTGATTTCAGCTTCAACGTATTTACCGTTTTCATTCTTGATCTGAATCGGTCCAGCAAATAGACACTGTTTCCCGTTGTTTATTTGTCTGTTCAACTTGGAATAATCAAAAATTATCTTTGCATCAGGATTGGGAACGAGATTTTTCAGAGCGCGGAGAGCTGCTGACCATGTTGCATCGCGCGCCGACACTGGTTCCCCTTGTATCTTCTTGGAAGCCGGAGTGTCGAAGATGCCGGCGGGACATGATTCCAACACACATGGAATATCAGCTATTTTGTTCCTGTTTTCGGTTATTGTCCATGCGTCGAACCCTCCGGCCTTTCTTTTTGCGACCTCAAACGGGGGTAAGGTATCGGATTTTTCGACGGTAATGGATTCTGTAATATTGTCGGCTGCAGCTCCTATGTTTTCCGGCGCTGTGGTTTTAACGTTCCCAGAGCAACTAACCAGAAGAAGTCCGAACAACAAAGTTAAATATTTCATCTTTGGCGTAAGATTTTGAATATCTTCCGCCGGTTTTCGGGAGTTTGACAGCACAAATTTACGGATTTTTCACGGTAATAGGGTGAAAAATTGGAGATTGCAACACAAAAAACGCGGTTTTTGACGTAAAATTTTGCTCCACTTCTCACCAAATACCACAATATCAAGCAACTAAACGCGCCCAAAATGAAAAACGCAATTTTCGACGCGCTCCGTAGGGCGGCCCGCTCTGACGGCCGAAAGTAATTACCACCCCTTACCGGGGGTGAAATGTGAGGTTTTGAATCGTTACGGCGTTATGAGAGGGCGCACACGACACCGCCCGGCGGCTGTGCTGTCGTCGGGCGGTAACATGGTCGGATAATAGTCGGTATGTAGGTCGGTCAGCCGTCGAACTTGTCGGCTACCCACTGCGCTGCCATTGCGTCGGCTCCTGTGTTGGAATCGGCGGCGGCTCGTGTTGCTGTCAACCAACGGCGGCGCATCATCAGGTACTTGAAAGCGTCGGAAAAATTGGTCGATAACCTCGGCAATTTCTTCGCCTCCAGCTTCTCGGATTTCTTCACCTTAGCCACTATCTTGGTACGGCCCCGGTACTTTATCTCGGCTTTTGCTCCCTCGATACTTGATACCATTTCGGAACAGTTCAGCACATCAACCAGAAGAAGCGGCAATTTCTTATTTTCACCGCGCATAAGTTCGTGCATGAAATTATATTCGGCGTCATGCAGAAGGTTGGACTGTTTTCTTGATTTAAGGTTAACAGTCCAGCCGGTACGCCGCCCGTCGCCGTCCTTCTCGATAGCCTCTTTTATTTGCCGGGCATAGTCAACGCCCTGACGCTGGAGGTTATTACCTGAACGGTCGTAATAGAGGTTTAGCACCTTTGTAGGGTAATCGGCGAAAAAGTCAAGAAACTGGTCGGCAAGTTCACGCATCCAGCCCGGAGGTATCTCGTAGAAATTTTTATGCACACGGTAATATTTACCGTCCTCCTGTCCGATAACCAAAGAAAGCATATTACCGAAATCCATACCGCCGTCGAGAGGTCGGGAGGGGTCGAGGTAACGGAGTTCGTTCCATGTGAACGCCGCTTCACCTGAATAAGTTCCGTCGGTGTACTTGTGTTTATCGCCAAACAGAACGTAAAACCTCGCGTCCTTGCGAACGCCGGGGCGCATACCTAACACGGATTTAAGGAACTCGTGCAGCTCCAACGCGCCATTATAGAGGCGTTTCGCATAATCGACCGTAAGAATGTCGATATTAACGAAACTCGAAATATTCATAAAGAAGGTTTGCCCCTTGCGCAGCTTCAGAAGGCCCTCGGTATAATAGTCGATTTTCTTTTCTATCCTCGCGATCTTGCGTTCATCAGGACGAGGGGCGCGGTTCTCGCGCTCCTGTTTTATCCGTAGGCGGTTGAGTTCCCCGGCGGCTTGCATAATCTTTATAATGCGTTCCGGATTCATTTCGGAGGCATAGCGGAAAAACCAATCATATTCGCCTTCGGTAACGTCGGGCATATCGGTGGTAATGGTAACACCGCCGTAGAGGTGGCAGCGTCCGTAGGTGATAGCGTCGCCGCGTAGGATAGGCAGAACACGGGCCGCCCTTGTATCAGAGGCGTATTTTGCTTCATCAAACAAAAGGTGGGCCACGGATTTACCGGCCAGTAACGAGGGGTTATCGAGAGAGCCGAGGAATATAACCGAGCCATTCCAAAAGCTATAAACGTGCCGGTAATCATCGACAATAACGGAGCAGCGTCGCCGCCACTCCTCCGGGGGCTTCTTACCCTTGATATAGTGAACGCCTTCTATCAGCCCGTTAAGTTTCCAACCGTTTTGCACGGCGGGCATGATGTTATCGACGAGGTTAGAATAGGTATTTGCGACGATTGCCACGGGTGCGCCCGGCATGAGGCGCACACAGCGTTCAGAGCGTCGCGCCAGAATAACGGTACTCTTTGCCACACCACGGCCGCCGATAGATACGAAATTTGTCGTATCTATCCAGTCGCAGAAAATCAGCGCGTCAGAGCCGAATTTTACCGGAACATCAGGGTCGTTAAATTTATTCTTCATCGCCAAACTCTTTAGCGTCCTCAATCATGCGGCTTAATAGGTTACGTTTGGTAATACCGGCATCCTCCTTGACACGGCGTAACGATATTTCGGGAATATCCGGTATTGAATCAATAAACGCCTCCAGTTCCTTGCGGTCGGCCTTCGGTGCGCCCATACTTTCGGGGTCGGCGGTATAAATAACCGTGGGAGCAGCATCGAGGAGTTCCTGCGGAATTTCCGGGGCTTGCTCGTCGTAGCAGCCTCGCAATTTGGCAGCTTCAACCAGAAGGCTACGCGCCTCCTTTGTTTTACCCATTGACGCGGCGAGATTAGCCATATTGTCGAATCGTTCAGCGTAGAGGTTGCGCCATGCGCGGGGAGTGACATCATCGACGGAATAAAAGAAATTCAGCGCGTCGGAATAGACACGCCGCGCCATCCAGTCTGACAGCCCGTAAACATCAGATTTCAGAACCTTGATAATTCCGGCCTTGGTAACTATGCGATTGCCTCCGGGCATCATCATTCGCGCCCGTAGGCCACGAACAAGTTCCATAAGGTTGAAATATTCGCGTTCGGCCGGTGTAAGGCTTTCGAGGTCGCCGGTTTTAAGAATCCGTTCAATCTGGTGGGAATCCAACGCCTCAAAATCAATTCGGGAGGGCTTACGGAGTAAATTCGTCATCGTCCATATTGTTAACGAGTTCATTAAATCGGTTCGTTCGTTGGAGGTTCTGGAGTGCCTTTATCGCCTCTATGTTACCGGCTTTTGCGGCTTCTTGCAGTTTTATCTGGGGTTGAGCGCGTCCGGTTGCACGTCCGGCGGTAATCAGTACGGAGATTGCGGAGCCGGGCACATTTGCAAGAATACAGAAGGCGGCGCGTCGCTCTCGCGTCCATTCCATAGACACGGCGATTTCGTGGGGCATGAATCCCACGGCTGCCAGTTTCATAACCTCGTCCTCCTCCGCTTTCGTCAGAGGAAAGGCCGGTAATGTAGGTTTGTCGTTATTCTCGGTATTCATCTTCGAGGCGTTTACAAGCAGTGTGGTAATATCCTTCGTCTTGCTCCATGAGGATAAAGCGACGGCCGGAGCGGACAGCAGCCACGGCGGTAGAGCCGGAACCGCCGAAAGTGTCGAGAATCACCGCGCCCGGCTCGGTCGCGTCCTCGATAAACTTTTGAATCAGGGCTACCGGCTTTTGCGTGGGGTGAACCTTCGCGCCGTCGGTACTCTTTGCCCCGGAGGTGAAACTCTTTATGTCGGAAATTATGTTTGTTCCGCCGATATTCGCGCCCTTTCCGGCATGGAACAACACAAGTTCGTGTATAAATGCGTAATGATTGCCAGGACCGCTCAATTTATCCCAAACGAGCATATTATGGGCCTTCAGGATTTCATCGAACAGAGGGTAATAAAAAGCATATCCGCGCCAGTCACAGAAAAAGTAAATACAGGCTTCAGGCTTGGCAACTCGGCGGTACTCGTGGAATAAATCACGGTAAAAAGGTCGGCAAATCGACAAGTCGCGGAAATTACCCTTTTGCCCGTTGTGGGTCATACCGAGAAAATAAGGAGGGTCGGTAATAATACAGTCAACAGAGGCCGCCGGGAGCGTCTTTATAACGTCGAGGCAGTCGCCGTTGAACAACGTACCGCCGGGAAATTCGCGGAGGTCAGTCGTTGAAAGATTGTAAGAGGGATAACGATACATTCAGCGCGTCGATTTTCTTGTTAACGATAGAGAGTTGATGCCCGGCCTCGGAGCGGTCGCACGGGTGACAGCCGGAACGGGAGAGGTATTTTGTAAAATACTCCCTCGACCGTTCCGCGCTCTCGATAGCCTCAATTACTTTTTTTTTCGGCGGTCGATTTCCGCCTTCAGTACCTTTTTACGGTTAGACCATTTCACAAAAGCGGCTTCGGCCTTTTCGTTAGGTTGCTTTTTTGCCTTGGCTTCCTCGACCGCCTTTTTCGCCTTGGATTCCTGAACCCCTGCGCTCCGGAGTTGGCCCATAAGGTCAACATCGGAGATTTTTGTCAAGTCCTCGGCGGCTTCCATTTCGCGGAACTTTGCAGCTTTGCCGAGAATCACGCCGTTTTCGCGGTAATATTCGAGTTCGTCCCAGATTTCACGGTTTTTCAGATACTCGGTAACTACTGTTTCGCAATCAGCGGCGGCGGTGGCTGAATCTGCGTCGCCGAGTACCTGAAGGCGGGCGTGTGCAGCCTTGTAGTTTCCGTATGCGGTAAACATATCGGCCACGAGTATCTTCAGCACGTCGGGGCAGTCGGGAGAATTGAGGAAAGGATATTTTTCGCGGAAACGTATCATTTTCCGAACCGGTTCCGGGGCTTCGGCATACTTGGAACGAGCGGCCTCCAGTTCGTCGGTAAGTTCGCCGATACGGTCGGCGTTTTCGTCCATTGCCAACACTCGTTCCTGAAAATCAGGGCTAACAAGTTCGTCAACGGTAACACCGAAAGAATCGGCGAGTTCCATTAACGCCGATTCGTCGTTTTTCTCGTCGTCGAGAATTACACATTTCGCTTGTACGCCGTTGAGCTGCGCCGTTTTCTTGACGGCTTGACGTGGAAGGTGATTAAACTCGATTTCCGACAATTCGGCAAGTTTACGGAGTTCATCGAAAAGAATTTCACGGATCACGGCGGTATCTTCGACCGCAAACTGACGTTTCAGGCGCAAATTTACGCCGTAACGCTGGTAAAGTGCCACGCCTTCGGCATAGTCGCGAGGGCCGCAAAGATAGGCGGTAATTTCCTTTTTCTGCTCGGTAGTCATAACGGTGTCAGTCGATAATTACCCAATCTTCGGCAAGCATATCAGTTTGCGAGGCCAGCCAACCCGATAAAATTTCTTTTTGAGCGGTTAACATACAAACCGTTCCGAGTGCAGGAATCTCGCCGCCGTTACCTTCGGCGATAGCCTTCAACATAGGGTCTTTGCACCATTCGGCCTTCACGGTGGCGGCCGGTTTGAGCCAGAGGAACATGTTTTTACCGTTCCAGCCCTTACGGGCTACTTTTTTACCCTGTTTCAGGGCTTCGATAGCTTTACCGAAATTCATAAAATTAAGAGTTTAGGTGGTTAAACATTTTAACACTACAAAATTAAGCTCGGTAATTACCAATCAGAAGGACACAAAACGCCCCGGAGGTCGGTAATTCCTTCGGGGCGTGGGTGTCAGGTAGGTGATATTTGTCAGGCTGCGACGTAACGGCTTTGTTCAATCCACATAATACCGCCATCGCCGCTGTCGAAGGCGCGGAGGGTGAGTTGTGAGCCTTCGGAGGCGGTGAACACCTTGCCGCCACGGAGGAGGATTTTACCGCCGGTGCCGGAAACGGTAGGCGATGAACCTCCAGCCGCACCGAGGAGGGTAATAACTGCGTCGTGTGCGCCACCCTCGATTTCGTCGATAACAGCGGCACCGGCGGTGAGCTGGTACTGGCCTTCGGAAATGAACGGAACTACCTTTACCCCTGTTTCAACGACTGAAACAGGCTCTTCGAGGGTCACAGTACCTTTATAAATAAAGATGTCGCTACCCTTTGAAATCTGGGTGAAGGTCATTTCGTTGGTGTTGCTCTCGTTGTTACCGGTGTAAGAGGGGGTGAGCTTACACGGGTTGCAGATTGTACCGATAAGGTCGGCGGGCTTGCCGGAACAATAGCGGATAACCACAATGAACTTGCGGTTAATGCTGTTGGCCTTGAACTCGCGCACCTCCTGTTCGTTGCCGGGGTGCTCGAACTTAATCGAGGGGGTGAAACCGATTTTGTCGGTATCGCCTTCGGCTGCGCTCGTTACCTCGATTGTTCCCTGTGTCATGTAGATGTTATAACCGTAACGGCCGGGCTTCATTACGATGTTATCGGCGATAACCACCCCTTTGTCGTCGGCTGACGGCATGAAAGCGATGTCGTCGATGTCGATAAGGGTCAGCTGGTCGCGCGGCTGAATACCTGTGCCGGGATTGCCCTCGGCGCGTGGTACGGATTTTTTAATATATGTCATATCCTTGAAATAATAACAGTTAGAGAATAAAACGGAGGGCAAGAGCGGATGCAGTCGCCCTCCGTGTTTGTCGGTGTGCGGTTATCAGCCGCGGGCCACCTCGTAGAACTTGCCGTCGGCTGCCTTAACGAGCTGGATAAACGCGCCGGCATTCAGAGTCATGGCTGCGGTGAGAACAAAGTTTCCACCGTTGGCAATGGTCGAGGCGTTGGCGGCTCCGGCTCCGTGGATTGTGTAAACCACTCCGGCTACTGCGTCGGTCAGGTCGGTGATTGCGGTCGCCTTGGTGTTGGCCGCTGTGATGAACACGGTCGCGCCCTGAACGCTGGGAGTTGTTTCATCGGTGGGGAACTGGTAGGAATCGGCGGCAGCAGTTGCGCGGCTTACCTCGATGAACTTGCCGTCGGCGCGTTTCATCACGCGGAGAACGTCGCCTTTCTTCGGTGTCCATGCCTCGGTCAGCAGCTTGAATTTACCGGCCTTCTTGATTGTCACGCCGTTTTCACCGTCCGCGCCACATTTGAGGGCGATAACCTTGCCGACCTCGGCGTTGGTGATGTCGGTAATCTCGAAAGCGGTCGAGTTTGCGACGGTGACGATAGACGAGTGGCGGAGCGCGTCGGGATTTTTATCCTTGTCGCCTTCGACGTAGTAGGTTTCGGGGAGGTCGTAGTCGTTGCACCAGATGAGCTGACGAGAACCGTCCATGTCGGCGCGGTTGATGTACTTGTAACCTACGGCAGTGGCCTGAATTGATTCTTTCCAGTTGCTCCACACCTTAACGGTCCAGTCCTGCTGTTCGAGGTGGAAACGGAGCATTTCGCCGGAAATCTGGCAGAAGGTCTGAATATTGCCGTCGATAGTCCAGAAGATACGATGGTGGTTGTCGGCGTTGGGAATCGTTTCGATTTTTACGCCGGGGAACTCCTTAACGTAGTTGATACCGGCTTTGTAGTCCTGATTCTGGCCGTAGTGGGTTTCGTTGTACTTGTGATACCACGGGAGCATGAACGAGGGGATATAAAGCACGATTTTGCCGGTGTCGCGGAACACGGAGGGAATCATGCTCGTACCTTGGTAGAACACTTCGCCGATATTGCCGGGGGTGATACGGGGGAGCGCAAAAGGCTTAATCTGGTAAACAGTTTTGCCGGTTGTGCCGCCGTTGGGAGTGAAATCGACATGACCGTCCACGCGCTTGCGTAAAAATTCGTAGAGGCCGTCGGCCGCGTCCATAGCTCGGCCGGGCTTGTCGGGGTCGGGTTCTTTGCGCACACCGTTGACATAGCGGAGTTCGCGTTCGTTGTGGAGGGCCTTCGCGGTTTCAACGAGGAGGTACTCGATAAACGAAAGTTTTACGGGGTTCGAGCCTTCGCGATTGAGGTAGCCAATCCAACTCTTTTCGAGCTGCTTCAGGCTCTGGAACTTGTGGACGAACATAACGCCGTACATACGGAGCGTTTCGTGTCCGAACTCGTAAGTGCCTTTTGTAACCTTGTCGAACTCGCTCTTATCGGAGGTGTCGGCTTGTGAGAACTCACCGAGGAACAGATTAACGAGGGTTTCGAGGTCCTGGTGTCCGGCTTCGGTGGGGAACAGCTTGGTAATTGTCGGGAGTTCGACGAGGAACGACTGAAGACGTTCGCTCCAGCTTGTGCGGTAGAACGCTCCGAGGTCGTCCTGAAGGCCCTTGTAATCGACCGACGAGGGAGCGGCGACGGCCAGCATCTTGCCTTCGTTGGCGAGAAGGGCGGCGCGGGCGCGCTGGTTGTAGGGGCGTTCGAGGCTGAAGAAGGAGCCGGAGAGGCCGCCGAGCTGCTGTTCATCGGCGAGATTGAAGGCCGGAGCGGTGGCGGTGGCTGAACCGGCACCCTTGCCGGGGTCGGTTTCGGGGAGAGCTGAAAGTGTCTGAATCTTGGCGTTCAGAGCGGCGATTTCCGCCTCCTTCGCTTGAATGGCTGCGGTGTGGGCTGCTTTGTCGGTGGCGACGCTCTGTTTGAGCGCGTCGAGTTCTGCGGTTTTAGCCTGAAGCTGCTCGGTAGTCTGACCGAGAACAGCGGCGACGGCTGCCATCTGCTGATTGGGAGTTGAGCCGGTTGCGGCTGTGGGTGGATTCTGAAGGTAGGCGTTAAAGTCGTCGAGGAAACGGTCGGTAAAACCGTAGCCCTTCAACGCTGCGCGTTCCTCGTCCGAAAGGCACTCCTTGCCGTCCACCTTACTGAAGGAGGTAAGGCCGAGAATACCGAGAATCGCGGGGATTAAATTCGCAAAATTCATGTTTGTAACTGTTTGGTTGTTAAAATTATTTGTATAATTGTTCTGCCTTCCGGCTCGTTGCCTGTGCAAGTACCCATGTAACCGCGTCTTTCAATCCTCCGAACTGGTCGATATATCCGGCGGCGACTGCTTCGTCGGCGGCGAACATTTCGCCACGGAAAAGAGGGAGTTCAGGGTCGTAGGTGATTCCGAGGTTACGCGCCACGGTTTCGGCAAATACCTTGTGAATCTTTTCGGCCTTCTGCTTTATGAGGGTTTCATCGTTGTTGTCAACAATGGCGCGGTATTCCTTATTTTTAAGGTCGGCGGTGTCCGGGTAAATTTCGCGGTAGTCGATTCCGTTCTGCCTGAAAAATTCTTTGAAACTGGTATGAGTGCAGACGATACCCACACTACCAACCTCGCAAAGTGGCGAGGCTATAAAAGTGCGGTCGCTTGCAGTTCCTAACCAGAAATGAGCGGAGGCCATGATGCCGGTTACTACTGTGGCGGTGGGTTTGGTGCAATTCTCTACGGCTGCGGCTGCCATGTCGAGGTGCGACACCATACCACCGGGGCCGTCGATAACGAACACCACGCCGCAAATATTCGGATTCAGTTCCGCCGCCTCTATCTGCTTTATTACCCATTCCGATTCCCACGAATAGAGGGTACCGGTCAGCGTTATCACTGCGATAGAATCAACGGGGAGGGTGATGTCGTCGAGTTCGTACCATTTAGCCATATAAGGCGCGGCGGTAGCCTTGACGGTGCATTTCGCTTTTGAGAGCTGCGCCACTGCTGCTTCTATATTGCCGTTGAGTATGCACGGCAAAAGGAGCGACACGGTGTTTTCGAGGTCGTGCCGCTGGATAGTCCAGTTATCGGAGAAAAATCGTTGTAGCTTATTCATGTAGCTATTTTTGCAGCAAAATAACTACATATCGCGCGGGCGCGGAAGGACTTTAATCCATAAGGAAAGCATCGGGCGCGGTGTCCTCGCCTTGAAGGGTGACGGAGAAAACTCCGTCGCCGATACTGTAATCAAGCGAGAGCGGCCAATCAGGAGAACCGGCCACCCTCCGTTTGCCGGATTCATCGACGTAGGTAGCTATCAGCCGCGAAACCTTGTAACCTTCGAGAGCGTCGGCGGTGCTGTCCGAAACATCGGAACGCTCAAAGGTGATTTTTTTCTTTATTATACCGTTATCGGAGGTCGTCGATACCTTGACGCTGCCCGGCACCGCCACCGCGTCGTCCTCACTTCCGAGAATAAGCATAACGACACGCGATTTTATCCGGGCGAACCTCGATACACGCGAAAGCGGAATAATTTTAAGGCTGTGGCAACTTGAAACAGTGGAACGGGTCATATTTTGGAGTTGTAAAATGTTGTAAATCAGTCACTCGGCATTTTTCCGACACTTTTCCGACAAAAATACCGCAAAAAAAGGACAAAACGGAGCATGATGTCGGGGAAATAATACCCTATAAAAATGAACTTATTTTCGATTATATCCGCGTTTTTTCTTACGGCGCAACTTATCGCGCCACCTCTGGTAGTTTTTCAACAGAGCATCCTCGGTGATTCCCTCGATTCCATATTTCGACATGAACAGGAAAACGGAATCTTTGAACTGAACCCCGTTTATATGTTTGTTCTCGTCCATAAAGTCGTGCAGCTCGGCCCACATCATCAGACGCAATTTATCACCGAGAACCTTCTGCGCTCTCTCGGATAGGTAGTTGTAATATTCCGGGTCTTTACCCTCGCGCCGTTCAGGTAAGGCAAATTCAAGATTGCCGGAATCTACCGGGCAACCCGTGGGGCGTTTCTTAAGTAGGTCGAAAATCAATATGTAAATATCGAGAGCCGACGGAAATCGGACGGCTCCGGCTTCGTGGTCGTAGTATTTCCCTCGGATATACTCGGCCACGTGTTGTTCAACGGATATTTTAACGGTAATCATGTGGGGAGGGATTGGATTATTACAGCGCAAAGATACAATAATTTCACGACATGCGGGTAATATATTCCGTTGGTGTTGATTTATTTACCCTACAAGTTCAAAAATCATCGGAAATTTTTGTTACAATGTTATTCGTTACCAACCTTTTGAAAGTCAACAAAGTAAGACCGAAACAAACCGAAACCGCAATTTGTGACAGCCCTCGCCATTTTGTCACACTTTCCCCCTACTGACAGCCGTAACAAACCGAAATTTTTTTGTTATAGCCTTTGTTACCGCTTTTGTTACGGCCTTCCCCTCTTTATTTTCTATTGATTTTTACTTTGTTACACTCTTTGCAAATATTCTGTTACAAGGTAACAAAGATTTATAATAAAATAGGGAGGGGGTATTGGGGAGGCAAGGAAGGAGCCGGACGAGGCCGGAGGTAAAAAGAAGGAGCCGGGCCGCCTCGTTTGTTACGAGTTGACCCGGCTCCCGGCTCGAAATAAAATACCTTATGCGTGTGGTGCGCGTTCATCAGCATGACGGCGAGGTAAATAGATTCTTCGGCTCCTCGTCAGGCAAGTATCGCCCATTTACTGCGAGGGCTTTGCGTAGAGCCTCGCGGAAGGTTACGCCGTTGTTCGTGTAGTTCATTACCATATCGTAAGCCTTCGGGTGATTATCGAGGAGAATAGAGAACCGGCGGTCGTCTGCGAACTGTGCGCCGAATCCGCAACCCATGCAGCCGGTGCGCGCTGCGCCTTTGTGGTATATTTCGGCAATATCCAGCCGCTGCTCCTCGATATATTGCCACACGTCTGCCTCCGTCCATATTGACAACGGTCGGGAAGCAGCTTTCTCTCCGAACACATTACAACCGCCAGCCTTGATATATTGGCCTTTTCGTAGGTCGCTTTCGTCCGCCATTACTCCAATAATTGGGCGACGTCCGGTTATCTTCTCGAACTTATGAAACGGGCGTTTCTTCAGTATATCGCAACACTGCGATGATGTTTCGTAAGGTTCTGTTAATAGGTATCGCCATTTCTTAGCCAGACAGAAAAAGCCGGTTCCCATAATGATAGACGCGGTTACGGTGTTCGGGTTGAATCTTACTTTGTGAACCTTTTGTGCGGTTTCTTTTCCGACAAGAGGAAAGCCGTATTTCGCCCAGACTTGGCGCGGTGTAATCTCCGGCCTTATGACTTGTATATTTGCGCCCTTCTTCGCTTGTTCTCTGACGAATTGTATTATTTCGGGGTATTCGTTGCCGGTAGAGCAAAACACCGCCAGAATGTCAGGATAAAGAACTCGGCAAAGGTGTAATAAAACCGTGCTATCCTTACCGCCGGAAAATGAGCAATACACTTTGTCAATACCGCCCATACGGGAAATAAACACGTCGATAGTAGCGAGAGCGTGGTCGACTTTTTGCGCAAGCGTCCACGCCTGACGCTCTTTAAGTATATCGGTTGTCATTGGATAAATAGGTTTTTGAAAATGCGGTAAAGGAGTTCGACAACGATAGAATTGCCGGCGAGTTTGCGTTGTTGGGTCGTTGATAATCCGGCGGCTTGAATCGCGTCGATATAGATGTCCGGCAAGTCCATGAGGCGGAACAGTTCGCGCGGTGTGAATTTACGTATGAGGTAGCCGACGCAAATCAAATTGTTATCGGTATAAGCCGAGGCGGTGACAGCCGGGGCAATATCGAGGACGTTCCCACGGGCGAAACCGTGCGGTAGCTGTATAACAGTGGGTTCAACAATAAATTCAGCCGTTGAACCTGTGTAACGTCTGTTTGAGCTGCATACTGTTCCGGCTACGTCTTTGAGGTGGCGAGCTACCACCACGCCTTTGTTGTCGCGCGTGTAGCCTAATACTTTAGGTTCTGCGAGAAGGCTATCCTTGTCAACTGTTGTTATACAATTCGACACCGAACCGCCTAACTCCAGCCTTTGAACGGTTGGAATCCCGGAACGGCGGTCGCCGGGGTTGTCCGGGTTTCTCCCTCGATAGGCACACGCGACAGGCTCGGCGAGGTAGGTATCAGTCGGACGACTGCCGCAAAGCGTAGTAACGGCGCAAGAAATACCGTCGGCCGTCTTGAAACTCGTAGAGAATCCGCACCCTTCAGACTGTTTGCGTTCGTTGTGGTTGATAATCATGTGTAATTGCTTTTCGTTTAGATACCATGAATCAGCCACATTTTCTTCGAGAACGTGGATTAACCTCCGCGTCAGGGTTTCGGAAGGCTGCGGAAATTCGTAACTTTGCCCCCCCCAGATACTTACCATAAAAACACGCTCACGATTCTGCGGAACGCCGAAATTCTTCGCGTTGAGAATAGCCCAGTAATTGGAATATCCGAGGGCTTCGAGTGTGTCGCGCCAGCGTTTGAAATTATCTTTGTGCTTCTTGAAGGTCAACGCCTTGACATTCTCCATAAGTAGGAATTTAGGACGTTTCACCTCGATAGCTCTCGCACACTCCCAAAGTAATGAGGAACGCGAACCGCTGCCCTCATCAAAACCTCTTTGTTTCCCTGCTGTGCTTATGTCTTGGCACGGGAACGAATAGGTAAATAAATCGAAATCCGGCACCTCTGCCCATTCTATCTTGGTAATATCTCCAAAGTTTGGGTATTTGGCGAGGAGTTCCGGCGACGGCTCGTATTTCTCCAGATTTAGCCGGTCGATACTATGCCCTTGCAAACGGGCGTCACGAGCTGCGTAGTATGCCAGGACCGCGAAACGGTCTATTTCGGAGAATCCAGCCACCTCGTAATCGAATCCGGGATAATCCTCCTTCAGACGCTGGAGGGCTATCGACTGACTGCCGTAACCGGCAAACGCCTCGAATATTCTTATTTTCATAACTGTAACGGTTTAGAAGGGCATTTCCTGCTGGGTTGGAGGGGGCGGCGGGGGATTCTTCAGACGCTCGGCCTCTTTCTTGGTGCGGAGATAAATCATTTCTTTCTGTACCTTCTTGTGTGTTATCGGGTCCTCGATACGGCGCATTATTCGCGAACCTGAATTGTGTAGTTCTTCAGGATTGAGGCAGTCGATATAATCACAAGTAAAGCAGAATCCCTTCAGCGATTTTGTAAATTTCTGCATGGTGATTTTAGACACGCCGGAGAATCGTTTGTAAGCCTCGAAAGCATCTTCCCTCACGATTTCGCGGTTAAGATTATCACCGCACCCGTTTTCATCAACAGAGAAATAACCTTCGGCCCACTCGCGGAAATTGTCGGACATATCCCGGAGATACTTACGGAATATGATATTACCCATCTGCGGCTCGATTTTGACTTGCAACGGAGCGACGGAAAGATAAAATTTCACGCACTGGAGTACAAAATTTATATCCGCCTCCCACTCGGCTTCGGTGTATGCGCTGCCGAACAGGTCTTTGTTAAAGTCCGTGCGAATCTGACGGGTTTCGAGATAGTCGTTATCTTCTGTTCTTTGGTGGTAGTAGTCGGAGAATACGACGAACAGCATACGGCCAACACTTGAACCGTCGAACTCCTTCGGGACGTAGTTCGTAGTAAAGGCGAATTTCGGCGCGTCTTGAAACGTCAGTGTGTAGGCTGAAACATTCTTTGTGTTAATCGTGATGTCCGACGTGATATTATCGTAAAACTGTTTGAACGGTAAATATTCGTCGCAATCGTCAACAACAACGATTCCGAGATGTTTGCTTACTTGCTCGAAAGCAAATTGATTCTCCAGTAATTTAGGGTTACGCCCAGACAGCTTCAGCCAGCGCGTGAAATTCGAGAGGGCGCGGAACATGAAGGATTTGCCGGAACGTCCGTTACACTGGTCGTTCTCGCCCACTACGTTATCCATGACGAACGGGGCCCACGCTCTCGACTCTGACTTGTAACGGTGCATCATAAACCCGATTGTAAAAATCTTGTTGATAAGACACTGTTTTTGCTCCTGAATCTCTGCGGCGGTCAACGCCGGGCCGGCGATGTCAAACTTATGAGCTGCGAGATACGCCGCCCCTTCTTCCGGCGACATAGCGTTAACTTGCTCCTCCAACTCCTTGCGCCAATAAATACGGGAGGAGTTAATCAGGTATTTGAAATAATTCGAGGTTTGATTTTCGGCCACCTCGATGTCGAAATCTTCGCTTTCGTATTGCCCTTCGGGGTGGGTAATCGTGAACATATCAGGAAGGAATTTAATGTTATGGTTGATAACATTCTCCTCCCAGACATAACGACCGGCAGAGGCGGCGCGGTTGTCGTGCTTGATAATCTCGCGCCCTGTAACCTCGACGGTAAATTTCGGGAAATAAAAGAACTGTGAACGCTCGGTGTAGTTGGTGAAATCCGGGTCAATTTCTCGAAGGGCTTCGAGGTATTGAGCCGACAACTTGGAATCTTGCAATATCTGGTTGCGCAGTTCGCGCTCTTGTTTGCTGTCTATTGCCCAGTTTAGAACAAATTCGCGTATCTCCTTGGGCGTAACGAGCTTCACGATATTGCCTTGAATCCTCACGAACTGCGTACCCGGTGCGTGTTTGTCGCGAAGGGTGTAGAATCCGTTCAACATTAAAAATTCGTGCAGACATGAAATGTCTATCGAATATTTTTTCTTCTTGGTTTTCTCGTTCCATGATTCAACCCAGAACCTTGCGGGTGTAGCGAGGTTCAGAAGGCCGCGAAAATCGCCCTTGCTGCTCCATATCTCCATCCAATCTCGGAAATCCTTACGGGGTTTCCCTCGGTTGTCGCGGTATGAGGACAGTTTTTCGGGTAGCCAAATGGTGTGTATGTCGATAAAGCGTAAAGCGAGTTCCGTACCTTTCAGGCGACCGGTTGCGTCGATGTCAGGTATATTATAGACAGTTTCGACATATTTCGTTATCTGGTTCCACTCCTCTTGGCTTACTTGATAAGTTTCGGAATTGAACCACAAAGGGTAGTAACCGAGAGAGCGGACACAAACCGCGTCGCGTTCGCCGGAGCAAATGATCGCTTCGGGTAATTTTTGTTCTCGGTAGGGCTTGTGCTCGTTTGCAGGGTCGGCGGTCCACTTTGCTTCCTCGGTATCGTTGTACGCTCTCCATGCTGCGGCAAGCTCAAACAAACCATTAATGTAGCTTTGTGGTTTCTTCCCGGCTGGCTGGTATTGGAAACGCCACTGTTTCTCCGGGTTCAGAGGCTCGTAAATCTTATAAAAGCAATCACGATTACCCTTTGAATCAGTAAACCAACATTCGCGGATAAAAATCGGGTAGTTCTCGTTTGAGTATTTATAAACAGCCTCGCGGTTCCTGACTGTAACGACATGGTTAGCCCGGTACCAGTGGAGAGCCTTCAGTGTGTCAGGAGTGACACGCGGCCCCATAATCTCGCACTCCTTTGCCGTAAACTCTTGGTTAATATCCTTATCCCATGAACCCTCCGTTTGTTCCACTGTGGCCGGTTGACGGCGAACGTCCGGCCGGTTGACGGAACGATTTATTTCATCGGTAATATTAAAGATAGCCGAAAGGTCGAGGATAGCTTCACGGAAGGTTAACCCGGTTTGCTTCATGTGTATGGAAATAGGGCTTTCGGCTCTGCCTTCGTCGCCGAAATCTGTCATTTTCCAGACTTGCGCCCCATCCTTGGCTTTCATTAGTTTGACCCTTGCGCTCGGAGTGCGCTCGTCGGGTCTTGCCTTGAACGACCTGTTAGTCCTTGCAGCTTCGGGAGCGTCGGGGTAATGCAGCGCAATGATACGGAGGCCGTCGTCTGTTGCGGCGTATAACTGTTCAGGTGTTACCATATCATGTGACAAGTTACATAATTACAAAAATTTAGGGCGATTTCTACCCCCCCCATTTTTCGAGATTGAGGGGTAACGGTCTTGCAAAGTGACGAATAAACCGAAAGAGGGGGAAGGACGCACACGGTATTATTTTTCATCGCTGAATAAATTTAGTTGAATCCCATAACCGAAAGCCTTCAGCCGTTCCTCCACGCGGGCGGAACGATTCGCCTCCGGCGTTGTGACTACTCGCTCCGTTTTACTGAAACGGTAGCCACGTCGACGGGCATAATAGCGTAAATCATACAGCGTTTTAGGGTCGCGCATTTGAAACGGTCGTATCAGTGTCGTACACGCGAGTAATAGCGTCACAAACCTCGGCTATAAGGTCGGAAACGGAGAGGTCGTGGGTGATACCGATACAACCGAAACCGTCGTCATTCTTCTGGACGTTGTGGACGTGTATGTCGCCGGCTTCATTAAGCACGTCGGCGAGGCCAACCGGTAAGCACTTTTCGGATATTACGAGAGCGGCACGATGTTCGCCGGCATGGAGTTCTGCGGAGTGCTGTCCGAAGGTGATAATTTTTTTCATATTTCGAGCGGGGTTATATGGTTATTAAATAGCCGTGCCGGAGGCGTGGCCGCTTACGCCTTCGGTCAATTCCTCCGGCTTGGCTATCGTGAATATTTCCTTACCTGAAACCTGAAGGGTATAGGCGTTTATTAGTTTCTTTGCCGAGTTTGGCACTTTGCAACGCCCGTATATCCAGTTCAGTATTTTGCTTCTGCTTTCGGCACAAGCGACAACCAAACCGGCTTTATGCTTGTTGTAGTCTGCGCGGGGGAGAGAATCCAGCCAACCGCGCAAAATATTAGAGTCCGTAAGGTCTTTAATTTGATTCTTCATTTGTAGAACTGAAATATTTTTGTTAATTTTACTCTGCAAATGTAGTAATAAATCCCATTAGTCAGGTAAATAATCCCTGTTAAAAATTGTAAAATATTAAATCCGATGGCTAATCTTCTTTTAATCAGAGATTTGTGTGAGCGCAAGAAAATGACTATTCGAGAGCTGTCGCAACGAATAGGCCGCGATGAAAGCTCCATACAGAGCGCAATCCGACGCGGTTCGACCAACTCGACAACAATAGAGCTAATCGCCAAAGAATTAGGCGTGTCGGCTGGTATCTTCTTCGACGGATTCGCCGCCGACGAATCCGTCGCACTCCGCCGCGAGGTGGCTCACCTGAAGGAACTACTGAAGGAAAAAGAGCGGACAATCGAAATACTAATGAGCGACCGTAAAGCAAAATAAACCCCTCAAAGTCGGCACAATGTCGGCACAATAGGGTATTAAACTACTGACGAGCAGTAACCGCGTTGTGCCCGTTGGCACCACCTAAGACCGCTAATTCTCAATGAGTTAGCGGTCTTTTGTTTAACTCCACCCCTCCGGGTCACCATAAAAGTCACCACGCCCATGCTAACGTATTGAAATATTGCTTATTATGCGTGATGCGATAGGTGTATATCTTTTGTTGCTGGGGCTTAATGCGTTGATAATCAGTATATATTTCAAATTCATCTAAATTCGTTCAGCTTCATTCAACCCCACCTCACCGCCTCGTAACCCCAAGCTTTAACAGATTTTAACCATAATCGAGCAGTAAAAATGTGGTGACCTCAGCAAGAATTTTGCCGGGTCACCACGCTTAACCGTTAAAATCTCAAAAAATATTTGTATCTTTGCACTTGGATTGGTGTACGCCGTCCAAAGACATATTGAAATAAGGAAGCGTTATGCTTATCTTGTAGTTTGAGAACCTGAGAAATTCATAAACTGAGCAAGGAAAAGCATAGTGGCTCTCACGCGTATAGCGTGAGCTACTATTGTTACATCTGCTCACAGGTTTTCTCAGGACCTTCAAACTAGAACGTGGCATAGTTGGCTCACGTTTTCTTGTTAAATTTATCATGTAGTAAGTTATAAATTACTCAAAAGCACAGCATATGAAACAAGTTTTATCTTTCATCATCTGCCTTATTGCGGGGTTATCTACTGCATTGGCAGGCGACCATCCCGAAGCCCATTTCGGAGAATTTGGGCTTGATTATTTCCCCAATGCAGAGGGATACAAACAATATGTAGGTCAAGTTGTACAGTACTTGCCCAAAGAAAAACCTTCTTATGATGATAAGAAATTTTCCGAATTGTTTTATGGTAAATTTCATACACCATATATAATAAAAAAAGTTTCTGGAAATGATAAAAAAATCAAGTTTGAAATGGTTGAAAAGAACAATCCTTCAGCCAAAATTAAATTTGAATTTCTAAACTATCCAGAGTATTACTCATACGGCAAAAATACATTTGCTAATACAGAAAACTATCGTGTGCCGCTGTTTTTCGTAGATAAATTTAATGAAGCGGCACTTCAAATTCAAGGCAAGCAGCTTGCAGCTCAAAATAAGACCTATTTAACAGTAGATAGTCTTATAATGAAATCAATAGGATATGATTCGTATCCTACGTTATGCTATTCTGTAACCAATCCATTTACTAATCAGAATATCACTCTTCAAGTAGATGACTTGAACATATATACTGATAACATTGGGAAACAATTCCTTAATTCTGATGGCAGTATAACATTAAAGCGAATGGGTAAGTGATTCAATGTTCCCTTCTTCGCCTCATTTAAAAGGGAAACAGCTTAGACTTATGTTACCTATTCAAATAAAAAATGTTATTAACGAGTACATTTTTGTATTTGATTTATTATATGTCCCCAATCACCCTGATTTGCTGACAAATCCAAATTGGTAAACTTTAGACTTTAATTGCTAACATTGCTAATAACGCCACCGAGGGAGGCTCTTGTTTCTCTCGGTGGCGTTGGGGCTATAATCCGTGTGACATTCCCATGTGGCGGGAGAGCCCATGGTTAAGTTTGAACATCGACATAGCTTCTTGATTGGTCAGCGTAGGGTGAGACCGGCGGAAGCGTTTGAACTCCTCTTTATCGAATCCAGTCAGACCATTATAAAACGCCTCGTATTCGGGATGCGCTCCCGGAACAAATGGCATTCCG
>CAJUFH010000007.1 GCA_910585755.1 uncultured Muribaculaceae bacterium | reverse complement strand
CATCGCACCTCTCTTCTCTGATGATTTTTGGGTGACACGTTGACGAAGTCAGGAGGCGAGCGGCTTCCCCTCTCCCTCCTATCCTCCTTTTTTCTTTCCATTCTTCCCTTCCTTTCCTCCTTTTCTTCTCTCCCTTTTCCTTCCTCTTTTTCTTTAACCGGAGTATCTCCTTAACAGCCCGGCTTCCGCCGGGCCTAAACCTTCAACCTTAAACTCCCCGTAATAAAAGCCAAAAGGCCGCGTTTCGGTTGTCCGAAACGCGGCCTTTTGGCTTTTATTACGGGGTTATTCCTCGTTGGCGAGTTTTTCCTTCAGGGCCTGGAGGGTGCCGAGGTCGCCGAGGGTGGTCTTCTCAACGGCGGGCAGAGCGGCTGCGGGAGCCTCTTCGCGGCGGGGTGCCTGGCGTTTTGCCTTGCGGGCCTCGTTGCGTTCAGCCTTGTTGGCATCTTCGAAGATGCGGCTGTGGGAGAGGATGATGCGCTTGCTGTCCTTGTTGAACTCGATTACCTTGAAGTCGAGCTTCTCGTCTACCTTGGCCTGGGTGCCGTCTTCCTTGACGAGGTGCTTCGGGGTAGCGAAGCCTTCGACGCCGTAGGGAAGAGCGACAACAGCGCCCTTGTCGAGCATCTCGATGATGGTTCCGGGGTGAACGGAGCCGACGGTGAAGATGGTGTCGAACACGTCCCAGGGATTCTCCTCGAGCTGCTTGTGGCCCAGGGAGAGGCGGCGGTTCTCCTTGTCGATTTCGAGAACGACAACGTCGATGTCTGCGCCGAGCTTGGTGAACTCGCTGGGGTGCTTGACTTTCTTTGTCCAGCTCAGGTCGGAGATGTGGATCAGGCCGTCTACGCCCTCTTCGATTTCGACGAATACGCCGAAGTTGGTGAAGTTGCGTACCTTGGCGGTGTGCTTGGAGCCGACGGGGTAGCGGACTTCGATGTCCTCCCAGGGATCCTTCTTAAGCTGCTTGAGGCCGAGGCTCATCTTGCGGTCCTCGCGGTCGAGGGTCAGGATTACGGCTTCGATCTCGTCGCCGACCTTCATGAAGTCCTGAGCGGAACGGAGGTGCTGCGACCAGGTCATCTCGCTGACGTGGATGAGGCCCTCTACGCCGGGGGCAACCTCTACGAACGCGCCGTAGTCGGTCATGACGACTACCTTGCCCTTCACCTTGTCGCCGACCTTGAGGGTCTCGGCCAGGGCGTCCCAGGGGTGCGGCATGAGCTGCTTGAGACCCAGGGCGATACGCTTCTTCTCGTCGTCGAAGTCGAGGATTACGACGTTCAGCTTCTGGTCGAGCTGAACGACCTCCTCGGGATGGTTCACGCGGCCCCAGCTAAGGTCGGTGATGTGGATCAGGCCGTCTACGCCGCCAAGGTCGATGAATACGCCGTAGGAGGTGATGTTCTTGACGGTACCTTCGAGCACCTGGCCCTTTTCGAGCTTCGCGATGATTTCTTTCTTCTGCTGTTCCAGCTCAGCCTCGATGAGGGCCTTGTGGCTGACAACAACGTTCTTGAATTCGGGGTTGATTTTCACAACCTTGAATTCCATGGTCTTGCCAACGAATATGTCGTAGTCGCGGATGGGCTTGACGTCGATCTGCGACCCGGGGAGGAAGGCCTCGATGCCGAACACGTCGACAATCATGCCGCCCTTTGTGCGGCACTTGATGAAGCCCTTGATGATTTCGTCGTTTTCCATTGCCTGGTTGACGCGCTCCCAGGAGCGGGAAGCGCGGGCCTTGCGGTGGGAGAGGATGAGCTGGCCCTTTTTGTCTTCCTGGTTTTCGATGAACACTTCAACGACGTCGCCGACCTTGATGTCGGGGTTGTAGCGGAACTCGTTCATCGGGATGATGCCGTCGGACTTGTAGCCGATGTTAACCACAGCCTCGCGCTTGTTGAGGGCGATGATGGTACCTTCGATTACTTCCTTGTCTTTGACGGTGTTGAGAGATTCGTCGTAGGTGCGGGTAAGCTCCTCGCGCGATTTCTCGGCCTTGGTGTCGCCGTTTTCGTAGGCGTCCCAGTCAAAGTCGGCGATTGGAGAGTTTTTAACTTCTTCAGTCATTTAAAAAATGGTTAATAAAATAAGTATTTAATTGTCTCGCGCTCAGGCGTTGCCGCTTCCTCGCGGGCGCGGGGCGGCCAAAGCGCCGCAAAGGTACGTCTTTTTTTCTTAACTTCCAAATTTCCAGCGACCCTAAATGGTTTAAAGTTTAAGGTTTAGGCCCGGGGAAGCCGCTCGCCTTCGGCTCACTCCACCCGACAGCTTGCGGCTCAGCCAAAAGAACAATCAGACTGCCGGGAGGGTATGGCCGTTGAGGCGGCGGTAGAGGTTGAGGGCGTAGACGTCGGTCATGGCTGAGACGTGGTCGACGACGGCCTGGAGGCGCCCGAAGAGGGTCGGGGCCTCGACGTCGTACTGGCGGGGCACCTGCGAGAGGAGCAGCCGGGAGTAGTTGAGCGAGGGATTGCGCACCGCGTCGACGAGCTTTTCGAGGAGGAAGGTGATGATGCGGTTACCGGCCAGCTCGATGTCCACGACCTCCGGGGCGCAGTAGAGGCGCTCCCACGAGAGGGTGTTGCAGCGGTCGAAGGCCTCGCGCTCCAGGGGGGTGATATGGTCGAGGAGGGAGCCGGTGAAGGTGCCGCTGAGAATCGCCTCCTCGTTTTCCGCGAAGGCGGCGGCGCAGCAGCTTACGAGTATCCCTATGACGGAGGAGCGCAGGTACGCGACCTGTTCGTTGGGGTCTTCGATCGCGGCCATTACGCGCAGGGCGCGCTCGCGGCGCTCCCGGTCGAGGAAGCCGAGAAGGAGGTCTTTTACCTGGTGGGTCGGGAGGATTTTCAGCTTGTGGGCGTCCTCGATGTCCATCACCTCGTAACAGATGTCGTCGGCGGCCTCGACGATGTAGACCAGCGGATGGCGGGCGTAGCGGAGGGTGCCGTCGGGGGAGGGGAGGCGTAGGATTCCCAGCTCGTCGGCCACGCGGCGGTAGCTCTCCTCCTCGGAGGTGAAGAAGCCGAATTTCCCCTTTTCTCCGGCGAGCGACGACGACCAGGGGTATTTGACAATCGAGGCGAGCATGGAGTAGGTCATAGCGAAGCCCCCCTCGCGGCGCCCGTGGAACTGGTGGGTCAGGAGGCGGAAAGCGTTGGCGTTACCCTCGAAGCATACCAGGTCGGCCCACTGCTCCGGGGTCAGGCTGTCGCGGAGGCCGGCTCCGGCCCCTTCGGAGAAGAAGGTCGAAATTGATTTCTCGCCGGAATGGCCGAACGGGGGGTTGCCGAGGTCGTGGGCGAGGCATGCCGCGGCGACGATTTCGCCGATGGAGTCGAGGGCCGCGCGGTCGGCCTCGTCGGCGTGGCGCGGCGCGAGGAGTATGGCGATTTCGCGGGCCAGGGAGCGCCCGACGGAGGCGACCTCCAGGGAGTGGGTCAGGCGGTTGTGCACGAAGATGCTTCCCGGCAGGGGGAACACCTGCGTCTTGTTCTGCAACCGCCGGAAGGGGGAGGAGAACACCAGGCGGTCGAAGTCGCGCTGGAACTCGGAGCGGTTTCCGCGCCGGGGGTCGTGGTAGTGTTCGAGCCCGAAGCGCTTGTCGCTTACGAGGCTGCTCCATCGCATAGTCCGCATTGTACTAAAGGTGAATGGTGAATGGTGAAAAGTGAAGAAGATTGTTTTTTGAGAAGGGAAAAGAAGGACTTTGGGCTGAAAGATATAAAGCGATTCTAATTACCTATATATAAGTATTTCCTTCACTTTTCACCTTTCACCCAGGGCTTTCCCATAGGAAAGCCATATTCACGCCTCGGAAGGAGTTTCTCCTTCCGAGGCTGCGTCTTCTTCGTAATGGTTGAAGAGGAAGTCGTTGTAGGGGAAGCGCTCGGAGTGGATTTCCTTGGCGCGCTGGTAGATCTTGTCCTTCAGCTCGTCGATATTGATTCCCTTCTTGGCTGAGATGAAGACGCAGTTGTCAAGCTCCAGGCGGTTCATCCAGGTCTGTTTGAGTTCTTCGAGGGGGATGTTCTCGCGGGTGCGGGGCGTTAGGTCGTCCTCGTCCTTGGGGACGTGGGAGTAGGCGTCGATCTTGTTGAACACCACGATTACCGGCTTCCCGGCCGAGCCGCAGACCTCGGCGAGGGTCTTGTTGACGACCTCGATCTGCTCCTCGAAGCCGGGATGGGAGATGTCGACGACATGGACCAGCAGGTCGGCGTCGCGCACCTCGTCGAGGGTCGACTTGAAGGACTCTACCAGGTGGGGCGGGAGCTTGCGTATGAACCCTACGGTGTCGGTCAGCAGGAACGGCAGGTTGTCGATGATTACCTTGCGGACTGTCGTGTCGAGGGTCGCGAAGAGCTTGTTTTCGGCGAACACGTCGCTCTTGCTCAGGAGGTTCATCAGCGTCGATTTCCCGACGTTGGTGTAGCCGACGAGCGCGACGCGGGTCAGCTTGCCGCGGTTCTTGCGCTGGAGGGTCTTCTGGCGGTCGATGTCGGCCAGCTCCTGCTTGAGCAGGGATATGCGGCGCTGGATTATACGGCGGTCGGTCTCGATCTGCGTTTCGCCCGGGCCGCGCATGCCTATACCACCCTTCTGTCGTTCGAGGTGGGTCCACATGCGGGTAAGGCGCGGGAGGAGGTACTGGTACTGCGCCAGCTCGACCTGCGTCTTGGCGGTCGCCGTCTGGGCCCGCTTGGCGAAGATGTCGAGAATCAGGCTCGAGCGGTCGAGGATTTTTACCTGGAGGGCCTTCTCGATGTTCGCCACCTGCTTTGTCGATAGGTCGTCGTCGAAAATCACCATCCCGATGTCGTTTTTCTCAACGTACTGGCGGATTTCCTCGAGCTTTCCCTGTCCGACGAATGTGCGGGGATTGGGGTATTCGAGTTTCTGGGTAAAGCGGTCGACTACCTCCGCCCCGGCGGTCTGGGCCAGGAAGGCGAGTTCGTCGAGGTATTCGTTGACTTTCGCCTCCCCCTGTCGGGGCGTGACGAGGCCCACGAGCAGGGCGCGTTCGGTTGTTTCGCGGCTTATAACGAGGTCTTTCATTCTGTGCTTGATGTGTTGCGGTTGCAAATATAACAAATCCCTGCCATTTATGGCGCAAAAAAAGCGGTCGCCAGGGTTCGCCGGCCGCTCTTTTCATTCTTTTGGGCAAGCGTTATTCGTTGACGGTGCAGACTGCCACGCGGTTCCAGGAGTTCTCGGAGAAGAGGTCGCCGATGCCCTGGCCCTCGGCCTGCACGCGGTCGGAGGCGATGCCGTAGCGCTTGACGAGTTCCTTCTTGACGGCGTCGGCGCGGCGCTGCGCGAGCTTCCGGTTGAAGGCGAGCGAGCCGTCCTTGGAGGCGTAGCCCTTGACGGTGCAGGTCGCGTTGCCGTTGGCCTTGAGCGCGTCGGCAACCATCGCGATGTTGGGCTGCTGGTTTGCCTGCACGGTAGCGCTGCTGAGGTTGAAGAAGACGTAGCGGATGTTGTTGAGGTCCTTGACCACCTTCTCTACGGCCGCGGGACGGCGGTTGCATGCGTCGAGCTGGGCCTGGAGGTCGGCGAGCTGGGCCATGAGGGCCGCGGAGCCGGCGCCACACGCTTCGAGTTCGCCGCGGAGGCCGTTGATCTGGTCGTTGAGGGCGTCAATTTCAGCCTGGTCGTAGGGGCGCACGATCGTGAAGTGGTGCGTGCCGTTGGAGTTGCCGAAGTGGTAGGTTACGCCGGCCTGGAGCTGGAATACGCACGCGTTGCCGTTGTAGGTAGCGTCCATTCCCATGGGGCCGAAGTCGCCGTTGGTGTTCATTGCCCAGAGGAAGGCGGGTTTGAGGGAGAGGGTCCAGGCCTTGGCCTGTCCGAGGTTGAAGTTGAAGTTCAGCCCGGCCTTGGTGCCCCAGGTGTTGGAGTCACCACCCTGGGTGTGGGGGTAGTAGGCGTGGAGCCATCCGGTTCCGGCCACGATTTCCATCTCGAAAAGGCGGGGAGCGCCGGTATATCCGGCGAAGGCGTTCATGAGGTTGAGGGTTCCGAAGACACCTACATACTGGTGGTCGAAGGCGTTGTTCGACTTATATCCGCTCCAGGCGGAGGTGTTGACGGTCCATTCCCCTTCGACGCCCAGGCCCAGGCAGGGGGTAACCTGCTTGCGGAACTCGGCGCCTACGATGCCGCGGGCCGATTTGATGAAGCTGTGGTTCTTCAGCGGGGTAACGGCGCCACCTTTGATGGTGAACGACCAGTTGTCGGTGAACTTGCTACCGGCGACCGTCACCTGCGCAGCCGCGCCGATTGTTCCGGCGGCAAGGGCTGCTATGAGTAATAACTTCTTCATAAAGATGAAATTTTGATGTTTGCGTTGAAACGTTGGACGACAAAGTTAACACTTATTTAACAAATCACAAAACCATTTTGTTTATTTTGGCATTATTCAGCTAATTTAAGCCTCCATTTTGCCGGTTATAACCGGCAAAAACCGCGGAATTTGCGCGAATCCCCGGTTATAACCCGGCATTAACACAAAATTAACAAATGCTTCGGTCGCGGGGGCCGGAGGGGGTGATGGAGCGGGATTTGTCTGAATTTCGATATAGTTAGGCAAAAGTGCGAAATTATGCTTAACTTCGCGTTATAAGAATGTAAGTGTTCTATGATAAATTTCACTGTCGGCCCGGTGCAGTCGTCTGACGCGGTCCGCGCCGTCGGCGCGGAGCAGGTGCCGTATTTCCGTACCCCGGAATTTTCTGAGCTGATGCTCGAAAACGAGCGTCTGATGCTCCGTTTCGCCAAGGCCCCGGAGGGGAGCCGCGCCGTGTTCATAACCGGCTCGGGAACCGCTTCGATGGAGGCAGCGGTGATGAACCTCCTGACCCCGTCCGACAAGGTGCTGGCCATAAACGGCGGCAGCTTCGGCCATCGCTTCGTGGAGCTGCTCGAGCTCCACGGCATACCACATACCGAAATCCGCCTGGCTCCCGGCAAGGCTCTCCGAAAGGAACAGTTGGAGCAATACGCTGGTCAGGGATATACGGCGCTGGTGGTGAACGTCCACGAGACCTCCACCGGCGTGCTCTACGACATTCGCATGATTGCCGACTTCTGCCGCCGCGAGGGGCTGTTCCTGATAGTCGACGCGATAAGTTCATTCCTGGCCGACGATTTCGACATGGCGGCTCTTGGTGCCGGGGCGATGATTACCGGGTCGCAGAAGGCGCTCGCGTGCCCTCCCGGAGTCTCGATCATAACCCTCTCCCCCGAAGGGGTGAGCCGCGCGATGAAGGCGCAACGGAAATGCATGTACCTCGACCTGCGCGACGCGCTTGTCAACGGTGAGCGGGGCCAGACCCCGTTTACTCCCGCTGTCGGAATCCTGCGCCAGATCAATACCCGCCTGCGCGAGATTGAAGCCGCCGGGGGAGCGTCTTCCGAGAATGAGTCTGTCGCGGCCATAGCCGCCGACTTCCGCGGCAAGCTCGCGGGGCTCCCCTTCGAGATTGTTTCCGAGAGCCTGTCGAACGCCGTCACCCCCCTCCACCCTCTGACCGCCTCGGCCTACGATATTTTCACCACCCTCAAAGACGAATACGGCATCTGGGTGTGCCCCAACGGCGGGGAGCTGCGCGACAGCGTTTTCCGCGTCGGACATATCGGGGCGCTCTCGACCGCCGACAATGACGCTCTGATTGCTGCCCTGCGCGACATGCTACGCCGCGGGCTGATTTGACACGAAAACACTCCTCCCCAGTGAAGAAAGTCATCACATACGGCACCTACGACCTCCTCCACCACGGCCACATACGCCTGCTGGAGCGTGCGAAAGCTCTCGGCGACTACCTCGTCGTAGGGGTCACCTCCGACGCCTTCGACCGCGCCAGGGGGAAAATCAACGTGCGCCAGAGTTTCATGGAGCGCGTCGAGGCGCTCAGGGCCACGGGTATCGCCGACGAGATTATAGCCGAGGAGTACGAGGGGCAGAAAATCGACGATATACGCGGCCGCGGAATCGACATTTTCGCCATCGGAAGCGACTGGGAAGGGAAATTCGACTATCTGAAACCATACTGCGAGGTAGTCTACCTCGAGCGCACCGCCGGGGTGTCGAGCACCGAGCTGCGCTCGGCGCGCCGCCACGTCGTCATAGGCGTGGTCGGCCAAAGCTCCGTCACGGAGAAGTACATCGCCGAATGTGGCTACGTCGACGGCGCGACCGCCAAGGCTCCCGCGCCCGGGCAGTCGTTCGAGGAGCTTGTCGGGGAGGTTGACGCCTTATATATATACTCCCATCCGCGCGACCATTACCGCCAGGCCCGCTATGCCCTGGAGCATGGACGCCACGTACTGCTCGAACTCCCGATGACCCTCAGCGAGGAGGATACCGCGGAGCTGTTCCGCGTCGCCGACGAGCGGGGCCTCGCGCTTATGGCCGGCTGCAAGACAGCCTACGCTACCGCCTACCGCCGCCTGGTGCTCCTGGCGCTCGGAGGGCTGATTGGCGACGTAGTGTCGGTCGACGCGACCTGCACCTCCCTCCGCCCCGTCGACTACTCCGACGCGGCGTCCGTCGAGCTCCAGTGGAGTTCCCTGGCCGACTGGGGTCCCATCGCCCTCCTCCCGGCCTTCCAGATTCTCGGCACCGAATACAGCTCCAAACAGATTGTCTCCCGGCTCGTCGGAGGCTACGACGAGTTTACGAAAGTCTCACTGGTCTACCCCTCGGGATGCGCCTCGGCTATGGCCGCGAAAGGGGTCAAGAGCGAGGGGGAGCTTGTCGTTTCCGGCACTAAGGGCTACATCTACGTCCCCGCCCCCTGGTGGAAGACCGACTATTTCGAGGCGCGCTTCGAGAACCCGCAGGACAACCGCCGCTACTTCTTCCAGCTCGACGGCGAGGGGATACGATACCAGATTCTCGCCTTCCTCCGCGCCATTGCCGACGAAAGGCGCGGCGATGCCTCCGCCGGAGGGGTGAGCCGCGGTATATGCCTCGCCCTCAGCCGCGTGATGCGGGACTTTATCGACAGGACTGACACTGTCGCGCTTTCCACAAAATAACACACCACAACCTGCTGCCACATACAATGAAAGAACTGACACTCCGCGAAATACAGCTCCTGTCGCTCGACCTAATGAAGGAAATCCACGCCTACTGCGAGGCAGAGGGGATACGCTATTCAATGGCCTACGGGTCGCTGATCGGAGTGTTGCGTCACAAGGGGTTCATACCCTGGGACGACGATATAGACATCGTGATGCCGCGCCCCGACTACGAGCGCTTCATCCGCGGCTTCCGCTCCGACAGGGCCAAGGTCGCCATTCCCGGCGAGGACTCCTGCCAGCCGATCGCCCGCGTCTACGATACCCGCGACACCGTGGCCTATACAAAGTACCCCTTCATGACAAAGGGGGAACGCCCGGGACTGTGGATCGACGTTTACCCTATTGACAACGTGCCCGACGACCCGGAGGAGTTCGACCGCCATGCCGAGGAGTGCCGTCAGCTCTACCGCCGAATGGTGCGCCGCCGCAAGATGCTCGCCAAGGCCGCCGACCTGCACAACGTGCCTCCCCGCTGGCATTTCCCCTGGCGGTGGGTCCGCGCCCAGTGGTGGAAGATACGCGCCGGATTCCCCGACCTCATGAAGGAGAGCGCCCAGCAGCGGGAGCTGATGGAGAAATATCCCTGGGGCTCCACGGGCCATGTCTCGCAGCTCGGAATCCGCAACTGGGTCTACCGCGACCATCTCCCGGCCGACCTGTTCGACAACAACATCCTGATGCCGTTCGAGGACATGGAGGTACGCGTGCCGAAGGACTACCATACCTTCCTCATACCCCAGTATCCCAACTATATGGAACTCCCGCCGGAGGACAAGCGCGAGCAGCATACCCTCTCGGCCACAAAGTTCTACTGGAAAAACAAGAAATGAAAGAACTTACACTGAGAGAACTGCAATTGTTCTCTCTCGAAATATTGAAGGAAATCCACGCGTTTTGCGAGGAGCGCGGAATCAGGTATACCGTCGCTTACGGAACCCTCATCGGAGCCTTGCGCCACAAGGGATTCATTCCTTGGGACGACGATATAGATATCGTGATGCCGCGGACCGACTACGAGCGGTTCGTACGCGAGTTTCGCTCTGACTGGTTGAAGGTTGCCGTGCCCGGCGAGGACTCCTACCAGCCCCTCGCCCGCGTTTATGACACGTGCCATACGGCGGCTTTCTGCAAATATGGCTGGAAAACCGGTGAGCGCGGCGGCGTATGGGTCGATGTGTTCCCTCTCGACTTCGTGAGCGATGATCCGGAGGAGTTCGACCGCGACGCCGAGGAGTGCCGGACGGAGTATAACAAGCTCGTGCATATGCGTAAGGCGCTTGCTACCTTTTCCGACCTGAGCCATCTTTCTGGCGGGAAAAAACTATGGCAGCGCTGGGCGCGTGCCTTGGCAAAGCGGCTGAAATACTCTAAGGCCGACATTATGGCGCAGAACAACAAACTGTTGGGAATGATGCGCAAATATCCCGTCGGGGCGACAGGCCACGTCTCCCAGCTTGGTGTGAGAAGATGGGTCTACCGCGACCATTATCCCGCCGACATCCTGGACGAAACAATGCTCATGCCGTTTGAGGACACCGAGGTGCGCGTGCCGAAGGACTACCATACGTTCATGATTCCGCAGTACCCGGACTATATGACTATTCCGCCCGTGGAGAAGCGCGTCCAGCACACGGGCAGCAAATTCTTCTGGAAAGACAAATAACCCCCCTCCCTTATGAGCCGACCTCTGATACGAATAGCCCCTGAGTACGAGCACCTGCGCCCATACCTCGAGAATATCGAGGAGCATTTCGCCGGAGGCCGCGTCATCCATTCGGGGCGCAATGAAATCCGGGCCGTCACCCCTCCCGGGGGGCCTGAGCTGAACGTCAAGCGCTACCGAGTGCCTATATGGATTAACCGCGTCGCTTATACGTTCCTCCGCAAGCCCAAGGGGGTACGCGCCTTCGAGTACCCGCGTGTGCTGCTTGAAAAAGGGTTCGATACCCCGGCACCCGTGGCCTATATCGAGCGGCGCGAGGGGGGCCTGATTGCCTTTTCTTATTTCGTCAGCGTCCAGAGCGGGCTGCGCAGGCGCTTTTTCGAGTTCGGCGATGCGACGGAGGAGCAGTTCGGCCCGGTAATGAGGGAGTTTGCGCGCCTCACCGCGCGCCTCCACGAAGCTGAAATCATCCACCGCGACTATTCCCCCGGCAACATCCTTTTCGACAGCGACGGCCGCGGGGGGTGGCTCTTCTCGCTGGTTGACATCAACCGCATGGAGTTCCGCCCCGTTGACTTCCGCGAAGGGCTTCGCGGCTTCGTGCGTCTCTGGGGGCAGCCCGAGATGTTTGACCTCCTGGCCCGCGAATACGCTCTGGCCCGCGGCGCGGACCCCGACGCCGCCAGCGCCGAGCTCCTCGCTTACCGCGAGCGCTTCTGGAAGCGCTGGGCCCGTAACCACAAAATCAAGTTCAACCTCCGCTACTGACTATTCAACTTGCGCAAGCTCAATCCTTCACCTTTCACTCTTCACCTTAAAATACTTATTTGTCGTTGTAATGCCCTTCCAGTTCGATAATCAGGACATAAACCTCCTCGTCGTGAATGCGGTATATGATTCTGTTATGGGCGGATATGTGTCGGGAATAGGTTACGCCGCCACCGCCGACCATAGGTTCGGGATGCCCGATTCCGTGGCGGGGATTTTCGGCGATAGCGGCAAGGATTTTCGACAGTTTTTTGAAAAGGATAGGGTTGGATTTCTTCCATTTGGCGATTACCCCGGTTACCTTTTGGTCGAATTTAAGCGTGTACATCACAGGGATTCAAGGAAATTTTCAAGTTCCTCTTTCGACCGGCAGGAGACGCAACGCCCCTCTTTGCAGGCATTCTCCGCCTCGGCGATCCGGGCCTGAAGCTCAGGTGTGACCATCAAGTCCTCGCGGCCTACGCTTACCAGGGCGTAAATCTGGTTTTTCCGGCGGATGAGGACGGTCTCCCCTCTGTCAGCCTTGGAGAAGGAGGCGGCAAGGCTGTTTCTATAATCTCTTACTGATAATGTTTCCATAATGCTTGTTCTTTATTGCGCGAATATAACTTATTATCAATAGAATAACAAATTTGCGCGCAAAAAAGTAGACACATCGGAGACCGCCGCGGAATTTTCCGCGGGAAAACTGCCGGAAAAGGTGTTAAAATCCGCGAAAAAGGCGTAACTTCGCGGTTGAAAAACGAATTTATTTAAGGTACTGTTTTTTAAGGCACTATTTATTTATGGATTTCTTTTCTGACCTGCTCCTGCCGGGGAATACGTCGTTGGCAAGCACTCTGGTGCTGCTGTCGTTCGTGATCGCCGCGGGCATCTACCTTGGCAAGCTCCGCGTCGCGGGGATTTCGCTGGGCGTCACTTTCGTGCTGTTCGTCGGCATCCTGATGGGCCATTTCGGCTATACGGTGCAGCCCGACGTGCTGAAATTCGTCCGCGAGTTCGGCCTGATTCTGTTTATCTTCGCGATCGGCCTCCAGGTAGGGCCGGCCTTCTTCTCCTCTTTCAAGGAGGGTGGCATAAGGCTTAACATGCTGGCCGTCCTCGGAATAGCGCTGAACGTCGCGATCGTGCTCGCCATTTACTATATCGACGGCAACACGTCGATGGAGGCCCTGGTAGGCGTCATGTCGGGTGCCGTCACCAATACTCCCGGTCTCGCCGCCGCGCAGCAGGCCGCCGGGAATCCCGAGGCGGTCAACGTGATGTCGATGGGCTACGCCGCCGCGTATCCCCTTGGCGTGCTTGGCATTATCATGGCGATGCTGATTATCAAGGCTGTCTTCGGGGTCAAGACCGAAAAAGAAGTAGAGGCGATGAACGCGGAGGCCGAAGACGGTCAGGGCAAGCCTTTCCTCGCTTCGTTCGAGGTCACGAACGCGCTGATTAACGGACGCACCCTGGTGCAGCTCCACCAGATTATCCACTGCGAGTTCGTCGTGTCGCGCCTCATGCAGCAGGACGGTTCGACGATTATCCCCAAGTCGACTACCCAGATCCGCGTCGGCGACAAGCTCTATGTCGTAATGAACGCCGTCGACCTCCCCAGCTTCGAGGCTGTCGTGGGCCCGGCAATCGAGATGGACGACGAGGACTGGAACGAGGTCGCTCCCGAGCACGTTGTCAGCCGCCGAATCCTGATTACCAACAACTCCTATAACGGCGTCGCCCTCGGAAAGCTCCGGCTCCACAAGGGTTACAACCTTAACTGCACCCGCGTGAACCGTGCCGGTGTCGACCTGCTCGCGACTCCGGGCCTCCGCCTCCAGATAGGCGACCGTATTACGATTGTCGGCGACCTTAACGACATCGACCGCCTCTCCTCGAAGCTCGGCAACTCGATGAAGCGTCTCGACCATCCCAACCTGATTACAATCTTCGTCGGCATCCTCTTCGGTATCATCGTCGGCTCGATCAACGTCGGTTTCGGCATGAAGCTCGGCCTGGCCGGAGGTCCCCTCGTAGTGGCTATTCTCCTGAGCCGCTTCGGCTACAAGTTCAAGTTAGTCACCTATACCTCCTCTTCGGCCTCGCTGATGCTGCGCGAGTTGGGAATATGCCTGTTCCTCGCCGCGGTAGGCATAGGCGCGGGAGCCAACTTCGCCTCCACGGTGTTCAACTATACCGGTATGTGGTGGGTAATCTGGGGCTTCATCATCACTTTCGTGCCCCTGCTGGTTGTCGGCCTGATTGCCCGCGGTGTCTACAAGATAAACTATCTGACCATCATGGGACTTATGTCCGGCGGTTACACCGATCCCCCCGCCCTGGCGTATGCCGGCAACTCCACCGGTTCCGACGCTCCGGCGGTCGCCTATTCGACCGTTTACCCGCTGACGATGTTCCTCCGCGTGGTCGCCGCCCAGGCTCTCATCCTCTGCTTCATGTAGCAGGGTGTCTCATAATCCCATACAACAGCGCGCCGCGTCAGTCCCTCTGACGCGGCGCGCTGCATATTCGGAGCGGCGAAGCCGCGGTGTAATTATAGCACCGTATCGAGCGGCGGAGCCGCGAAGGTGCGGTGTTTTGTCGTAGGCGTGGATGTGGGCCTCGAAGAGGTCCGCTAATATCGAAATCGGGCAACTGGATGAAAATTACCGGACCTCTTCGAGGCCCATTTCATCGGCCCGATATAACACCAGGCCTTCGCTCCCTTTGGTCGCTCGACCAGGTGCTATAATTACACCGCGGCTCCGCCGCTAACGGATGGTTGCTTTTCCCCTATGCTATGTTATTCGCCCTCTGTGGGAGCGGTCTGGTAGGCTCCCAGGTCGGGGGCGGGGAGGCGCGGGGTGCCGTAGATGTCGGTCTCGGCCGCTGGGTCCATAAGGTCGATGGAGGCGGCTCCGGCCGCGGGAGAGTCGGGGCGCAGACGGTAGTCGAAGATGTATTCCGAGCGCTCGGTGTAGTACATCGGGTCGGTGTCCCAGAGGCAGTCGATGAAGTTGTCGTCGTCAGTTCCGGCGGATTTCAGCAGGCAGCGCCGGAAAGTGATGGCGGTCCCGGTAAGGTCGGGGTGCGACAGCTCCGTGCCGTTGCCGTAGAGGATGCAGTTGGCGAACTCGGCGGTCATCATAGGCCGCTCCGGGTCTGCCGGCTCCTCGTCGGCGAATCCCGTCTGCGCGAGCTGCACGGCCGGGCCCCCCAAGGCGGTAAACAGATAATAGTTGGCTATCGTGCACTGGTTGAAGCGGTGGTTACCCCCGGTGAGCGACATTATGCCCGAGGAGGCCTCCGCCAGCTCGCAGCCGATGGCCGTAACGTCGGTGAAGAGGGTTTCGAGGACGTATCCCTGCGAGTTGCGTACGACGCAGTTCTGCATGTAAAGCCCCGGCTCGGAGCCGACGGATTGGGCGTTGTCGGCCGCGATGCCGTATTTCGTATTGCGGATCGAAGCGTGTACCAGGCGGTTGGCGGTTGAGGTCGGACGGAAGATGATGCCGTCCCATTGTCCCGACATGATTTCGTACGGAATCTGTGCCGCGACGAAGCCCCGGCGGTCGCCGGTCATCTGCACCGGTTTTTCCGCCGTTCCGCGGACGTCGAGGGTGCCGTCGACTCTGAGCGAGGCCCCGTCGTGGAAGTACAGCCGTGCCCCGGCCTCGATCGCGAGGGTGGCTCCCTGCGCCACAACGATGCTGTCGCGCACCAGGTACGGCTTCTCGGCGGTCAGGACCGCGTCAGTGTCGTATATTGTGCCTCCGTGGAGGCGGACCGCGTCCTGCCCGGTGACCTTCACCGGCATTTCCGAGGCCACGCCGTTGGTAATGAATTCGATATGGGCCAGTATGTCGACCGGCTCCCCGTTGCCGTTCTCCGGCAGCGTGGCCTCCACGAACACGAAAATAGAGTCTTTTGCGCGGATTTCGACGTTGGAAAACTCGCGCCCGGCCATCCCGTCGACGTTCATTCTGAAACGCCCCTCCGGGTCATCCGTGAACCTTACGGAGCTGATGTTAAGCCCCTTGTCGTGGCGGTTGTAGACGATGAAGCGGTTTGTCGGGGATGCCTCGAGAGTGAAAAGGTCGGCCATGCGGAGTTTGTCGGTCGAGAAGGTCGGCTGGTCCGACGGGGAGGAGGTGAATCCGTCCTCGATGCACGAGCTCAGCGTCCCCGCCAGCCCGAAGGTAGCGGCGACCCAAAATAATATCTTGTATGCGAGGGGTGCGAACCGCCCCCGGGAAAGAGATTTTGCCATCTGTGAGTTGAAATTTCTTCTAAATAACGGATTTACCGCCCTGATATTGCGCGGTTGAATTTCAGCGCCCCCGCGGGGCAATAAACCGGGCTTATTTCAGTTATATTAATGTATTATTGTGTACATTACCCCAATGAAGCATATCATCGCGTTCTCGATATCCGCCGCGGCCGCTTTATCGGCTGTCGCTCTTGACGTTAACTCGACCGCCGGAAAGCTCGCCGAGGCTGTCGGCTCCGCTACCGACGCCCCCTCGCTGAAAGTCAGCGGCTCGGTTAACGCCGCCGACCTTATGTTCATCCATTCCGAGATGGGGGCGCTGACCTCCCTCGACCTCTCCGGGGCCACTATCGACGAGTACGACGGCGAGCCGTTGCTTAACTCCGTAGCTTATTCCCCGGCTGGAGCCATACCTCCCGCGGCGTTCCTCGGGATGAAACTGTCGAGCTTCGCGTTCCCCTCCAATACCGCCTCGATAGGGGAGGGGGCCTTCGCGGCTACCTCGCTCGAATCCGTGGCCGTTCCAGCCGGAGTCGCCTCCATCGGCAACTCCGCCTTCGCCGACGCGCTCCGCCTCGCCTCTGTGACCCTCCCCTCGACCGTAAGCCGCCTTGGGACAGGGACCTTCCGGGGTTGCTCTTCGCTCGCCTCCGCGACGCTCGCCGCACCCCTCGCCGAGATTCCGGCCGCGACTTTCTGCGGCTGCTCCTCCCTCCGCTCCCTGGCGATTCCGGCTTCCGTACGCGTTATCGGCGAGAAAGCGTTTGCCAACAGCGGCCTTACTTCCGTGACCCTTAACGACATCGACTCCATAGCTCCCTGGGCCTTCCTCGGATGCGCCGAACTCGGAGTCGTCACATTCTCGGGCAACCTTCCCCGCGCGATCGGCCAGGGCGCTTTCTTCCGCGACGCCAACGCCGAAGTGGGAGCCGCGGGCCTCCCCGGTACCCTCTCCGAGGTAGCGCCCCACACCTTTACCGGCGTGAAGGCTGTCAGCGGCCTCGGCGCGGCTGAAGCCTCCTCCATAGGGGAAATTGGCGAATACGCCTTGGCCTATACCTCCGTCGGCGAGTCGGTCTACCTCCCCGCCGAGCTTCGCAAGGTCGGCGACTCCGCATTCGCTAACTGGACTGGGGTACGCTCTATTGACGCGACCGACCTCTCCGACCTCCCCGAAATCGGCGACGACATCTTCGGCAACCTCGACAAGCCAAACACCACCCTCTACGTCGCCCCCGATATGCTCGACACCTTTAAGGCCGCTCCCCAGTGGAAGGAGTTCAAAATCGAGGCCAAAACCAGTGGCGAGACAGGCATCGACGCCCCCCCCACTCCCGAAACCGCCGAAGTGACAGCCCGCTTCGAAGGCACCCTGCTGCGCCTGACCTCCACCTTCGAAATTACCGCCGTAGAGCTTTACGACCTCTCCGGTCTGCGCCTCGCCTTCATCCCCGCGGTCTCCTCCCTCGACTTCACTCTCGACGCCGCCCCCTTCTCCTCCCCCGCCTACATCGTCCGCATCCACCTCGGCCCCACCGCCGTCCACCTCCTCAAGCTCGCCCGCTGATTCCCCCCTCCCTTCCACGTTAAAAAATAGTTGCTTAATGTCTGATAATCGAAAATTTACGCACATTGATTGCTTCGCAGGTCCCGGTGGGATTTGTACGGGTCTTACAGCGTCTGGATTCCGTACACTGGTAGCAATAGAATACATCAAGACATGTTGCGACACATATAGTGCGAATCATCCTGAAGTCCATGTCATTCATTCCGACATCCGAAATGTGGAGGCGGAACAGATCTTACCGTTTGTTCCTGCGGAGGGAGTGGATTTGGTGACTTCCGGAATGCCTTGTGAGACATTCTCGACAGCAGGTAACACATCGCGCTCATTCTATGACGACCGCCAGTTTTTGTTTCGCGAGGGGATTAGAATCGCAAAAATTTGTAATGCGAAGCTGCTGTTGTTTGAAAATGTGCCGGGGATAACCTCAAAGAAGACACAAAAAGACTCTGACACGTTAATTGTCGATGTCTTGAAGAAAGAGTTGAAGGAAGCCGGATATGGTAATTTTATAGAAATTGTCCTTGACGCGACGCAATTTGGTGTGCCGCAGAAACGTAACCGTTACTTTATCCTTGCGTCGCGCTTAAAAGATGTGGTATTGTCCCCGCCAAAGCCTACCGCCAAGAGAGTGACTACTGTGCGTGATGCCTTTATGGGGCTTCCTAACGTTACGCCTAATACTGCGATTTCTCCTACCGAATATGTGAATGAGGAAAGCGAGTATTCCGCTTTGTTGAAGGATAACGAGTTTTGGAAGAGGAAAGGAGGCTCTCAGACTGAGTTGCTGCTACAAACTCCGATGAAGCACCGAGGCCATACTATCCTCAGGTTCTCGTTGTTAAAGCCGGGAGAGGGATTGAAAGATTTGTTTGAGCGTTTTTCTCCCGAAGAGATTGAGAATCTGCAAAGGTCAAGGATTCTTCCGAAAAAAATGTTCATAAAACGGAATGTGCGTTTGAAACTTGATGAGCCCTCTTCTACCGTGACGAGTCATTGTCTCGACGAGTTCGTGCATCCGACAGCCAATCGGGCGCTGACCGTTCGCGAATGTGCGCGTCTACAGTCTTTTCCCGACTCATACGTATTCCACGGACCGTTCCTGGTGCCGCATATTGACCGTTCTGTTCAAGATAAGTATGAGCAGATTGGCGACGCTGTGCCTCCCCTTTTGGCGTATGCGTGGGGTAAACAGGTAATCAATATTCTCCAATCAATTCAATAAGCATGGAAAACGAAATTAAGGAGTTTTGTGTTAGAACCTACTTGGATTGTTACCAGGCCGAGTATGACCGATCGTTTTCTGAACTTTCTGAAAAAGCTAAAACAGCCGTAAAAGATCGGCAGCGGGATGATATAGAGACATCATCTCAGAAGTTTGCTATAAAGCAGACCATTATTGAGGGAATGAGAAAATTCCCTAACCATATATCTGTTTTATGGCACTCCATCTACGAGGCGCATGTGTTTAGGAAATCGGGTGTCGCGGATTTGAGGGTGATTCAGGATGTTGTGAGCGCTGACCAGAGTTGGAAAAAATCGAGTGGCCACGCTTTTGAGGAGATGATTAAAGAACTTGCCACAATGGCTATGGGGGACCTCCCGGTTCGTTTCATCCTTCAGCGCGACTTGAACACGTTGATAAAAGCGGGGGAAATTGCCAACGAACCAAGGGATATTAGCTGGCTGAAAGAACAAATTAAGGGCAATATATTTGATTTGTTCGCTATTACGACTGTCGGTGATAAAACGTATTGCTTTGGTTGCGTGCAATGTAAGACAAGTATACGAGACAGGGTAACCCGTGACCGGGAACCGTCCATCCACGCGATGGACAGCTATTTCTGGAGTGTTGTTTTCGTGCTCGATGGCGAATATCTTCGTAATCCGAAATTTCAGCATATGGTGAACGGAGGCTCGAAAGAGTTTCCGACAAATGGCTGGCACGGGATGTATGACGTGTCCGCCTCTTTCAATATAGGCCGTATTTACCCTCTTGACCTTGATTTTAAGTTGTTAAGGAAACATTCTGAAAAGGCGGTTGATGACTGGATGCGCCGTCGCCAATGGTTTAACCGTGAATGGATTGCCGAGTAACTTCCCAGCCGTGGTCTGCTCCCCGGGAAACGATAAACACTGATTTTCTTTTCCGAGAGTGATGTTTGTAAAAATCACTTTGTTAAAATGATCTTTACAGAAATCATTTTTGGCAAGTTCCCTATATCAGAATCTGCGGGGGGCGAAAGTGTGAAGAGAGGTTAATTCGGGTGGGTTTTGGGCGCAGAGTGCTGAAAATGGGGTAACTTCGCGGCACTCAACAGCTCATAGACGAACTCTAAATATGGCTAACGTTTTAACTGGACTTGTCGGAAAACAGGCCGCGAAATACGGCGACCGTGCGGCGCTTTACCATCGCGAGGATGGTGGCCGGTGGATTCCGACTTCGTGGCAATCGTTTGAATCCCAGGTGGAAAACGCCGCATGCGCGCTTGCCGCGCTGGGTGTCGGCGAGCAGGAGACCGTGGCGGTCTTCTCGCCCAACGACGTGAAGATTCTGATCACCGATTTCGGCGCGTTCGCCAACCGCGCCATCCCTGTCTCGATCTACGCGACATCCTCTCCCGAGCAAGTGGAATATATCGTCCGCGACTCCGGTGCCAAAGTGCTTTTCGTCGGAACCGCCGAGCAGTACCTGATCGCGCGGAGGGTGGCGGCCTCGGTTGAAACGTTGGAGCGGATTGTCGTCTACGATGACATACAGCTTGAGCGCACAGACGATACAACGCTTAAATTCAGCGATTTTCTCGCCCTTGGAGATGAGGCTTCCGGAGAGTGCCGCACGGAGGTGGAGCGCCGCCGCGCCGCCGCCGGTCCCGACGACACGGCGACCCTGTTATATACTTCCGGCACTACCGGCGAGCCGAAGGGTGCGATTCTGACGCACTCGAATTTCTCCGCCGCCCTCGACATCCACGTCGAGGCGCTTACCTCGCTGAGCGACAGCGACACCTCCCTCTCCTTCCTCCCCCTGAGCCATATTTTCGAGAAGGCGTGGACCTATCTCTGCCTCTATATCGGGATGCGCGTCTACGTCAACCGCGACCCGCACGTGATACAGGACACTCTCAAGGAGGTGCGTCCGACCTGCATGTGCTCCGTTCCCCGTTTCTGGGAGAAGGCTTACGCTACAATCCAGGACAAGATGACGCGCATGTCGCTTTTCAACCGTTGGCTCTGTGCCCGCGCCCTCCGCGTGGGGCGCAAGCGCAACCTCCATTACGCCCGGCAGGGGCTCAAAGCGCCGTTCTTCCTCGAAAAGGGGTATCAGTTCTATTACAGCCGCGTTTTCCGCAAGGTGCAGCGCATAATGGGTATCGAGCACGGCAACATATTCCCCACCGCCGGAGCCCCCCTGAGCGCCACCATCGTGGAGTTCTTCCGCTCGATGGGGGTGCCTATCGTGATCGGCTACGGCCTGTCGGAAACCACGGCTACGGTAAGTTTCTTCCCCTATGTGGGTTACGAGGTAGGGACAATAGGCAGGCCCCTTCCCGGCCTGGAGGTGAAAATCGGGGAGGAGAACGAAATCCTGGTCAAGGGCCCCAACGTCATGCGCGGCTATTACAACAAGCCCGCGGAGACCGCCGCGGCCTTCACCCCCGACGGATTCTTCCGCACCGGCGACGCCGGCTATCTCGATGAGAGGGGCGCGATTGTGCTGACCGACCGCCTCAAAGACCTCTTCAAGACCTCCAACGGCAAGTATATTGCCCCCCAGGCTCTCGAGAGCCGCCTGGGCGAAGACCCCTTTATCGAGCAGGTAGCGGTAATCGGCGACCAGCGCAAGTATGTGACCGCCATTATAGTTCCCGCCATCGAGGCTGTCAAGGAGTATGCCCGCGAAAAGAAAATCAAGTACGGCAATATCGAGGAGCTTGTCAAAAACTCCCGCGTACGCGAGATGATCCAGCGCCGCATCGAAAAGCTCCAGGAAGGGCTCGCAAGCTTCGAGAAAATCAAGAAGTTCACCCTTCTTCCCCGCGAGTTCACGATGGAGGCCGGCGAGCTGACAAACACCCTCAAAATCCGCCGCCCCGTAATCAACCGCCGCTACGCCGCCGAAATCGAGGCGATGTACAAGTAAGGTTCAGGGTTTAGGCCCGGCTGGAGCCGGGCTGTTTAGGGTTTAGGGAATACGATCTTTCCTCCTGCCGGATGGGTTCTGCTCCCGGTGTGAGGGGCCGGGGCCCCGAAGCTGCCGCTTGGTGCGCGAGGCGTGAGCCGAGCGAAGGGAAAGCCCCGGGCCGCAATCAGATCGCGCAGAGCCTCAGAATCGCGGAGGGGACTTCGATAATGTTGTCGGCGCGGTATTCGCGCAGCTCGGCGACGGGGCGGAACCCCCAGGTAACCCCCGCGGAATCAACACACGCGCGGCGGGCCGTTTCCATGTCTACCCCCGAATCCCCGACGTAAAGCACCTCGGCCTTAGGCGTAGGGCATTTCCCCAGAATCTCGAACACAATCGACGGATCCGGCTTCACTGGTACCCCCTCTTTCTGCCCCTCTACCGCCGCCCAGGCGATGTCTGGGAAATAATGGTTTATGAGCCGCTCGACAGCCGCCTGGTATTTATTAGACGCTACCGCGACCGCGATTCCCCGCTGCGTGAGCTGTTCGAGGAGTTCGGGAATCCCGTTGTAAGGGTGCGTGTCGCAGGTAAGGTGTGCGTCGTAGTATTCGCGGAAGTGGACGAGCATGGCCTCGACCTGCTCCGGGGTGCGGGCGCTTTCCGGGAGTACGCGCTCCATCAGTTTGCGTACGCCGTTCCCCACGAATTTTGTGTAGGCGGGAACAGGATGCGTCGGGAAGCCGCACTGTTCCAGCGCGTGGTTGGTGGCGTTCCCAAGGTCGGCGATTGTGTTCAGCAGCGTGCCGTCCAGGTCGAATATAACCAGTTTCTTCTTCATTGTCGGTATCTTTACCCGCGAAAATACGAAAAATTTCGGATTTACCGGCGTGCCCGTTCAATAAGGCGGACGACGGCATACGAGAGGGTTGCCGCGATGGCCACCGGAAGGAGCGCCGTAGGCTGCATCGTGGTCTCCGTGACGATGAACATCGCCATGAGCGGAGCGCGGATCGCTCCAGCCATGACCCCCGCCATGCCGTAGAAGGCGAAGTCCGCGACCGGGAGTTCCGCCCCGAAAAGCACCCCGGCCATCCTCGCGAAGAAAAATCCGAGAACCGCCCCGGCGAACAGCGTCGGCGCGAAGTCCCCCGCCACGCCTCCGCCGTTGTTGGTCGAGGCGGTGCCTATCGCCTTCAGGGCCAGCACGCCGAAGCATATGAAAAGAAGCAGCGAGCCGGGAGGTATGCTCAGGTGGAGCAGCGGGGAGCGGAACACGGTCGTCTCCGGGTGGCCGTCGAGAATGCCGCTGATTACCCCGTACCCTTCGCCGAACAGCGCCGGAAAAGTGAACACGAGGATTCCGATTGTCAGGCCGCTGATTATGTTGCGCGCCCAGGGGGAGCTGACCCCCCGGAACAGGCGGCTGAAGACTCTCATCATGGTTGAATAATACGCCGAATAGATGCCGCAGAAGAGCCCCAGGGCTATCAGCGGGAGGGTTAGATGCCAGTCAAAGTTTGTGAAAGCCGGGAAGCTGATGTTGGGGGTCATACCCGAGACGGCGTATTCCGTCATCCCCGCGCAGACGCATCCGGCGAAAAGCGCCAATGTCGTCATCAGGCTCGAACCGATTCCGAGACATTCCAGGGTGAACAGCGCTCCCCCGACGGGTGCCTTGAATATGGCGGCGATACCCGCTCCGGCCCCTATGGCCATCATCTTGCGCAGGCCCCTCCCCGATATTCCGAGCAGCCTCCCGACGTTGTCGCCGATCGCGGCCCCGGAGTAGGCAATCGGGCCTTCGGCTCCCGCCGAACCCCCGAAGCCGAGCGTCACGGCGCATCCGATGATTGGGGAGTAGGTCAGCGCGACCGGCATACGGTAGCGCCCGCGGGCGAAGTCAGCCCGCAGCCGGGCCTCCCCGTTGTATAGCTCGCGCCGGATGATATATCGCTGGAAAATCCCGACAATGAGGATGCCGGCAACCGGGAGAAGGACAACGCTCCACCACCCCAGGCGGTCGACCACGCCAAAAATGGAAAACCTGGAAATCGCAGCGATCAGCCATTTTAGCGCCCAGGCCGCCAACCCGATTATTACCCCCGAAAGCACCGCGGCGAGGAAAATCCACATATCTTCCCCGGCGCTCGCGCGCAGCCTGGAGAGAATACTCCCCCGGTGCCCGCGGATGTCCTCGCGCCCCGCCGCGCGGGGTTCGGCTGGCGATGGATGTTGAGACGTCTGTTCCGACATTGAGCGTTTATATTGGCCTATGCTAATATAAAACGCCCGGAACCCCCTTAGGGTTTTAACCGCGGACTATCTCAGAGTGCTGTTCGATCCCGGATGGTAGGAGCTTGGAGGTGAGGCCGACGGGAGCAATCTGAAGATTGTGACCGAGGCCGTTATCGACCTTTGGTCGCTTTGCTCCGCAAAGAACCTTCAGGCGACGACCCAGACGGGCCGCTATGACACACCCTCAAGGGCGGCGGTTGCGCCGTAGCGTCAGCCAGTCTACAAAACGTATGGCATAGGGGTCGAAGCGTGTCGAGCGGTAGACGAAATTTTTTTGCAGTAGGAAGTTCCAGAAAATCGACACGACGAGCGACACCGACAGTCGCGCGAAGGCGAATATTCCGTCGGGCTTGATCCAGTCGATCCGTAGGATTGTCTCCCAATGCTGGAGCACGTGGTCAAGCCCGGTCGTGCCCCCCAGGTTCAGCAGGAAGCTCCCCGCCCATATCAGGAAGAACTTGACGGCCACCGCCTTGACGGCGCAGTGCTCCGAGCGGAAAGTGAATTTGTAATTGACCACCGAATTTACTATTCCCCCCAGTATCAGGCCGATCGCCGTCGCCAGGAAGGAGCGCAGCGGGTCGCGCCCCAGTGGGAAGAAGACCCAGGCGTAGAACACGAACGAGGCCGCCATGTCGGTCCACGACGAGAGCTGCGACGTCAGCCCGGCGCGTATCAGAGTGAACACCCCCTCGCCGTTGACAATCTTGTCGGCAGCCCGTCCCAGCACGCCGCCGTTCCTGGCGCCCGGTGTGGCGTCGGCTCCGGGGTGCTCGCGGCGGTCGGTTGACGCGCGGCGGTCGGTGTTTTCGTGGTCGTTGATTGGTTCGTCCTTCACTGCTCGGGTTAGGGTCTGATGTAGTCTCCGCCGCGAAGTTACGACAATCTTCCCGAAAAACAAAGCGGAATGCCCGCGCGATCAGTCGAGGCGGAGGGTGGCGGTGGAGGCGCCTTGGGGGGACCAGATGCCGTAGCCGCCGGTGATGTTGGAGGGGAGGGAGCCGGGGGCCCCGACGAAGACGGAGCCGTTGACGAGCGAGGCGTTGTCGAAGGCGCGCCAGAAAAGGAATACCTCGCGGCTGACCCGCGCGAGTGTGACCGTCACGGTCTCCCCCTCGGGAAAGTCGGCGTCGAAGTTCTCCCCCGGGCGCGTCGAGCGGTTGCCGCGGTAGACCGGCAGGCTCACCTCGGCTCCCGGCTTCAGCACTTCGTGCGCCCCGATCATGCAGGGGTATTCTCGGCCGTCGCGCGAGTGCGCCCGGGCGCTGAGGTGGTAGTAGGCCGGGGTGTCTTCCGGGGCTGTGAACGTCAGCGTCAGGTGGCGCAGGGTGTCGTTCCCCTCGACGGGGGTTGACGAGAGGGAGCCGATCGGGGTGGGGTAGGGCATTTCGGCAGTTGATGTGACCGTCATCCCCCTGTATGTCGCTTTCAGCGTGTAAGTCCTGCCCGGTACTCCCTCCATGTCGAACGTGTAATAATGGTACGGCGGAAAATACTTGTCGGAGGGCCCCCCGGTAAGAATCACCTCCCGCTCCCCGTCGCTGATGGAGACCACCCCCCAGCGGACGATGCTCTCCGCGACCGAACCCTCCTCATCGGAAGGGACCATCGACAGGTTCAGCAGCACCTCCGGGTACGACCCGCTGTTGAACCATCCCTCTACGACGAGCCGTTGAGGGGCGGCCTCCCGCTCCCCTTCGTCGCATCCGCCAAGCAGCGCGGCACAGAGGGCAGCTACGGATATAGTTTTCAGTATGTTCATCAGAAACTTATGGTTTTAATTGAAGAAACTGACGAATTAGCGGGCTTCTTCGAGCAGCCAGCGTGGAATATCTGTAATGGCTATGCCCTCATAATCGCTCTCATCATGACCGGTGCTTGCAAGCAGCATCTTGGGATATGCGTCCCGGATTTTTAACAGGGGTTCTATCTCTCGCCTGAATGTGTCATCGCCGGAGATGTCATCGCTGACCTGTATGTATATTTTCTCACTCCCTTTCATCGCCACGAAATCAATCTCCTTTTGATACAACTTGCCAACATACACGTCATATCCCCGTCGCAACAGCTCAATGAATACTATGTTTTCAAGCATGCGACCCCAGTCCATGTTTCGCTTGCCAAGCACGGCATACCGGATTCCCGTATCGGCGAGATAATATTTGCTTAAGGATTGAAGATACGTCTTTCCCTTTACGTCATAACGCCCCGCCTCATAGAATACGAAGGCATTGCAGAGATGTTCTATGTAGCTGCCGACTGTCTTATAGTTGGTTTCGGTACCGGCTGCGATAAGGGCATTGCTTATATTCCTTGACGAGGAGGTGTTACTGACGTTATCCATCAGGAATTCCGCCACTCTCTTCAACACGGTCGCGTTTCCGAGCCGATATTTTTCGACTAAATCTCTGATAAGGATTGTATCATATACGTCGCGTATATACCTCTCCTTGTCAGAGTCGTTTTTGTAAGTGTAGGAGCCGGCCAGGCCTCCGAGTTTTATATAACGTTCAAAATGAAGCTTGTAATCATCCTTTATTTCGAAATACGAGCAATACTCCTTGAAACTGAAAGGAAACACATGAATTTCCATATGTCGGCCCGTAAACAGAGTCGCAAGGTCACTGCTCAAAAGGAACGCGTTTGAGCCTGTAAGATAGATGTCGTATTTTTCTTCGGAATGTAAACTGTTGATCGCCAGCTCAAAGTTTCGGCAAAGCTGCACTTCGTCAATCATCAGATAATTGTTGACTCCCGTGCGATAGTTCTGTTCGATATAGTCATTGAGGGCATGGTATTCTTTCAGATTCTCGAACTTGATTTTTGTCAGGTCGATATAGATAATGTTGGAGGTCGCGTCGGTCTTAGTTATATAGTCTGAGAAAGCACTCAGCAGTTTTGATTTGCCGCAACGTCGTATCCCCGTTATTATCTTGATGTCGGGAGTGTTTATTAATCCTTCTAACTGGCGAAGGTACAGAGGCCTTTCTATTAGTTTCATTTGTCGCCGATTCCCAAACTTTAAAATTTTGTGATTTTGGGAAACATCGCGAAATTACAATAAACTTTTTCAAGGGACAAATGATGCGCCTGGAAAAAATGTCGCTGAAGCTGAGATTTGCGTTGCAAGGCGGCAGTTATTGATTTTAGGCAATCTCGAAAATTTGCTGTTCAGAAACTTACGGTGTAGTTGAGGGACGGGAGGAAGCGGTAGAGCGAGCTGACGTCGCGGCGGTAGAAGGTGCCTTCCTCGGTGTCGAGGGCGAAGCTGCTCATCTCGACGTTGGCTCTGCCATAGGCGTTTATGACCGACAGCCCGACCTCGTGGCGCAGCGGGAAGCGGCCCCCGGTGCGGAAGCGGTAGGAGGCGCCGAGGTCGAGGCGGTGGTAGGCGGGGAGGCGCGCCGAGTTGCGGGGCCCGTACTCCATCATAAGCTGCTCCCCGATAAAGTAAATGGCGGTCACCGGGGTGTACGGCCTCCCCGACGCGAGGGAGAAGGAGGCGCTGAGGGTCCAGCGGGAGCCGATGTCCCAGGCCGCTCCGGCCCGCAGGGTGTGGCGAAGCTCGTTAGAGGCGCTGAACACCCCCGGCTCCCCGGCCATGCGGCGGCGCGTCAGGCAGTAGGCGTAGGCCAGCGACGCGTTGACCGGCCCGAACTCCCCGCGGGCCGAGAGGCTCCCCCCGATGTTGTGGCCGCGGGTGGACAGGACGTAGTTCTCGGCGACATACCCCGCGTTGAGTATGTCGAGAATCGCGCCGAGGTACTCCGGCTGGCGGCGTATTACCTTGTAATAGAGGTCGGCGCTGAGATATACTCCCCTTCCCGCCGCGAAGTTGCCCGCCGCGGCGAAGGTCCAGCACTCCTGGGGCGGGACCCTCCGGGATGCCGCGAGTTTGAAGTTCGACGACATTCCCAGGTCGGAGAACCCTACCTGGTGGAGGTACTGGTGATAGCGTCCGGCGTGGAGCGTCAGCGCCCCGCGCCGCCAGCGTTTCGCGACCGTGAGCCGCGGGTCGGGGTGGAAGCGGGTGTAGTTCCCCGCCGTATAGAGGTTTAGCGGCAGTCCGGCGGTGACGCTCCATCCCCGCGGCAGCTCCCGCCGCGCTTCGGCATAGGCCGAGACTTCGAGTGACCTTTCCGCCCCGCGCCGTTCCGCGCCACCCTGCCCGAGGCCCGACAGCTCGACATACTGCGGAGTGACGCTGTAAAGCCGCAGGGAATACCCAGCCGTCAGGCTCCACCCCGCGGGGAGCGCCGCGAAGTCGAAACTCCCCGCCGCCCCCCATTCGTCAATCGCCGTCGGGGCTTGAAGTTCGATTTGCTCCATATTTAGCCCCAGGCGGTTGTGAAAGCTGGTGAAATACAGCCGGTTCGTCATTTCGAGCGCGTCGGTAGTCCGCTCCCATTCCGCCCCTGCGGCAAGGTTGTGCCATCTGAGGGCCGTCGTCAGGGAATAGTTGCGGTCTGTGTACTCCACGTTGTCGGCGTTGTAGTGCGCGGTGATTCTGATATTGTCGTGTCCGGTCGGGCTGTAGCGGGCAACAATGTCGCAGTCCGCGAGATTGTACGCCGCCTGGGTCGAGCGGCTTCTGAGCAGCTCCGAATAGAGCGCGTCGATATAGCTGACGCGCCCCGAAGCCTGGAGCGTCAGGCGGCTGCCGAGCGGCGCGGCAACGTAGGCCGACGAGGCGAGCATCCCCGCGTTGACCGTTCCCGACAGCGAGTCGGTCGCCGCGGAGCCGAGGTCTACGACCCCTCCGAGCGTCCCTCCCGCATCGGCCCCCTTGATGCTTTTCCGCAGCCTTGCGTGCGAATATAGTTCAGGCGAGAATACCGAGAAAATTCCCCCGAAATGATACGGGAAATGAACCGGGATTCCGTTCAGCCGGTAGAGATTGTGGGAATAGTCCATCCCGTCGACCGACATCCCCGAGGCGTAGTCGCTCGCCGCGCCGACCCCCGGCATCGAGGCCGCGAACCGCAGTGGGTCCGCCTCTCCCAACACCCTCGGAGCGCGCCGCAGAGCCTCCGCCGCGAAGCTCACAGAGCCGTCGGCCGCCACCCGCGGCCGGCGCGTGGCGGTCCCCTCGACCCTTACCTCCCCCAGGCGCAGCGTGTCGGCCAGCGCCTCCGCGGGGGCCTGGGAAGAGGCGCGGCCGCCCGGCAGCAGGAGCGCTGCGAGGACGGCCGCGGTGTATGACGGTCGGATTTTCATCAACCTTTGCGGTTCGGTCGCGTGGGGTTAGAAAAGGGCGTTGAACATACGCTCGTAGGCGTACGCGAGGTTCTCGAAGCTCGAAATCAGGCTCGAGAAGTCGGCATAGCCGTAGTCGCTGATGCTGTAAGTCGAGCCGTCGGCGAAGGCGAGCGTCGGGTCGCACTCCCAGGATGTGTAGCTCCCCCAGTTATAGTTCTCCTCGTATTTGAGGGGCTGCCATTTCAGCGTGGCGGTTTCCTTGGAGTTGCCGGCGAGGTACAGCTTGGCTGCTACCGCCGAGTTGAGAATCGAGCATGCCTTCTTGCAATCCTTCTGGGCCTCTCCGGGCTCGTCGGAATCCTCCTCGAAATAGGTGTCCTCTAATTCCAGGAACTTCTTGGAGTCCTTAGCCTGGGCTGTGAGGTATACGCGGCCCAGCAGCTTGGCGTTGGCGCTTCCGCTGCGGAACATGTTGGCGGCCTTTTCGGGGTTGATTTCGTGATATGTTTCCTCCCAATAGTCGTATTCGCCGGGTCCGTAGTAGTATTTCTCGGTGTATTCCTCTTCCAGAGCCTCGATTGCGGAGAGGGTGACCATCTTGTTCCCCTTTATCTCGCCGGAAGCCTTGATAAGCTCGGTACCGTCGACATATACAGCGCTGTTGGTGGTAGCCGTCGAGTTGGTGGCGTTGATTTCAGCCGTAACGCGGATGTTCATCGCTGTAACGTCGGTCGAGAGGAGCAGTTCGCTGCCGTCGGCCCAGTTGGAGCGTACCGTGCCGTTGACGAGCTGGCGCGATGCCTCCGTGAGGGTGAAGGTGATGTTACGGGGAACCTTCACGGCATCAAACACGCTGTCGGTCAATTCGGCGGAGTCGAGCGTCCAGGTGTCGGAAGAGGGGGTGACTTTCAGCTCGCAGCGGCTTCCGTTGTGGAAGAAGCGCACTACCAGGTCGCTCCCCCTGCCGGTCATGACGAACGCCTCGCGGCTGTTGTCCGGCTCGAATGTGCCTGTGAAAGTGCTGAGCTCGAGCACGTTCTGCGCGGCGCGGCTCAGGTCGGTATAGCGGCCTGAGGCAGTGGCGCGGCGGAGTTCCGAGAAGAAGCGTTTCAGAGCGCGCCTCTCGTTGCGGGGGGCCTGCTGGCCGTTGGGGATAATAATGTCGTAGTCGGCGTAATCGTTGGCGAAAGCCCCGGCAACCTCGATCAGAGGCTTCTGGTCGGCGGGTTCGATCATCCGCATCGCCATCTGGGCTGTCTCGCCGAGATATTCCTTGGCTTCCTCGTCGGAAGTGATTTTCTCAACGTTTTCTTTTTCGTCGGCTGACCATCCGGGACCGGTCTTGTCATCGGCCTTCGGTTCTTCGTCGTCCCCGCCGCAGGACACGACGCAAAGCGACAGGGCCGCGGCTGCGGCTCCGCCAATCAGAAACTTAATGTAATTCATAAGCGATAATGGTGTGTGTTGTTAATGATTGGCGCAAATATACGAATTTTTTCAGACTGCGACGCAAAACGGGACGTTAAATTTGGAGAGGTGCCGCGGATTCGGTAACTTCGCGGTCGCTAATCCGTTAAATAATACCTATGAAGAAACTTTTGCTTATGATATTCGCGGGTGCCGCTTGCTTTTCCGCCTCCGCCCAGGACCAGGTTCCCGCGTTCCCCGGAGCCGAAGGCCACGGGCGCTATACCGAAGGTGGCCGCGGAGGCGCTGTCAGAATAGTCACCAACCTCAATGACTCCGGCGCCGGCTCCCTCCGGGAGGCCGTCAAAGGGAACGACAAGAAGACCGTCGTCTTCAACGTCGGCGGCGAGATCAACCTTGAGTCAGACCTCGTGATCGGCGCCAACACGACCATCGCCGGCCAGACCGCCCCCGCGCCCGGAATAACCCTCCGCCACTATACCGTACTCCCCAACAACAATAACATCATAATCCGCTTTATCCGCGTGCGCCGCGGGCAGGAAAAGGATGTCAACGACGGCGCCGACGCCATTTGGACCCGCCACCATACCGGAATAATCCTCGACCACTGCTCTTTCAGTTGGTCGATCGACGAGGTCGCCTCCTTCTACGACAACAACAACTTCACGATGCAGTGGTGTACCGTCGCCGAAAGCCTCTGCAACGCCGGACACGGCAAGGGGGCCCACGGCTACGGCGGAATCTGGGGCGGAAAGCTCGCGTCGTTCCACCACAACCTGATCGCCCACGTCAACAACCGCGGTCCCCGCTTCAACGGCGCCCGCTACGAATGGTCAGGCTGGACCGCCAACAAGCGCGCCAAGGAACTCGGATGGAAAAACCACGTCCAGGCCGAGAACGTCGATTTCCGCAACTGCGTCCAGTACAACTCCGCCGGCTCCTGCTACGGCGCTCCCGGCGGCGGACAGATCAACATCGTCAACAACTACTACAAGCAGGGCCCCTCGGGCAACGGCTCATATAACCGCGTTACCCTCTGCTCCGTCGCCTCATCCGGCAACAGCTCCGGCCACAGCGCGATTTTCGGCATGGCCTCCCGCTACTTCATCAGCGGTAACACCGTCGCCAACCGCGCCGGAGAGGAAACCCCCGACCGCGACTGGGACGGGGTAGGCTACGACAGCGGCGTGCAGAACATCGACGGCGACCGCTGGACCCAGGACAACGACAACTACTATGGCGACGAGGTCGAACACCGCGAAATCGACGGCAGGCAGTGGGTGCGCATGCGCCTCGACCAGCCCGCTCCCGCCGGGGAAGTGACGACCCACTCCGCCTCCGAGGCTTACAACAAAGTCCTCGACTTCGCCGGAGCCTCCCTCTTCCGCGACGCCTGCGACGCCCGCTATATGGAGGAGGCCCGCACCGGAACCGCCACCTATACCGGCTCCGTAATCAAAAAGCCCGGCCTCGTTGACCTCGTATCAGACGTCGAGTATGTGCCCCTCGAAAGCTCCCGCCGCCCAGCCGGGTGGGACTCCGACCGCGACGGAATCCCCGACGAATGGGAAATCGCCAACGGCCTCGACCCCGAGCGCATGGCCGACGGCGCCCGCAAGACCCTCGACCCCCGCGGATGGTACACAAACCTCGAAGTCTACCTCAACTCACTGGTGGAGCATATCGTACGCTCCCAGAACGCTGACTCCGAGGAGGGGGTCAACGAATACTTTCCCTCCGCTCTCTCCTCCCTGACATCCGTAGCCGCCGACCGCGGCTCCGAAGTAACCGCCATCGAATACTACGCCCCCGACGGTCGCCGCCTCGCCGCCCCCGCCCCCGGCCTCACCATCCGCCGCACCCTCTTCTCCGACGGCCGCACCGCCACCGACAAACTCCTCCGCTAATCCCCCTCCGCCAGCCCTCCCCCCCTCCGCCCAACCGTGGCGAGGCATACGCCGAGCTTCCTCCTTCCCGCGCCTTTGGCCCTCCCCGCGGAGCGCCGAAGGCGCGTTGTTTATGTCGCTGGATGGCAACGGCCTCTGCGTTAACATATTTTAACAATCGGGGGGGGTAAAACACGCTCTTTTCGCGTAAATTTGCATTTGCAAATCAATATGCTGTTCCCGCGCACAATCTGTTATCACACATTTTAAACCATTATAATGAATAAATTCTACTCGATGCTTACAATCGCGGCCGCCGCTGTTGCCTTAGCCGCGCCTGCGAGCGGTGCCCCGGCTCCCTCGCCCGACCTGCTGAAGCCGGTCAAGCTCGCCGCCGACGCCCCGCGGATGGTCCAGGCCGACATCCCCGCCGCCAAACGCTCAGCCGCGAAGACCGCCGACGAGCAGTGGTCTGCCTGGGAGCAGATCGGAACCGCCTCCTTCGACCAGAACCTGATTGATACGTGGACGCTCCAGTGCGGCTGGCTCAACACATCCATGCCTGAGTTCACCCAGCCATTCGCAATCGAAGGGCGTCTCTCGCAGTCCGACGAGACCAAAGGGGAACTGCGTCTGCGGAACATCTTCGGAGGGGTCGACATCCTCCTCCCTTACGATACCCGGACCGGCTACTTTGCCCCGGAACCCCAGTCGACCGCCATCCCTCTCAACACTCCCGGCTACAACGATAACATCATGCTGTCAGTAAGGGGATATTACTATCCGTCTGCGAAAAAAATAGATTTCAAGTCGATTTTCTTCCTGATAGTTGACAATTCCGGTTATAACTGCGGCTCCTCCGTTCTGATTATGGATGGAGCGCAGGAGGTAAAGTTCTCGCTGGAGACCAACCACTTCATCCCCAGCACGGCTACCTCCCTGACCGTGAATGTCGACCGTTCCTCAAACGTCGCCTGGTACCGCGTAGTCAGCAACGAGAATCCGATGAGTTACGATGATCTGTCAGCCTACTTCGCAAAGGAACCGGTTTATGCGCCGAATGTCTATACCGACTATACCGGCGACTCCTTCACGCTGAGCCCCTGGGGAATGTCTGCGATTCAGTCGGGCTATATCGTTATCCCCTTCGGAGCCGACGACCGTGTTATCGGATCTTACCAGGTTGCCAATGTGTATTACAACTACAACTTCCATTACGGTTATAACACCCCCTGGAACAGCCTCGGACGCGGACGGATGGTCGAGGACGCCGTTTATAACGGCTATACCCCTGACGCCTACAATGAGATTATGGTTGACGGTGCCCCGGTAAAAACCCCGTTCGCAAGCACTCCCGAACTGGAGATGACAACCGACGGCTCGCTGCTATGCGTGAAGAACCCCTTCGGCCCGGAACACCCTGCCTATTCAAAGCTGATCGAGAATTACCCCGAAGCGAAGAGCGATGATTTCTATATGGTATTCGACATCAGCGACCCCTCCCGCGTCCGCCTCTGCGAGACCCTTACCGGGTTGAAAAACAATGGCTACGCGCAAATGGCCTTCTACAGCGAGGCCGGTACTATGCTCGAAGATGGCAACACCGTCGGCAAAATCGACAGCCTCGAGGTTTGTCTGTGGGGCAAGTTCGCCGACAACCGCCTGACGATTCCCCGTAATTCTTCCTCCATCGGGAGCTCGTATGGCGATGACTTTGAAATTACCGTCGAGCTTCCCGGATATGTCGATTACGACATTAAGGCAGAACCCGCCGTGACCTCCGACGGAACCGCGTATAACAGCCTCCTGAGCAACGTCTCCCCCAACATCGTTTCTGTTGACTACGCTCTGGTGCCGGAAAGCTACTACAAGGAGAACCGCAACTTCCCCGAGCGCGTCCCCGACGCCTTCGCCGATGCCTCCGGCCCCTCGAGAGTCCGCAAAAGTGCCGCTACCGGCTTCAGCGTCCGCAACGTAGCGACCAACGGCGCTTCGTCCCTTACCCTCTCGATTCCCGAAGAGGAAGTCGGCTACGGCAACTGGGTGCTTGCCGCCGTCGGACGCGACGCCAACGGCAACGCCCACAGCGCGTTCTTTGTGCCACAGGTAATCAGCAAGACCCGCCCCCTTTCGGAATGGCGTAACGCGGGTACAGTGAAGGTCTGCGACGGAATCGTAGGCAGTATCTACCAGTCCAAACCGACCGTCTCGTTCAACGTTGAAATCCTCGAGAACCCCGATGCCGAGGGAGTTTACCTCCTTCCCAATTACTATAATCTGGCCTTCGCTTCCCTGGGGGTTAACGGGACTTTTGACTCCGAGGTCGCCGACCCCTTCGTGCTCGACCTTCGCGGCGATTATCCCCTGCTGACCAACAGCCTGTCTGGCGCGAGATGCACCGGAGAGATGATGACCGGCATTGAAATCCCCGTTAACGAAGAGAGCACATGGCAGCTCCGCGTCATGAACGGCTGCGACCATTCCGCCGGTAACTACGGCTGGATTACGCGGGGTGACGACGGCTCGATTGAGAAGGTCGACTTTTCCAATCTGGGATTGGTCGTTATGATTTACGAATCGCATTCCGGCGACCAGCTCGGCAGCCTGGGTCCGGATCGGACTTGGATTGACTTCACATACGACGTCGCTACCGACCCCTATATTTTCGACAACTGGCGTCCCGTCGGGACCGTCACCGTCACGGAGAATATCGTCAGCGACGTTGTTGCCGAGGGGAGCGAATCCTCCTGCGAGGCCGAGATTTTCGCCCATCCTACCGAAGCGGGGATATATTGCGTGCCTGAGCCTTTGGGCGGCATGAAGTGGACTGGCGTATGCGACTCGTATGTGAACACCTCTTCGGACTATCCCTTTGTGATTAACGCTACCGACCCCTCGAAAGTATTCGTAGCCCGGGACTTAGGCGGACAGCGGACCGGCGACATATTCTGGTTTACAGGATGGTGGTTGACCGCCGACAAAGCCATATACCTCTGCCTGATGGCTAACGCTATCGAGTCCGGCGCGTTGCAGGGCGACGGATGGTCGGTTGACTCTGTTCTCGGCACCTATGACGCTGAGAACGCGGAATTCAACCTCGACAGATGCTTCGCGTCGACCACGGACCGCAGTTCGCTCCAGTGCCCCCCCACTCCGAAGTTCCGCGTCAAGTTCAATACCAGCTCCGTAGACGAGGCCGCCGTATCGGCTGCCGGAGTCGTTTCCGTCGAATACTACACCGTTGACGGCCGCCGCCTCGCCTCTCCCGCCGACGGCATCACAATCCGCCGCACCCTCTACTCCGACGGCCGCACCACCACCGACAAACTCCTCCGCTAATCCCTCCGCCGCCAACCGTGGCGAGGCATACGCCGAGCAAAAAATTGCGCTGTGTCAAAATAAATGACACAGCGCTTTTCGTACCCGGATGGGAGGGTGCTGTCAGATTTTTTGTTGCGTTATCGCATACGGGAGGAGGCTCGCGGAGCGTAACTTCGCGTTACTCGGCGGGAAGGAGGGTGATCAGCTCCCCGGCGGAGGTCGGGATGTCGTAGAGGAACGCCGCGGGGGCTTCCGCGGGTACTATCCGTTCGGGGGCTTTTGCCTCGAATCCGGGAGCCTCATAAGGCGCGAGGAGGGGGTTCGGGCAAGCGCCTTCGGCCGGTTTCAGGGCTTGCGGCGAATTTCCCGCGGATGCCCGTGCGAGGGGCACCGCGGAGCGCAGGCGCAGCGGAAGGCCGAGGGTAGAGCGGACTGTCACGGAGGTGAGACGCCCATCCTTCCAGGCAAGGTCGGCGATTTCGAAGCCGCCGCGGGCGCGAAGCCCGCTGACGCGCCCTTCGGGCCACGCGTCGGGAAGCGCCGGGAGGAGCGTGACGGCCCCGTCGTGGCTCTGCAAGAGCATTTCGGCGATTCCGGCGCAGCAGCCGAAGTTGCCGTCAATCTGGAAGGGGGGATGCGCGTCAAACATATTGGCGTAAGTGCCCCCGTCCTGGTCGCGGATTGTAGCCAGCGGGTCTTTAAGTCTCAGTTGGTTGGAAATCAGGCGGTAGGCGCGGTTGCCGTCGAGAAGGCGCGCCCAAAGGCACACCTTCCATCCCATCGACCACCCGCGCGACGCGTCGCCGCGCCCGTCGAGCGACTTGCGGGCGGCTCCCGCCGCTTCCGGGTTAAGCCGCGGCGCGACCATGCGCCCGGGGTACAGGCCCCACAGGTGCGAGACATGTCGGTGGCCCGATTTCTCGCGGTCCCAGTCGTCGAGCCATTCCTGGAGCTGCCCGTACTTCCCCGCCATAATCGGCGGGAGCTGGGCGCGGACCCTGTCGAGCGAGTCGGCGAAAGCCCGGTCCTTGCCAAGGATTTCCGCGGCGCGGGATGTGTTGAGCAGAAGGTCGTAAATCATCTGGTTATCCATCGCCACTCCCGCGAAAATCGCCGGTTTCTGCTCCTTTTGGAAAATCGAGTCGAAATATTTCCCCTTGCCGGGATTGTTTTCGGGTGAGTTCGAGGGGGAGGCAACGAGATAACCTGTCCGCGGCTCCCTGACGAGGAAGTCGAGGTAGAACCGCGACGCCTCCGCCATTACCGGATACGCCTCTTCGAGGAAACGGAGGTCGCCGGAGAAGAGATAGCGTTCCCACAGATGAGAGCAGAACCAGGCGTTGCAGGTGGGCCATACGGAGCACGACGCGTAGTCTACCGCCCCGGTGGAGCGCCAGATGTCGGTGTTGTGGTGGAGGGTCCACCCCCTCGCGCCGTACATCTCGCGGGCTGTCTGCCGCCCGGTATGGCTGACGTCGCGAACCATTTGCAGGAAAGGCTCGTGACATTCGCTGAGGTTCGCTACCTCCGCAGGCCAGTAGTTCATCTCGACGTTGATGTTGGTCGTGTATTTTGAGTCCCAGGCCGGGTACGGACCGGCGTCAGGGTTCCAGATCCCCTGCAGGTTGGCGGGCTGTGTTCCGGGCTGGGAGGAGCAGATCAGCAGGTAGCGGCCGAACTGGAAATAGTCGGCTGCCAGCCCCGGGTCGCGGCTGTCGGCGAACTCCGCGATGCGGCGGTCGGTAGTCTTGGCCTCCTGCGCGGGGTTGTGCCCCAGATCGAGGGTGACCCGGTCGAAATAGCTGTGGTATGCCTCTTTGTGGCGTTTGAGTGCTCCGGCGTACCATCCTTGCGGGCTTTCAGCCGACAGGACGCGGTTAACGGGGCCGCGGGCCTTTGATTCCGCATCCCCGGAGATGTCGTCGTAGCGGTTGAAGTTCGTCGCCGAGGAGACGAGAATCAGAGCCTCGTCGGCCCCCGCGACGCTGATTCCGGTGTCTTGCGAGGTCATTTTCCCTCCAAGCGGGATAACGCGGATAGTGGTCGCGCAGCGGAGCAGGTTGGGGATATTCTCGGCGGTTGCCTCGACAGGGCGGCTGGTTACCATCAGCTCCCCCGGAGCGACAAGGCGCGGGGTCGCCGCGACCCGTTTTTCCGGCGAGGCGAAAGAGAGGCCGAAGTCAAGCCCCCCTTTCCGCGACGACTTCAGGCGGATCATAATCAGGGAGTCTGCCAGCGAGGCTGCATACTCCCTGGTGTAGTCCGTGCCGTCGACGGTAGAGAAAGATACCTCGGCTACAGCGTCGTCGAGCGAGAGGGTGCGCGAGTAACCTGCGACGGAGTATTCCGGGAAGGTCAGCACCAGGTGCCCGACCGATTCGTACATCATTCCGTGGGCGGTGATGTCTTTGTCCGCGGTGATGTTGTGCATTGCCAGGAACTGCGCCCGGGCGTAATCCCCGCGGTCAATCGCAGCCCGGATTTCCGGGAGCGCGGCGAGAGCCTTCGGGTTGGTGTTGTTGTAGGGGGACCCGCTCCAGAAGGTGTCCTCGTTGAGCTGGATGGTGTCGGAGGCCACGCCCCCGTAGACCATCGCTCCCAGGCGCCCGTTGCCCAGCGGAAGGGCCTCTACCCAGTGGTCCGCCGGGCGGTCGTAGCGCAGGGTATGGGCGGAAACGGCGCTTGCCGCCGCTAAACACGGCAGCAAGCACAGTAACAGTTTGATTTTCATGATATGAACAGGTATTGTTTTTTGGAGGATGTTACAGAGTCGCTGATTTTGTGTAGGGACGCGGCGTGCCGCGTCAGGCCTGACAATCTACTGACTCTACTTCTTGAGGGTGAAGCGGCGCGACGCGAGGCGGTAGTTGTCGGCGAACAGCTCCACGGTGTATTCGCCGGGGGTCAGCGTGGCGTTAACGTCCCAGTAAATCTTTATGCCGCCGATTTCCTCGCCGGCGTATTCGACACTCTTGCGGGCAGTGCATGCGACGTTGCCACCCTCGAAGGAGAAGGAGCCGCCGTTGCCGAGAAGTTCCCCCTCAGGGTTGGTGATTCGGCAGTAGATTGTCTTTTCACCTACCGGGGTGGAATTGTTCTGCGGGATGGTGAAGGTCACCATGAGCTGGCGGGCCTTGGTGACGTTCTTTTCCGTCTTCCCCTTCTTGTTGAGGGGGGTGAGGGTGACGCCGGTAACGTTGAGCTTTTCGGCCAGGGTCATACGTTCGTTGAGCACCTTGTTGTTGGCCTGCACCGACTGCACCGTCTGGGCGAGCTGCTGGTTCTGCTGCTTGATATCCTTGTTTTCCGACATCAGCGCCTGGTTCTGCTTGCTCAGGGAGTCAATCTGCTCGACATAGGTGCGCAGAATCCCCTTCAGGGTCGCGATTTCCCCTTTGAGCTTGGAAATCTGGGCGGCGGATTTGTTCTTCTCGTTTTTGAGTTCCTGGAGGAGCTTCTCTACCTGGGCGCGGGCAGCGGAGTATTTCTGCACGATCGAGTCGTTGGCCAGCAGGGAGGTCTGGTTCTCATACTGGGCGAACTCGTTGTTGAGGCTCTCGTATTCGTTGGCGAGCTGGAGCTGCTCGTTGGCGAGCTGGAGCTGCTGGAGCTGTTCCTCGTGCTCCGCCTGCTGGCGGCTGTTGTTGACGAACAGGAAGGCGAGGGCCACTACCGCCAGACCCAGCAGGATTCCGAGCCAGAGGGCCGTCTTGGACTTCTTCTGAGGCTTGCGGGGCGGTTCGGTATAGTATTCCTCAACCGGGCGCGGACGGCGCGGCTCCCTGGGGGCCGCGGATTCGGCGGCTTTGGGAGGTGTCGGCGGCATCGGGGGATTGACTGGTGCCGTCGGACTTGTCGGACCAGTCTGACCCGTCTGACTTGTCTGACTTGTCTGACTTGTCCGACCTCCTGCCGAACCTCCTGCCGGACCTTCTGTCTCCTGTGGCTCGCCGGACTGCCGGCGCGCCATCTCCGCGGCGCGGCGCAGACGCTCGTTGAGCGTCTGTCCGCCGGGATTGTTATTTGTTTCAGCCATAAATGATTAAAGCTAAAGCGTAATGTCTATGGATATAGTTGTCGGCTTCTGCGGAAGCCTTTTCATACCTGGTTCAGAGTCCGCGTCAGGCGTTTCTGCCGTGGCAGTTCTTGAACTTCTTGCCGGAACCGCAGGGGCATGGGTCGTTGCGACCCACCCGGGGAGCGGCCTTGACGGGCTGGGGGCGAACCGGGCCGCGGCCGGCTCCGGCGGCTGCCGCGCGGTTGGCGTTCTCCCCGGGCAGACCCTCCTTCGAGGCGGTGTACTGCGAATAGTCGTTGGGGCGCTCGGGCATCGCGCGGCGCACCTCCGGCTGCGCCTTCGGGGCCTCCTGCTGCTTGGGAGCGGGAGCCTCGGCGCTCTCATCGGCCGCGGCTGCCTTCTGCTCCGATTCGAGGGTCGCGTCGGAGGCGCGGGGTGCCTCCTGCACGAAGATATGGCCGCGCATGAGGGCCGCGAGGGTCTTGGAGTTGAGGCTGTTCAGCATACGCTCGAAGAGGTGGAACGACTCTACCTTGTAGATTACCAGCGGGTCCTTCTGCTCGTAGGAGGCGTTCTGGACGCTCTGCCGCAGGTCGTCGAGCTCGCGGAGGTGTTCCTTCCAGAGTTCGTCGATTGTAACCAGGAGTACCGCCTTGTGCCATTCCTTGACAATCGAGCGGCACTGGGTGTTGTAGGCCTCCGTTATGTCGGCGCGGAGGTTGAAGATGCGCTTGCCGTCGGTGACGGGGACCATGATCAGCCCCGTCGCGCCGCGGTTCTCCACCCACTCCTTGATTACCGGCATGGCGACCTCCGTGATGCGCTGCGAGCGGCGGTCGAGGGTCTCGTTGGCGGCGGCGTAGAGCTTCTCGACCTTCTCTTCCATCGACATGTTGGTGAACTCCTCGGCGGTGAAGGGGGCCTCGAGGGTCAGCGAGCGCATCAGTTCGAGCTGCAGCTCCTCGAAGTCGGTGGCCTGGTCGTACTGCTGGACGAGGTTCTCGATCAGGTCGTACATCATGTTGGCGATGTCGATTCCGACGCGCTCGCCCAGGAGGGCGTGGTGGCGGCGGTTGTAGATGTAGGTGCGCTGCTTGTTCATGACGTCGTCATATTCGAGCAGGCGCTTGCGGATGCCGAAGTTGTTCTCCTCGACGCGCTTCTGGGCGTTTTCGATCGCGCGGGTAACCATCTTGCTCTCGATCATCTCTCCCTCCTTGAGGCCGAGGGTGTCGAGCATCTTCATGACGCGGTCCGTCGCGAACAGGCGCATGAGCTGGTCTTCGAACGAGACGTAGAACACCGACGAGCCCGGGTCACCCTGGCGGCCCGAACGCCCTCGGAGCTGGCGGTCGACGCGGCGGCTTTCGTGGCGCTCGGTGCCGATGATTGCCAGACCTCCGGCCTCCTTCACCTCGGGGGTGAGCTTGATGTCGGTACCGCGGCCGGCCATGTTGGTCGCGATGGTGACGGTCCCGGCGCGGCCGGCCTGGGCGACAACCTGCGCCTCCTTCTGGTGGAGCTTGGCGTTGAGCACCTGGGCGTCGATGTGGCGCATCTGCAGCATGCGGTAGAGGAGTTCGGAGATTTCAACCGAGGTGGTGCCGACGAGCACGGGGCGCCCGGCGTCGCGCAGACGCACGATTTCCTCGATCACGGCGGCGTATTTCTCCTTCTTGGTCTTGTAGACGCGGTCGTCCATGTCGATGCGCGCCACGGGGCGGTTGGTCGGGATGGTGACAACGTCGAGTTTGTAGATGTCCCACAGCTCCCCCGCCTCGGTCTCGGCGGTACCGGTCATGCCCGAGAGCTTGTGGTACATACGGAAGTAGTTCTGAAGGGTGATGGTCGCGAAGGTCTGCGTCGCTGCCTCTACCTTGACCCCCTCCTTGGCCTCGATGGCCTGGTGGAGGCCGTCGGAGTAGCGGCGTCCCTCCATGATACGTCCCGTCTGCTCGTCGACAATCTTGATTTTGTTGTCGTCGATGACGTATTCGTTATCCTTCTCGAAGAGGGTGTAGGCTTTGAGAAGCTGGGTTACGGTATGCACGCGCTCGGCCTTGACGGCGTAGTCGGCCATGGCGGCGTCCTTCTTCTCCTGGCGCTCGGCGACGTCGGGGATGTTCTCCAGCTCGGAGAGCTTGGCGGCGATGTCGGGGAGCACGAAGAACTGCGGGTCCTGGTTGCGGTCGGTCAGCACGTCGAACCCCTTGTCGGTCAGCTCTACGGAGCGGTTCTTCTCGTCAATCACGAAGTAGAGGGGGTCGGTGACAATCGGCATCTCGCGGGAGTTGTCCTGGAGGTAGTAGGCCTCGGTCTTGAGAAGGGCGTTCTTCATGCCCTCCTCGCTGAGGAACTTGATCAGCGGGCCGTATTTCGGAAGTCCCTTGTAGGCGCGGAACAGGAGCAGTTCCCCCTCCTTGCGGGTCTCCTTGTCCTCCGACTTGATTTTCTCCTTGGCTTCGGAGAGAATCTGGGTAACGAGGCGGCGCTGCGCCTGGAACACTTTCTCGACGTTGGGCTTGTACTCGTTGAACATCTGGTCGTCACCCTTGGGCACCGGGCCGGAGATGATGAGCGGGGTACGGGCGTCGTCGATGAGCACCGAGTCGACCTCGTCGACGATGGCGTAGTAGTGCTTGCGCTGCACCATGTCGGCGGGCGACATGGCCATGTTGTCGCGGAGGTAGTCGAAACCGAACTCGTTGTTGGTTCCGAAGGTGATGTCACATTCGTAAGCCTTGCGGCGCGCGGGGGTGTTGGGGCGGTGCTTGTCGATGCAGTCGACGGTCGAGCCGTGGAACATGTAGAGCGGGCCCATCCATTCGGAGTCGCGCTTGGAGAGGTAGTCATTGACGGTCACGACGTGGACGCCGCGCTTGGAGAGGGAGCGGAGGAACACCGGGAGGGTCGCGACGAGGGTCTTGCCTTCGCCGGTAGCCATTTCGGCGATTTTGCCCTGGGTCAGCACCGTGCCGCCGATGAGCTGCACGTCGTAGTGTACCATGTCCCAGGTGATTTCGTTGCCGCCGGCCATCCAGTGGTTCTTCCAGAGGGCCTTGTCCCCCTCGATGGTTACGAAGTCGCGCCCCTGGGCGGCGAGCTCGCGGTCCATGTCGGTCGCGGTCACTTCGACCGTCTCGTTGGCTGCGAAGCGCGCGGCGGTCTCGCGCATTGTCGCGAAGACTATCGGGAGATGCTTCTCAAGCTCGGTCTCGAGGGTGTCGAGGATGTTTTTCTCGTGGCGGTCGATGTCGTCCCAGAGGGGCTGGCGCTGGTCGAAGGGGAGGTCTTCGACGCGGCCGCGGATTTCGGTTATGGCGTCCTCGTCGGCCTTTATGGAGGCGGCTATGTCGGCGCGCACCTCGTCGATTTTATGGCGGAGCTGGTCGTTGGAAAGCTCCTTGAGGCCGGGGCCGAGAGCATTGATTTTATCTACGATGGGTTTGATTTCGCGCAGGTCGCGCTGCGATTTGTTTCCGAAAATTTTCCCTAAAAAAGAGGTCAGAGACATATTTTGATGATGGTTGAGATTACTTGATTGGCGACGCGGCGGGCCGCGCCCGTTAAAACAAAGGCCGCGGCTTCATTGTTCGCAGCCGCTCAGAGCCTGATCCGGGGAGTGGCGGAGGCGTTGGGGGCGCGGATGCGCAGTATGCCCGCCACGGAGGGGGCTATGGCGCGGGCGTCGACGGGGGTGTCGATTGTCCGCGGCGTCCCTCCCGGAACGAGGATGAAGGCGGGCGCGGTGGGGAGCACCGAGCGCACCGTCGTCACGGGGAGTTCCGTGTCGTTGTCGTCGTCAAGTTCCTGCCATCCGGGGGCGACCGTCACGAACACGTCGCCTGCCACCGGGAGGGCTATGTTGCGGCGCATGGCCTCGGCGTTACCCCCGGCGGTGTTGTCGAGGATTTCGTCGATAGTCCAGGCTTCGCGGACGCCGCTCATGCGCGTCAGGAAGCGCGCCGCCTCCTTGCGGAGCGCCTCCAGGTCCTTGGAGCGCTCCTTGATCAGTTTGCGGTTGAGGAAGAGCTGCCCGTCGTGGTACCCGTCGACCCAGTCGCCGTTGCCGTGTATGGCCATGAGGTACATGTTGAGCAGCGACACCGCCTTGCGCGACGAGAACTCCCCGCCGGGGAGGTTCCACCGGTCGTCGTCGCGCCGCTGGCGCCGTGCCGCCGGGGTGCCCGCCACGAATACCAGGGTCTTGTCCATTCCGGGGCCCTGGCGGTCGATCGCGGCGAAAAGGCGCTGCAGGTCGCGGTCGAGACGCAGGTAGCCGTCCATCAGTTCGGCCCGGCTGTCGGCCTCGCGTCCGTAGGCGTACGGGTGGAGGGTGTAGCCCAGCGAGAGCATGTCGGTTGCTTCGCGCTTGCCGAGTGTCAGGATTTTGATATACTCCTCGGCGAGCGACGTTATGTCGGCGTTGGCGACGGGGGATGCCTTGTAGGCCTTATAGCGGGTGGCGCTTCCGCGGGGAAAAATCTGGCGGAAGGGGTAGAGCTTCTTGTATGAGGGTAGGTCGGGGAGCTTGTCTGTCGCGACCAGCGGGGTCCAGGAGAGGGTGTCGAGGCGGTATTCGAGCGCCGCGCGGTGGTTGATGTTCTGCGGGGGCGTCGGGAGGTCCTTGTAGTGGGTCGTGGTGGCCCATTTCCCGGTGTCGTCAGTAATCCAGAAGGCGCTGTTGCCGGCGTGACCCGCCATGATAATCGCCTGTTCGGGTTGCGCCGCTATGGCGTAGGCGTAGCCGAGGCCACCGGTGTCGATGCGAAGCTCGTCGGCCAGGGTGCTGACAGCGAGGTTCTTTGGGGAAAGGGTCTCCCCGGTATAGTTGCCGATGGTCTCCGCATCGAAAAGTACGGAGCGGGCGCGCCGCGTCGCCGGGTCGAACACCATACCGGCCGGGACGCCGTTGACGTAAGGCTCCGCGCCGGTGAACACTACCGCCGCGGAGGCTGCCCCGTCGAGGGGAGCGCCGTAGTCGAGGGCGCTGATTGTCACCCCGTTCTCCATCAGGCGGCGGAAGCCCCCTTCGCCGAAATGCCCCCGGAGGAGCCGGAGGTAGTCGTCGTTTAGCCCTTCGACCAGGATGCCCACGACGAGCTGCGGCCGCTTGGGGAGCGCGGCCTGGGCCGCGGCAATCTGCGCGACAGAGGCGGCGGCCACGAGAATGGCCGCTACCGATGTGGAAATCCTGTTCTTCTTAGCGTTTCGCACGGGTAACGTATATGTTTGTCGCCGAACGGATTATGTCGGCGGTCATAAGCAGCGGGAAAGCCGGGTTGAGGGCCTGCCCGAAGTAATGGTGGGCCGTCAGTAACAGCAGCACCGCCGCGAAGTTACAAAAATGGTAGCAATAAACCGCACGTTGGCAACATTTTATCCACGTGCCGACCGCGGCGAACAGGCAGAGGGGGTTCAGCCACAGGTAGAGGAAGTTGGGGGAGGTGGCCTCGTGGCTGCTGACGAAAATAAGGAAGGTCAGCAGGCAGCCGAGAAGCCCGTAGACCCCGAACAGCAGCGCGTCGAACCAGCGGCTGAGGCTGCGGCGGCGTATGTCGCGGACCGACACAATGACCGCGGCGGCGAGGATGTAGGCGGCCACGGCGAGCGGGGTGAGGGGCCACGGGGTAGGGTCGGCGCATACCCCTTCGGGATTCCCTTCGAGAATCCTCCATTCGGAATGGACGGCGGGGCGCCGCGTACCCGCGGAGTCGGCGGGGAGGGTCGCGTCGCGCAGCAGCTCCCGGAGGTAGACCGGGGAGAACCCGCGCTCGCGGGCCGAAACCGGGCGGTCGATTCCCGCTCCGAGGGCCAGGTCGATTCCGAACTGGTACCAGGGGTAGTCGCGGTGGTAGCGCGTCATCTCGCGGCGGAAGGTGTCGGGCTTACCGTCGGCGTAGTCCGCTTCGGAAAGTCCGGTCTCGCCGTAGACGAACTCCGCGGGGGGGACGAGCGAGAGGGTGTCGCCGAGGGCTTTCTCGACAATCGCCAGGGGGCGGGTCGCGCAGTTGTCGAGGACGTAGTTGTAGCGGTAGGTGCGGTTCTCGGGGCGCAGGTTCTCCCAGACCAGTTGCTCGACGCGGGCCGCCTGGGCGGGGGTTAGGTCGAGCACCTGCTCAGTCACCCCGCGCCCCTCGCGGGCATACTCCTCGAAGAAGAGGCGCGCCGGGTAGGCGGCGCACATATAGTCGGTCTCCCCCTTGACGAAGCGGTAGACGAAGTTAGGGGCGTTGAAGTCGAAGACACCCCAGTTCACGGCGATGTCATAGTCGCCGGGCCTGGTCAGCCGCAGGGCGGTGTGCCCCTCGAGCTGGTAGATGTCGGCTCCCGGCTCGGCGGTCAGGAGGCTGACGCGGGGCTGCGCGCCGGCGGGAATGGCGGCGAGAAGCAGCAGGGCGAAAATCAGTCGGACAGCTCTTTTCATCAGGATTCGCGGAAATAGACGCGGCGCACGCGCGGGCTTACCGAGGTCAGGATTTCATATGGGATTGTGTCGAGCTTTTCGGCGAGGTAGGCGGCGGGGTTCTCCGGGCCGAAAATCTCCACCTTGTCGCCGACCTTGACGCTTCCGCCGGCCCGCAGGAGGGGGCCGACGTCGAGCATGCAGAGGTCCATGCAGATGTTCCCGGCGGTGGGGCAGGGGACGCCGTTGACCAGGAAGGAGCAGTTGCCCCGGCCGAGGTGGCGGTTGACGCCGTCGGCGTATCCGACGGGGATTGTGGCGATGGTGGTGTCGCGGTCGAGGATTGTGCGGCGGCCGTAGCCGATGGCGGTTCCGGCGGGGTACTCGCGGAGCGAGATGATGACGGTCTTGAGGGCCGATACGGGTCGCAGCCCGTCCTCCAGGCCGTTCCCGACGACGGGGATGCCGTAGAGGCCGAGTCCGAGGCGGCACATATCGTACTGGTACTCGGGATAACGCACGATTCCGGCGGTGTTAAGGACGTGGCGGAGCACCTTCTGTTCCGGGAACGCGTCGACAATCCGCTTCGCGCAGCGGTCGTAGAGGCGGAGCTGGGCCTCGGTATGGGGGTCCATGTCGAGGCAGTCGGCGGTCGCGAGGTGGGAGAACACCGAGGCGACGCGCACGCGGTTCTGGCCCCGCAGCCTCTCGATCAGCTCCGGCAGCTCCTCCTCGAAGAATCCGAGGCGGTGCATCCCGGTGTCGAGCTTGATGTGCACCGGGTAGTCGGTGACCCCGAGCTTGGCGGCCTCGGCGATAATCTCGTCAAGGATTTCGAAGCTGAATATTTCCGGCTCGAGGCGGTTGGCGAACAGGAGGGGGTAGTTGAGCACCTTCGGGTTGAGCACCATTATGGGGACGGTGATTCCGGCCTTGCGCAGGTCGACCCCCTCGTCAAGCACGGCGACGGCGAAGTAGGCGGCGCCGTGGGTCTGGAGGGTGCGGGCTACCTCGTAGGCCCCGGCCCCGTAGCCGGAGGCTTTTACCATGGCCACCAGGCCGGTAGTCGGTTTCAGCTTCGAGCGGTAGAAGTTGAAGTTGTCGACCAGGGCGTCGAGGTTCACTTCGAGGACTGTCTCGTGGGTTCGGGCTTCGAGCTTGTGGAGGAGGGTCGGGAACCCTTGTCCGCCGCGCCCTTTGAGGAGCACGAACTCATCGTTGAAGTCGGAGGGGGTAAGGGCCTCTTCCATTACTTCGGCGGAGGGGAAGAAGCGCGCGTCGGTCCCCTCGAAGGCCGCGGCGAAGGCTGAAATCTCGCTGCCGGCCCCGATCAGGTGGTCTACTCCGAAGTGGCGGAGCATCCGGGCGATTCCGACGTAAGTGTCGGCGGGGGAGAGTGTCTCGTGGCTGATGTCGGAGAGCACGACGGTAGTGCGCTGTCCGGCGGCGCGGCGGCGCGCCATGAATTCGAGCGCGGGGCGCAGGGAGTGGTAGTCGCAGGTGTAGTCGTCGTTTACCACCAGGCAGTGGTTGACCCCCTCGCTGACCTCGAGGCGCGTCCCGACGCTCCGGGCGGAGCGCGCGCGGCGGTCTGCGTCGGCGGGGTCGAGGCCCAGGGCGAGCATCGCGGCGAGGGCAGATGCGGCGTTCTCCTTCTCCCTCGGGTCGGCCAGGGGGAAGAAGGAGGGCTCGCGGTAGACGGGGGCTGCGGGGTCGGTCATCGACCATCCGAAGAGGCGCGGGCGGCCGGGAAGAGCCTCGGCGGCGCGGCGTATGTCGGGGTCGTCCCAGGGGAACACCACGGCCCCGGCTCCTTCGGCAAGTCTCATTTTCTCGGCGAGCTTCTCGGCCTTGGAGGAGAATCCCTCGGAATGGTCGGACAACACGTTGGTAACCACCGCTATATCGGGGCGGAGCATGGCGCGGAGGCGCTTCATCTCTCCGGGGCGCGAGATTCCGGCCTCGAAGATGCCGAGTTCCGTGCCGGGGGTCAGTCCCCACAGGGAGAGGGGCACCCCGATCTGGGAGTTGTAGCTGCGGGGGGAGCGGGCGATGTTGTGGTCTTCGCGGAGCATGGCGTTAAGCATCTCCTTAACCTGGGTCTTGCCGCGGCTTCCGGTGACGGCGATGAGGGGCCCGGCGAAGCTGTCGCGTTTCCGCTGCCCGAGGGCCTGGAGGGCTTCGCGGGGGTCGCAGAGATAGAATGTCGCGCCGGGGTATTCCCCCTGCGGCACGCGGCTGACGGCGAAGCGGCGCACGCCGCGGCCGTAAAGCGCCGGTATGTAGCGGTGGCCGTCGGCCATCGGGGTCTCGAAGGCGAAGAACAGCGTGCGCTCCGGGTCGGCCAGGGAGCGGCTGTCGGTCAGGAGGTCTGTGTCGGCCTCAATAAGTGAGGGATCGAAGTTAACTGTTTCCATTGTCGTCAATGGCGTTTTTCAGTTGGGGATATTTCGCGAGCAGCGCGGCGCGGAGTTCTGCCACGGCGCGTGCGTGGCGCACGGGGTCCGCCGGGCGGTGGGCCTTCAGGAGGGAGAGCTTCCGCGCCTCGGCGGCTATGCGGAGTGTCTCTTTCGAGAAGAAGCTGCGGGCGAAGAGTTCATAGATATAGTCGGCGGCCTGTTCGGTCGGATGGGCCATGTCGGGGGCGTAGAAGCGGTAGTCGCGGAGGTCGTCCATCATGGCTTCGTAGGCGGGGAAGTAGACCGCCTCGCCGTTCTCCTCCAGGCGGCTCGTGGCGAGCAGGAGGGAGGCTTTGGAGAGCTTGTCGCGGCGCTGCCCGTAGGCCGCGTGGCGCACGGGGCTGACCGTCACGACCGCTTTCAGCCCGGGGTTGACGCTTCGGAGCGCCGCGAGGGCGCGGCTGACGGCGCCGTAGGATTCGTCGGGGGTCATCGCGCCGAGGCGGAAGAGGGGGGCTGGCTGCTTGTGGCAGTTGGCGACCACGCGCCCGGTGCGCTCCTCGGTGAAGGCGAAAGCCGAGCCGAGGGTCAGGGTGACGCACCCTAAGCGGGGCAGCTCCTCCCGCATCGCGCGGATCAGCCGGTTGGCGTTTTCCGCGGCCTCCTCCGGGGTGGCGCCGGAAATCCGGGAATGGAACTCGAAGGAGCGCCATACCCCTTCGTGCTCGAAGAAGTCGGCGGGGGAGACCTCCTCGCCGGACGCGACGCGGGAGAGCACGCGCTCGATGCTCGCCGGGTTGAAGAGGGGGCCGAAGGGGTTGGCCCGCGCCTCGAAGAGGTCGTCGCGGAGGCGGCGGCCGATATTGTCGGCGAAGCAGGAGCCGATGGTCCAGACGGGGATGCCGTGGCCCAGCACCCCTTCAAAGCCTTTAAGCGGTTCGGTTTCGGTTCGGAACAACATATCGGGGTCGCGGTCAGAACATCTGGTAGTCGGTCGAGAGCACCTGGAACTCCGTGCGGCGGTTAATCTGGTCGGCGGCCTCGGCGTCCTCCTCGGAGAGGGTCTCGATGAACTCGGGAGTGAGTGTGTCCCCCTCCTTGAACTGCGGATAGAGGCGGGCGAGCTTCTTAGTGACGGTCTTCGGGCGGCTCTTGCCGTACCCCTGGCTCTGCAGGCGGTCGGGGGCGATTCCGGCCGCGATCAGATAGTCGATTACCGACTTGGCGCGGCGGGAGGAGAGGTCGATGTTGTACTCCTCGGAGCCCCAGCGGTCGGTGTGGGAGGCCATCTCAATCGTGATGTTGGGGTTGTCCTCCATGATGCGCACCATCTCGTCGAGCGCGTCCTTCGATTCGGGGCGCAGCGTGGCCTTGTCGAAGTCGTAGAAGATGTTGTCGACGACCACCGGCTTGTTGATGGAGGCGAGGATGAAGTCCACGCCGTACTCGGCATCCTCCTCGGCGGTGTCGGAGGTAAATTCCTGCTTGGCGTTGAGATAGCCGCGCGCTCCGGCGAGCATGACGTAGCTCACGCCCCTCTGGAGGGGGAAGCGGAAGGAGCCGTCGGGCTTGGCGATTGCTTTCTGGTTGGAGCCGTCGTTGCCGACGATGCGGATCACGGCGTCGGGCACCGGCTCCTCGTCCTTGTCGAGCACCCATCCCGAAATCCATATCTCGAGGTCGGGGAGGATGAAGGAGAAGATATGGTCGTAGCCTCGGCCGTCGTCGCGGTTGGAGCTGAAAAAGCCGTTTTCCCCCTTGCCGAAGGTGATTCCGAAATCATCGGCCGCGGAGTTTACGGGGCGCCCCATGTTTTCGACCGTCCAGCCGCCCGACTTGGTGAGGGTGGCCTTGAAGATGTCGAGTCCGCCGAGGCCGGGATGGCCGTCGGAGGCGAAATAGAGTACGGAGTCGGTGCGGACGTAGGGGAAGACCTCGTCGCCGGGGGTGTTGATGAACTCCCCGAGGTTTTCAAGCGACCCGGCGCGCTCCTTGAGGTTGACGCGCCATATGTCCTTGCCGCCGGAGCCGCCGGGCATGTCGGAAGTGAAGTAGAGCCAGTTGCCGTCGGGGGAGACGGCGGGGTGGCCGTAGGAGGAGATTGTGTCGGAGGTTATTTCGTATTTCACCGGGGCGCTCCATTTGGCGTCGGAGCGCTGGGAGGTGTAGATTTCGACGCCGGTGTTGGCGTTTGGCTCGCGGCGCGCCTTGCTGAGATACATCGTGGAGCCGTCGGGGGAGAAGGAGGGTGTGCCCTCGTCAAGCTCGGTGTTCAGCTCCCCCTCGACCGGTTCGGGGCGCTTCCAGTTGCCTTTCTCGTCCTTGGTAGCGAACCAAATGTCGCCCTTCTTCATTCCGGTGATTTCGGAGCGCTTGTCGCCGGTCACCTTCTCGTTGGTTGTTGTGAAATAGAGCTGTTCCTCGGTCGAGGGGTCGAGGAACATCGGGGCGTAGTCGGCTCGGCGTGAGTTGAAGAGCTTCGCGGGCTTGACGACGTAGCGCGAGGGGTTCTCACGGAGGCGCAGGGCGATGTCGCACCCCGCGAGGCCGTTGCGGGCGGCTTCCGACTTGGGATCCTTTTCGAGATATTCCTGGTAGGCTTTCTTCGCCTGGGGGTATTTTCCCTCTGCCTGGAGCGACTGCGCCATGAGGAGGATGGCGGTGGAGTCGGGGTAGCCGTAGCGGATGGCGTTGCCGAAGGCTGAGGAGGCGCGGGCGCTCATCGAGAGCTTGTCGTAGCAGAGGCCCATGAGATAGGCGACTTCGCCGCGCTGTGCGCGCTGCTCCTTCTTCGTCAGCTTGTTGTAGACCTTGCGGTAGGTCTTCGAGGCTTCGAAATACTCGCCGCGGAGGCGCTGCTCGTTGGCTGTCGAGAGCTTCGCGGAGCGGCATCCGGTCGCGGCGCTGAGGGCCGCGACGGCTGCCAGCGCGAGTATCACCTTATGTATCAGTTGTTTGATTCGCATCGTTGTTTTAGCCCGGCGCAGCGGTTGTTTTGGCCGCGCCTTATTTAAAAATTAACGAACCGCCTCGGGGTTAAATTGTATCGCGGGGCCGCTTTTTCGGTCCCACACCCTGAAACGGCCCCATCCGGCTCCTCGGCTGCTTTCCTGATTCGCGACCCTCGCCGCCGCGGCGGCTCGCACCGGGACCAGAACCGCCCCCTCCCTTTTTCCCCTCATCCCCCTCTTCCCCTCAGCCTTGGTATCTCATAAACCATAAACCTTAAACAGGCCCCGGGCTGAAAAGCGCGAAAGGCAGCTCCCGGGATGGGGAGCTGCCTTTCGCGTTTTTTCGCCCGGGGATTATTCGCCGGGGATGATAGCCTCGGAGGGGCAGACGCTGGCGCAGGTGCCGCAGTCGATGCAGGTGTCGGGGTCGATGTGGTAGATGTCGCCCTCGGAGATAGCCTCAACGGGGCAGTTGGGCAGGCAGGTGCCGCAAGCCACGCAGGAGTCGGTGATTACGTAAGCCATTGTAGTGAAAATTGTTATTGTTGTTGTGTTGTGTTATTTGCCGTTTTCGGACGGTTGCCGCGGTCCCTCCGTGAGGGCGCGATGCGCTGCAAAATTAAGAGTTTTGGCTGTAAATAGAGCATCTTTTTGCCGCTTTTTTCGGGTCGGCGGTCTAATTCGCATGCAGTCCGAATAAGACAGGGAAGCTCGGCTTACGCCTCTCCACTGTGCCGGGCGGGGGTTATTTCGCGGCGGCGGGGCGGGCGATGCCGTCTTTCTCGCAGCGGGCGGTCATGCGCTTGATGCGCTCGACGGTCTCGGGATGGGAGGAGAACATCTTGTTGATGTAGCTCGACTTGGCTCCCTGTTCCTGCTCCATCTTCTCGAATTTCTCGAAGGCGGCTACCATGCCCCAGGGGTTCTTGCCGTGGCTTTTGAGGAAGTCGTAGCCGTAGTCGTCGGCTTCCTTCTCCTGCTTCTGGGAGTATTTCGCGCTTATGAGGGATTCGCCGAGGGAGCCGAGCTGGGATTCGGTGAGGGCGGCTGCCTTCCCGCCGGATGAGGCGACGGCGTCTTTCAGGGCGCCGGTCAGGAGCTCCTGCTTGAAGGCGTTCTTGGAGTGGTGGAGGCCGACGTGGCCGACCTCGTGTCCGATGATTCCGAGGAGCTCGTCGTCGCTCATTATGTCCATCAGGGAGGAGAACACGCGCACGGAGCCGTCGGCGCAAGCGAAGGCGTTAACGTCGACGACGTCGTAGACCTTGAAGTTCAGGGGGATTCCGTTGACGTCCTTGAGCCCCTCGACGAGTTTGTTGAGGCGGATGGTGTAGGGGCTGTCGGCGGGGGTCACGGGGTTGTGGGTGTCCATCCAGTCGACCGATTCCTTGACGTATTCGGCCATCTGCTTGTCGGTGAGGGTCATGGCTTTTGCGGCTTTGGCTCCGGCACTGATCGCTTTCTTGAGGTTGAACTGGGCCTGCGCGGCAGGGGTGGCGACTGCCAGGCAGAGGGCCGCGGCGAGCGCTTTGAGGATTGTCTTTTTCATTATGAAGAGATGTGGGTTGGTTTTGGTTTGAATAGCACGCGAAATTAGTAAATTCGCGGTATATATTCAATTATTATTCATATGAAATGGAACGAGGTTAAAGGGACGCTGGGAATCATGGCGTGGGTGCTCGCGCTGATGGCCTTCGGAGGCGGTGCGGCTTTCTTTTACGCCAACACGCTGGTTGAGTGGTGGCTGCCGCTCGCGGTCGCTTTGTGCGCCGCGCTGCTGGCGTGGGTTATGATGAGGGGGTGGCTTGAGCGCCGCTGGCCCGACGCCCCGGGCTGGGAGCGTTTCGCTGGCCATTTCCCGCTCTCGCTGCTCTTCGCGGGGTTCGTTATCCTGGGAGCGAACTACGCCGGGGCCGACGACGCGACGCTCCACGAGGAGCAGGTTTCGGTCGAGCGGAAATACAGCGAGAAGCATTACCGCAGCCGGCGCGTGGGGCGCGGCCGCTATGTGAAGGGGGAACCTTATTATACATATAAGGTGGAGGTCCGCTTCGCCGACGGGCGGGGCAAGAGCTTCGAGCTTCCGCTTTCGGAATACAACTGCGTGCGCCGCGGCGGCTCGATGACGCTCCGCATGGAGCGCGGGATGCTGGGGTGGCCGGTAATCAAGAGATAGTTCGCTAATAGATATTCGCTGATAGATAAAGGAGCGGCGTTGCCCGGGTTGGCTCGCTGCTCCTGTTCTGTCTGCCGCGGGGAGGCCGTCGTGGACCGCTCCGCGTTCTTCTGCCGGGATGCCCGGTGTCGCTTCCAACACCGCCTTCGTGATTTCCTATCCGGCTCCCGGCCGGTTGGTGTCTTTCTACCTTAACAACGCCGCGGGAGGGGGGAAGGTTCGCGGGGAGCGCCGAGGGAGTAAACAAGGGTAAAAAAATATCGCCCGGAGCCGGGAGGGCTTCGGGCGACGAACTTTAACCAAATCGGAGAGAGATACCCCGGCGCGGCTGCTCGCGCGGCCGCGCCGGTATTTCGTTGGCGCTTCCCGGCGGGGCGCTGTTGAGCGCCGCCGGGAGCGATGGGATTATCAGAGGATTACCTTGACAGCCTTTCCGCCGCGGCGCTCGATGTAGAGACCGGGAGCGGCTGTCGCGCGGTTGACGCGCACGCCCTGCAGGTTGAACAGCTCACCTTCGCCCTCAGCCTCGGCCGCAACGGACTCGATGCCGGTAACGGTACCGCTCGCGCTGATGCGCATCGCGTGAATCGGAGATTCAACGACGCGGTTGCCGTCGGCGTCCTCGCGGTATGCGCGGGTTTCAAGGATTATGTCGTTTGTGAAAGCGGAATGGTCAAACACACCGTCTGCCATAGCATTCCAGCCATCTGCAACAGCCTTGGGCGCGTAACTTTGCGTAGAGGCTGCGTCATAGTGCTTTTCCTCGAAGAGAACGTTGGGGTTGGAGCAGGTAAATGTTATTGTCTTGGCAGTAACGTCGTGTTCAAAGTCGGGAAGGTCGAGGTATTCTTTGGTGGAATACTTTAAAGTTTCGTTCTGTTCAGGCTCGCCCTTTTTGTAAAGCTGAACAGCGGTTTGGCCGGATGCGTATGCACCATATAAGGCTGAGCTGTCATTTCGTTTGATTGTGCGACTGATATTGGTAAATGTTATTGTCGCATTGCCTTGGCTGATAGAAATAGTCGCTATCGCATTGTCTTTTGTCGAATTTTTGGCGCCGACTTTTAAATAGTTCTGACCGCTTTCTCCCCTAAGATAGTTGCCGTTAGCTGTGCTCCCAAGGTAGTTTGTAGCAAAAAGGTAATAATTATTCTCTCCTTCTTTTTTGATGCTTATAATGAGCGGATGTTTTTCGGCATCTTGGGCGAGCAATGATTTAATCTTAGAATCTGTAATTGTAACTGGCAGGACTTTTCTGTTACGATCGTTATCTTCATTAGAAGCAACATCGTTCTTCTTCTCACAAACGAGTATATATTCTCCATCGTCTGTTATCGCATCTGTAGAAAGGACTTTTTCCCAAACATCGGTGGAAGTAATTGTCTTTTCAGGATCGATAATGTTGACGGTGAAAGAGAGCGTTTCGCCGCCATATTCGCCGTTAGTTGATTCAATGATGTATTCTCCAGAGGTTGTTATGTTAAAGGAACCCTTGTTCCCTGTTATCTCATCTAAGCCATCTCCATTGTTGTTGTAGAGTATAGCGATTGATGTTGCGGATTTAGCGGAAATTTCGGCAGGCGATCCTTTAGAAATTTCGTAAAAACAACCATCTTCTATGGAAACACCATTGATGCTTACTTCAGGTTTTTCGGCGGGAGTAGTAGTGACAATTTTTTCATAAGTGATTGAGACTGACTTGACATTAACCTGTGCAGTATTCTCGTTCTTGCAAAGAAAGGAGTTGTTAGTTTCGTCCTGTGTAATGGTGAGACTACGATTTTCTCCGCTCTTGTAGCTGAAGCTGACGGATTTAAGTGTGTACCCGTCTTTGCCGTTTATTGTTAGGTAGTTGCCATCTTTGTTGTTGCTACCATATAACCTTACATGGCTGCTTGTGTATTTTGGAGCTATGCCACCTCCTTGCTTGATTGTTATTGTGCAATATTCGTAATCAAGCACCTCGTCAGAAATGTCGTTGGTATTAGTCCAAGATACCTTTGTGAAGTCGACATTTTCGGTTTCGGCTGCTGCGGGGAGGGAGAGGGGGAGGAGGGATAGCAGCAGGGAGCAGAAGAGTAGTAGTTTCTTCATACTGTGAGAGTTAGATTGGTTAATTTTGTGGTAGGTTGATAGGTAAATTCAAACTGCAAAATTAAACAATACTTCACATTTTACCCCCCCCAATTGGTTAAAAGTTGTTAATAATTGGAGATTGGTTTATGATTTAACAAACGGGGTCGCGGGGGCACACGGCTCCCGCCGTGCGCACAGAACAATTGATGCTTTTTTACGGGAGGGGCTCTGGGAATCGGACGGGGTAGGGACGCGATTTATCGCGTCCGCATCAAATGGAGGGATTGGGTGGATTTGGGGGCGATGCCGGAGGGGACGCGATGAATCGCGTCCCTACAAGTTGGATGGGATTATTCGGGTTCCTGGATTTCGGGGTCGGGGCAGGCGATGAGGCTGATGGGCGGGGTTGTGGCGGGGTGGTAGGGGGGATAGGCGGTGTTGGTCTCGACAGTGTTGTCGAGGAAGCGGAGGGAGGCGGCGGACTTTGCGTAGAGGAGAGGTGTGCCGAAGGTTATGAAGCGGTTGCCGGAGATTGTGACGCCGGAATGGAAGGGTGCTCGCTTGTGGTCGAGGTCGGGGATTACGGGGTAGATGGAGATTACGGCCTCGGTGAACTGGTAGGGGGTTGTGAGGGCGTTGAGGAATGTGTTGCGGCGGATTGTGACGTCGCGGCAGGGGCCGGACTCGTACCATCCGTTGCAGTCGCCGCAGAGGAGGATGGCGGCGCCGGAGGTGTGGTCGAAGAGGTTGTCTTCGCAGATGGTGGGGCGGGGGGAGCTGAACAGGGCGCCGCGGGCGCGGTTGTGGCGGACGGTGTTGCGGGCGAAGAGGACGGAGGGGGTGCGGGTGAGGTTTTCGATTCCGACGGCGGGGAGGGAGGACGGGGAAGAGATGTATCGGAGGAGGGAGTCGGGGAGGGGGGAGGAGAGGGTGATGAGGAAGTCGCGGGATTCGGGGGAGAGGGGGCGGATGGTGTTGATTGTGGAGGGGGCGGCGAGGTAGTCCATCGTTGAGGAGGAGACGAGGCGGACGGTGTCGCCGGGGGCGCCCCAGGGGAAGCCGTAGGTCTGGCGGTGCATGTAGCGGGCGGAGATGGTCGCTGAATCTATTACTTCGGTGATTTTGAGGTATGTGCCGTGGACGTTTATGGCGTCGTCCATCATTCCTTCGAAGAGGCAGTCGGTGACGGCGACGTTGCCGGAGCAGGAGGAGAAATGGGTGGCGTCGGCCTGGGTGGTGAAAAAGCGGGGGTCGTCGTAGGAAGATCGGCAGACGCCGGAATGGCGGATGTCGATGTCGCGACAGTTCTGGGCGAGGAGGCCCATACCCTCGGCATAGTGGACGAGGACGTTTTCAATGGTTGTCGCGGTGTCGGCATCGAGGAATATCCCCGGGGCGGGGCGGCGGTAGGTGCGCATCGCGAGGCGGGTCCCGGGCAGGAGGCGCGGGTCCTTCCATGGGGCGGAGAGGGAGGTCGGGGAGACGCGTGTAACCCCTTTCACTCCGACGTTGATGTCGCCGGAGCGGTAGAGTACGCGGCCGGTATGCTCCTCGAAAGGTATGGCGGTCAGGGGGGTATGCTCCCAGCCCTCACCTTTGACGACGAAGGCGCTGTCGCGCACCTCCCATTCGACCCACGGCTCGGGACGGTAAGTTATGATTCCCGCGGCGGTGTCGTTGCTTTCGACAATTATCTGGGAGATATGGGGGTTGGGGAAGTCGATGCTGAAACCGCGGAGCTGGCAGCCGGAGGAGTTCAGGAGGGCTACGGGGAGCATGCGCCCGTTGAAGAGGAGACGGGCGTTTCCGCCGTCGAGGATGACGTTACGGGCGTTCTCGATCAGGATTCCAACCGCTTTGGGGTTGTCCTGGTCGTGGTTCGAGATGTAGAGCTGCCGGTGTTCCGCGTCGGCGGGATGGAAGTCGTATTGTTCGGCGAGCAGCCTGATTACCAGGGTGTCGGCGGGCGCTTTCTCCGCGACGGCCTTCGCGACGGCGCGGCGCAGTTCGCCTCCGGGCATATGGCCGAGTTCAACGGTTTTCACCGCGGCTCCCGCGGCGACTACCGCAAAAGCCGCGGCGATAAACGATAGAAATGCTTTGTATCCGGCTTTCAAATTAGTCCTAAATCTTAATTTAAACTATAAACTATTATCTTCACCTTTCACCCTTCACTTTTCACTGCTTGCCGCCGCTGCGGCAAGCACCTCCGAGAGGGTCGGATGGGCGTGGACGGTAGCGGCGATGTCGGCGGCTGTCAGGTTGTTGGCGATCGCGAGGGAGGCTTCGGCGGCGATGTCGGCGGCGTGGGGTCCGCAGACGTGGCAGGCGAGGAGGCGTCCGTCGGGGGCGGTGATGAGTTTCAGGAGGCCGTCCGGCTCGCCGAGGGCGGCGGCTTTGCCGTTGGCGCGGAAAAGGGCCTTGGAGGTCTTGAACTCAGTGCCTTGTTCTTTAAGCTGCTCCTCTGTCGGACCGGCCATTGCGGCCTCGGGCATGGTGAAGACGGCGGAGGGGATTACGGAGAGATTGACCCGCTCGCCCATTACGGCGCGGGCCTGGGCGGAGGCGGCGTGGGCCAGGAGGCAGCGGCCGTTGCAGTCACCGATGGCGAATACACCGGGTACGGAGGTTTCGAAGGAGTTGTTGACGGTGATTCCGCGGGGAGTGGCCGCGATTCCGGCGGCTTCCAGTCCGGCGGGGAGCGCGGGACGGCGACCTACGGCCATCAGCACGGCGTCGGCCTCGACGGTCTCCTCTTTCCCTTTCTTGGAGAATTTAAGCTCGATGCCCCCCTCGGTCTGCCGGAGGGAGGTCACCTCGGCGGAGGTATGGAACGCGATGCCGCGCTTCTGGAGGGCCAGACGCAGCCGCTTGGCGACCTCGCGGTCGAACGGGGGTAGCACTTCCTTGCAGTATTCCACGACGGTGACCTCCGAGCCGAACGCCTCGAAGACGGAAGCGAACTCCAGCCCGATCACGCCCCCGCCGATTATGGCGAGGCGCGGGGGTAGGCTTTCGATTTCGAGGAGCGCGTCGGAGTCGGCGGCAAGTTCGACGCCGGGAATCGGGAGCCGGGCGGGGACGGAGCCGGTTGCGATTATGATTTTGGGAGCTGTGAACTCCTCGCCGTTGACCTTCACGACGTTGGGGGCGGTAAATTCGGCCTCGCCGTTGACGACCTGTGCCTTGGCCACGGCGAGGGCTACCCCCTCGCGCAGTTCGGCGACGACGCGGTTCTTGCGGCCGATAATCGCGGGGATGTCGGCTTGCGGGGAGTCGTCGATAGCGATTCCGAACTCGGCGGCCTGTCGGGCGGATTCGATTACCTCGGCTGAGCGGCAGAGGCATTTTGTAGGGATGCAGCCGCGGTTGAGACAGGTACCGCCCAGCTCTCCGCGCTCGATCAGGAGGGTTTTCAGGCCCTTTCCCGCGCCAATCGCGGCGGCTTCGTAGCCGCCGGGGCCGGCACCGATTACTATAAGGTCAAAAGCGTTCATCTTTAATTGGATTATAAGTCTTATAAGAATTACAATGATTTATAAGATTTATAAGAATTATAATGTTTTATAAGAAGTATAAATTGCCTGGGTTCAGGCTTCGAAGCGCACTACGGGGTGGAGGGCGGCCTCGGTGTCGTCGGGGTGGGAGATGGGGGTGTTGTGGGGGGCGGTTTTAACGATTTCGGGGTTCTCGGCGGCCTCACGGGCGATGTCGCGCATGGCATCGATGAACTCGTCGAGGGTCTCGCGGCTCTCGGTCTCCGTCGGCTCGATCATCAGGGACTCGTGGAAGAGGAGGGGGAAGTAGATCGTCGGGGCGTGGTAGCCGCGGTCGAGGAGGCGCTTGGCGACGTTGAGGGTCGTCACGCCGGTCGACTTGTCGCGGAGGCCGTCGAAGACGAACTCGTGCTTGCATACCCCTTCGATCGGTAGGAGGTAGCAGTCTTTCAGCGACTCCTTGACGTAGTTGGCGTTGAGGGTCGCGAGGGGTCCGGCCTGCATAAGTCCTTCGGAACCGAGGGAGAGGATGTAGCTCAGGGCGCGGGCCTGCACGGCGAAGTTGCCGAGGGTTGCGGAAATCGAGCCGAGGGCTGTCTCCGGGGCCTCTATGGCGAAAGAGCCGTCGGGGCGGCGGGTGACGCGTGGGGAGGGGAGGAACTGCTCAAGTCCGGCTCGGACGCCTACGGGTCCGCTGCCGGGTCCACCGCCGCCGTGGGGGGTCGAGAAGGTCTTGTGGAGGTTGATGTGCATGACGTCGAATCCCATGTCGCCGGGGCGGGCGACCCCGAGCATCGGGTTGAGGTTTGCGCCGTCGTAGTACATCAGCGCGCCGGCCTCGTGGACCAGGCGGGCGATTTCGGGTATGTTCTTCTCGAAGATGCCGAGGGTGTTGGGGTTCGTCATCATCATCGCCGCCACGGAGTCGTCGAGCAGGGGGCGGAGGTCTTCGACATCCACCGTGCCGTCGGGGCGGCTCTTGACCTCCACAACCTCGAGGCCGCAGACGGCAGCCGAGGCGGGGTTGGTGCCGTGGGCCGAGTCGGGGACGATCACCTTGCGGCGCTTAGCGTCGCCGCGGCTGTCGTGGTAGGCGCGGATCACCATCAGGCCGGTCAGCTCGCCGTGGGCCCCGGCGAAGGGGTTCAGGGTGAACTCGGCCATACCTCCGATTTCGGAAAGCGCCTGTTGCAGCTCCCAGTAGAGCGCGAGCGCGCCTTGGGAGGCTTTCGCCGGGGTCGCGGGGTGGAGGGAGGCGAAGGCGGGGTGGGAGGCCATCTCCTCGTTGATTTTCGGGTTGTGCTTCATCGTGCACGAGCCGAGGGGATAGAAGCCGGTATCGACGCCGAAGTTGTTGGTCGACATATTGTTGTAGTGGCGTACCAGGCTCGGTTCGTCACATTCGGGGAGGTCGAGGGGGGTCTCGCGGAGGAGGGTCGCGGGAATCGGGGCCGCTTCCGGCTTCTCAACTACGGGGATGCCCGATTTCGGGAGTCGGAATGCCGAGCGCCCGGGATGCGAAATCTCAAAAACCAGTTTTCCGTATAATTCTCTGTTCATTTTTCTTAGTTTTTGAGGGTTGCTGCTGTTTCGGCGAGGAGGTCGATCTGGCCGCGGGTCTGCATCTCGGTGGCGGCCATGAGGATGCGGTTGTCGGCGACCTTTATTCCGGCGAGGATTCCGCGGTCGAGGGCGGCGTCGACCAGCGCCTGGGCGGGGTAGTCGGTCTCCAGGAGGAACTCGTTGAGGAAGGGCTTGTCGGGGTATACGAGCCGGGCTCGGCCCCCCTCGGTCATCTTCCCGAGGAGGTAGAGGGCGGCGTTGTGGCCGGCCATGGCGATTTCGCGCAGACCCTTCGCGCCGGTAAGGCTCATATAAATCGAGGCGTAGAGCGTCATCAGGCCCTGGTTGGAGCAGATGTTGGAGGTTGCTTTCTCGCGGCGTATGTGCTGCTCGCGGGCCTGGAGGGTGAGGACGAAGGAGCGCTGGCCGCGGCTGTCGGTGGTGGCTCCGACGATTCTGCCGGGCATCTTTCTCATCAGCGCCTTCGTCGCGCAGAGGAAACCGAGGTAGGGGCCTCCGAAGCTGAGGGGTATGCCGAGGCTTTGGGCGTCGCCGCACGCTATGTCGGCGCCCCATTCGCCGGGGGTGCGCAGCACGGCCAGGTCGGCTGCGACGCACTGCATTACGAGCAGCGCCTTCTTCGAGTGGCAGAGGTCTGCCAGCCCGGTGTGGTCCTCTATTATACCATAATAATTAGGTACGGGGACAATCACGGCGGCTATGTCGTCGCGGCCGGCGAGCAGCTCTTCGAGGTGGGCGCGGGAGGTAACGCCCCCCTCTTCGCGGACCTCCTCGAGGTCGATGCCGTGGTAGCGGGCGTAGGTCGCGACCACTCTGCGCACCGCCGGGGCGATTGTCGCGGAGAGGAGCACTCGGCGCTTCTTGCGGGAGGCGGCGACGGCCATAAGGGCGGCTTCGGCAGTCGCGGTTGCGCCGTCGTACATCGAGGCGTTGGAGACCTCCATTCCCGTCAGGCGGCACATCATCGTCTGGTATTCAAAGATGTATTGCAGCGTGCCCTGCGAGATTTCGGGCTGGTAGGGGGTGTAGGCAGTCAGGAACTCCGAGCGGCCGATCAGCGAGCGGGCGGCTGCGGGAACGGCGTGGTCGTAGAAGCCGCCCCCGGCGAAGCAGGCCGTCAGGGGGATATCGCGTGCGGCGAGGAGACCGAAGTGGCGGCGCACTTCGGTCTCGCTCATCTCCTCTGGGAGATCGTAGGGGGCTTTGAGGGCCAGCTCTTCGGGGACGTCGCAGTAGAGGTCTTTAAGCTCCGCGACGCCGCAGCGGTCGAGCATGGCCCGGATATCCTCCTCTGTATGGGGAAAATAGCGGTGCATCGTTGTTGGTGTTTAATGGAGGGAGGCGCAGTAGGCGGCGTAGCGCTCTTCGTCCATGAGGGAGTCGAGCTGGGAGGGGTCCTGGATGGAAACTTTGATAATCCAGTTGGCCATCGGGTCCTCGTTTACCAGGCGGGGGTTCTCCTCCAGGGCGGTGTTGACCTCCAGGACCTCGCCGGAAACGGGGGCGATAAGGTCGGAAGCGGCCTTTACGCTTTCAATGGCGCCGAAGTCGTCGCCGGCGGTGATTTCGTCCCCTTCCTCGGGCATGTCGACGTAGACGACGTTGCCGAGCTGTTTCTGGGCGTAGTCGGAGATGCCGATGAAGCCTTCCTCGCCTTCTACGCGGATATATTCGTGGGATTCGGAATAGTAGATCATAATATTTTCGGTGTATGTGGTTGAGTGGGTTAGTTTTTGTATGATTTCTTGTAGAATTTCTTCGGGACGACGGTCGCGGGGAAGGTCTTGCGGCGGATGCGCACCTGCAGCTCGGTCCCCTGCTTGGCAAAGCGGCTGTCTATGAGGGCCATCGCTACGCTCTTGTCGACGGAGATGCAGTGGTAGCCGGTCGTGACATGTCCGATGACGTTCCCCTCCGGGTCGAGCACCTCGTAGCCGTGGCGGGGAATGGCGCGGTCTTTGAGCTCCAGTCCGACAGACTTGCGGCGGGGGCCTTCGGCCTTCTGCGCGGCGACCGCGTCGCGGCCGATCATGTCGGTTTTGTCGAGCTTGACGAACATCGAGAGGCCGGCTTCGACGGGGGTAATGTCGTCGGCCAGCTCGTCGCCGTAGAGGGGTAGCCCGACTTCGAAGCGGAGGGTGTCGCGGCATCCGAGACCGCAGGGCGCGGCCTCGCCGGAAGCCATGAGTTTCTGCCAGGCAGAGCGGATTACCTCCGCGGGGGCGTAGAGCTCGAAGCCGTCCTCGCCGGTGTAGCCGGTGCGGCTGATGATCGCGGGCTTACCCTCGACCTCCAGCTCCTTGAAGGTATAGAAGGCGAGGTCGGCACAGGGGATGCCGAGCACGCTCTCGACTACCGATTCGGCTTTCGGACCCTGGATTGCCAGCTCGGCGGTGGTTTCAGAGAGGAGGTCGACTTTTACGTCGTACCCCTCGGCGTTGGAGAGAATCCAGGCCTCGTCCTTGGCGATGTTGGCGGCGTTGATTACCAGGAGGAAGCTGTCGGCGGCGCGCTTGTAGACCAGCAGGTCGTCGACGACGCCCCCGTCGGGGTGGAGCATCATGCCGTAGAAGCACTGCCCGACCGGCGCTCCGGCCACGTCGTTGGTGAACAGGCGGTTGACGAGCTTTTCGGCGTCAGGGCCGGAGATGTTCACCTCCCCCATGTGTGAGACGTCGAACACGCCGCACGCCTCGCGCACGGCCCGGTGCTCTTCTTCGATTCCGGCATACTGGATCGGCATGTCCCAGCCCGCGAAAGGGCTCATCTGCGCGCCAAGGGCCTGGTGCAGGTCGTGGAGGCAGGTTTTCTTGATCTCTTCCATTGTATAAATATTCAGGCGTTCCTGTATAAGAATCGTATAAAAATTACAGCCCCTAAGTTACGCCATTTTTTGCGGACGGCCAAACTCACGGGCATGTTAGAAAACAGAAAAACCGGATAAAAAAACATCGCGGCGCGGCGCAATCTTTCCGCGCCGCGGAGCGTTATCCCTTTATAAAAGGTGAATAGTGGAAAGTGAAAGGTCAGGCTGCGCCTGAGTGAAGGAAATAGTTTATCTAAAGGAGTATTATCTTCACCTTTCACCCTTCACTTTTCGCATTAAATTTGAAAGAGAGATGGCGATTGACTGCTTGCTGCTCCTTGTCGGGATTGTGCTGATTCTCGTTGGAGCCAACTTTATGACCGACGGGTCGGCCGCGCTGGCCAAGAGGTTCGGGATGTCCGACTTCCTGGTGGGTCTGACGGTGGTTTCGATGATGACGAGCGCGCCGGAGCTGGTGGTGTCGGTTACGAGCGCCTTCAACGCCTCTACTGAGATGGCGATAGGCAACATCGTGGGGTCCAACGTGTTCAATATACTTGTGATTGTCGGGGTCTGCGCGATGATTAAGCCTATAACGGTTGAGCGCGGGGTGCTTCTTAACGAGATTCCGCTGGTGGTGCTCTCCTCGGTAGTTCTGCTCGTCATGGGGAGCGCGCCGTGGCTCGACGGGGGCTCGATGGTCCTTACGCGGGTCGACGGGTTGCTGCTCCTGCTGTTTTTCATAGTGTTCATGCGCTATACCTTCGCGTCGGCCCGGCGCGTGGAGCCGGGGAGCGACCCCGCGGAGGCCGAGGGGGCGGCAATGAAGCGGATGCCGCTCTGGAAGGCAATAGTTTATGTGCTCGGGGGACTGGCGGGGCTGGTGTTCGGCGGCGAATGGTTTGTCGACGGCGCTTGCGGAATCGCCAAGTCGGTAGGATGGTCGGAGGGGCTGATCGGCCTGACAATCCTCGCGGCGGGAACCTCGCTGCCCGAACTGGCGACCTCCGTTGTGGCGGCGGCCAAGGGGAATCCCGGAATCTGCATGGGGAACGTTATCGGCTCCAACATCTTCAACATCTTCTTCGTGCTTGGCGTAACCTCTACCATCAAGCCCCTTAGTTTCGGCACGATAGGCTTTGCCGACCTCTTAGTGCTGACCGCCGCAAGCGTCCTCTTCTGGGTCGTCGGCTCCTTCTTCGGCCGCGCCCGCACGATCACCCGTTGGGAGGGCGCTTTGATGGTACTGCTGTATGTCGCCTACACCGCCTGGCTCATCCTCAACCTCCCCGCCTAATTCCCGGCGGACTCGAAAAGACGCAAGATAAACCAGGTGGTCAGAGCATAAAAAGGCGCGTATACGAAAATTGTCATAAGAAGCCGCCGGTAGTCTTTCGCCATCTTGCGCCTGACGGCGAAGAATACCGCCTTGGCAAAATGGCAGGCGTAAATTACCCATAGCAGGATAATCACGAAGTTGCGGACGAGCCGGTCTCCCGCCGGGTCGCGGGGCGGCTTCGCGGCTTCGAGTTCCGCGGGATTCGTCAGCCATCCGTAAAGGAAATATACCCCGACCGCGCCGGCGACGAGCAGCACTGCGGCAATAGCGATGCCCCGCTTGTCGCGGGCGAGCCATCTGGCCTTGGCATACTGAATCCAGAAAGTCAGGAACACCAGCAGCGGAATCCATAACCGCCACATCTGCCGCAGCTCGAAAAACTGCCTGATAACGTTAAACTGCCCGTCAAGAAACGCGTCCATAGCCAATTACGCTGTATTGTTTCAGATTGTCGGGACGAGGAGCCAGCTTATGTAGCTGACGGCGACTACGAGGCATACCGAAAGGGCGAGTTCGGCGTAGTCGCGCCGCCGGCCGCGGTGGATACTTTTGTGGGTGCTGATGCCGAGGGCCGCGATCACGCGGCCCCAAAGAAGGGCGAAGAAGGTCATAAGCAGTACCTTGCCGACAGTCGCCGGTTCCTCCGGCCCGATGTTCCCGACCTCGACGGCGGCTTTCCATATTGTTGAGGAGATTAAAAAGGCTATCGCGGCGGTAAAGAGGCAGATAACCGCCATCCCTATGACGGACGGCATATCCTGCTTGTTGGTGATTTTGCTTCGGATGCGTCTCACGCGCTTGAACACGATTCTCCAGATTACGGCGAATGCCGCCCATAGCGCAGCGATATACAGGGCGCCGAGAATCTTCGCGCAGGTCTGCCATTTGATGCCGATGGAAGTAGTTGCGAACCATTTATAAAAAGCGGTATCTTCGATAGGGGGTAATTTGGGACTAAACTCCGCGAACAGGTCGTTGCACCAAAGCCAGGAAGCACCCATGGCGATTATGAAAAGCGCGGCGAATTTAAGCGCGCCTTTCCAGTCGCGGGCTTTAAGTCGTTCCTTTGTATAAAACGAGAGTTCTCCCAACCCTATCAGTACGAACAATATTTTGAAGACGGCCCAGCCGTCGTGGAGTATGGGTTTTAGAGAGGTTAGAAATTCATTCATGATTGATTAGCCGCATTTATAAATTCGCTTTTAATAAATGCTTTCTCGCAAAGTTAGCGAAAACATCCAATGCGGCCAAATCGCGGTTAAACTTCACTGATGATTTTCCAGGTGGCCCAGCTTAACAACGGCAGGCTGACAATAGCGGTTAACAGGAAGTAAAGCAGACTTTTCAGGTCATAGGCTTTTCGCAGTTTCCTGTAGTAGAGGACGAGGTGGTAGATGACCGCGCCCCAAAACAGGAGCAGAAATGCTAAGCCGACAATCATGCCGCTCGGGATGGCGCTGTCGGCAGACAGCTTCTCGTATAACGGTATCGCGCCGAATTCATAAAGACAGACAACAGCCACGGCGATAGCTGCCAGCCCGCATGTCGCGATTATGCTCTTTTTGTTGTGCGTTTTTATGGCAGAGACAATGGCACAAACCCATGCCGCGACAAAAACAAGAGTAATTGTCGCGAAAAGAGCATTGTCCAACCAGGGTAATACATTTCTCATATGTTTGAATATTATTTGAGTCGAGCTTATTAAAATTGTTTTTGCTCTACAACGCGAAGTTACGACGGGAAATTGGGCGGTAGGGGGCGATGGTTGGCGCGAAAACGGGACTGTTGGCGGGGATTCCACCGGACGGCGGTTTCTGCCGCGGGTTTCGTCAGGGGTTGCCGCTTCGGGCGGCGTAAAATAGTGGTCGGGCGGCGGAAATTACCCCTCGCAGGGCTGTTCTGAGGGTTTTGGACGGGGGTAAAAACAAAAATTCCACCCCGGGGCGGGGTGGAATTTACTCTTTTCGGTAAGTATTTGCTCCTATGCGAGTTTTTCGGCGATGGTTGCAAGGGCATCGCGAAGCGGGGCAATGTCATTTTTAACGGTATGGAAAATCACGTCCGCGTCAATATCGAAATACCCGTGGGCTATATGGTCCCTCATCCCTTTAATCTGTTTCCAGGGCAATTCGGGGAAATGCTGTTCAAGGATTCCGGGAATCAGTCGGTCGATTTTCTTGCAGCCTTCGCCTATGCTTTCGAGCAGCATACAACTTGCGGCAAGTTTTTGGGTTCCTTCCGGTGATAGAAGAAACTCATCCGGGTAGAGGTTGACTTGTTCCAAAGAAGCAACAAATCGCAGGCTTCGGCCATTTGGCGCAGGAGCCCTTGGGCGAGGTGGGGGCTACGGGAAGATTGAGATTCCATCGCGCTGGATTTCGGAAACTAACAGTTGGTTCATGCCGTTGTGTCGGCGCACGAGGTCGACAGGGAGGCCGAGAAGGTCCTGGAGAAATTGTTTCAACCCGATTAGCGAAAACATCTTGGGAGGCATGTCGACGCAGACGTCCACATCGCTGTCGATGCGGTTGTCGCCGCGCGCCATTGAACCGAATACGCACATCGAAGTCACCCCGAACTCGTCGCGGATATAGGGGGCGGCTTTTTCAAGCCTGCTGAAACATTCCTGCCTTGTACACATAATTCTCGGCCTTGTATTTCTTGCGATTGCAAATATACAACAAATTTCTTAATTTCAGGGTTGGGGGGAACGGCGGGTCAGGGTTCGGGGCGGGGGGTGTTGTTGAGGTAGAGGCGGATGTCGGAGGGGGTGACGGAAGGGGGGAGGAGGGCCTGGATGCCGGCGTAGCCGGAGGCGAGGCCGGCGCGGCTGACGGCGGAGGCGATCTGGGTGCAGACCGAGGGGGGCAGTATGTCGTCGACGGTCAGTTCGCCGGTGGGGATGAAGGTCGCGAGGTGGCCGGTGACGGTCGATACGGCGAGGTTGCGCTCTGATGCGATTTCGGCGCGGGTCATCCCCTGGCGGAACATGCGGTATGTCACGAGGTGGGATTTCTCTTTCTGTTCCTTTGGCTTCTTCTCGGCGGGGAGCTTGGCCTTGCGCCGGCGGGAGGCTTTTGGGTCGTCGGCGGCGGTTGCCTCGATAATGGCGGCCTGTTTGGCGTTGAGGTAGTTGGAGATGGTGAAGCCCTCCTTGGCGATGGAGTCGAGGAGTGCTCGGCGGGAGGTGAGCGCGCCTCGGAGGTCGGCGTTGAGTTCCTGGAGGCGCTGGTTGGCGCGTTTGTTTTCGGTCTTTACGCGGGCGGTGCGGTCGGGGAGGTCGCCGAAGAGTTCTTCGAGGGTCTTTCCGAAATATACGGCGCTTCGGCCTACGCGGGCCAGGAGTTCCGGTTCGCGGAGCGCGGGGTCGGGGGCGGTGCGCAGGAGGGTCAGCCATTTGTCGGCCACGTCGATCACCTTTTCGCGGAGCGCGGTCTGCAGTTGCTGGTGGGCGGCGTTCTCTTCGGGGAAGGAGCGGGCGTAGGTCTGCGAGATATGGCGGGCGAGGCTCTGCTGGAGGTCGGCGATTTCGCGGAAGGTGAAGAGCTCGCAGAGGAGCTGGCGGAAATACGCGTCCTTGATGTCGGCGAGGCGCCGGATGGAGCGGGCTGCCTCGGCGTCCTGCCCGGCGGTGTATGCGGCGACGGCGGGGTCGGAGAGCACCTGCCCGGCGGTTATCGGGGTCGAGAGCACGATTCCTTCGAGGGTCTTGCAGCGGCTGAGGGCTACGTAGACCTGGCCGGGGGCGAAGGAGCGTCCGGCGTCGATGATTACCTTGTCGAATGTCAGGCCCTGGCTCTTGTGGATGGTTATGGCCCATGCCAGGCGGAGGGGAATCTGGGAGAAGGTGCCCTGCACCTTTGTCTCCACTTTCCTGGTCTCCTCGTTGATGGTGTATGTCGCGTTCTCCCATACCTGTTCCTCGACCTCGATCGGCTCGGTGTCGCCGGGGCAGAGCACGCGGAGGGAGGTCGGGGTTATCTCCACGACGCGCCCGATGCGGCCGTTGTAGTAGCGGTGTTCGGGGTCGTTGCGGACGAACATCACCTGCGCTCCCGGCTTGAGCTGGAGCGCCGGGGCTGTAGGGTAGGCGTATTCCGGGAAGTTGCCCTTGACGGTCGCGGTATATACGCGGCTCTTTCCGGGGAGCATCAGGAGCTGGGTCGCGTTGTAGTCGTCGGCCTGCTGGTTGTGGGTCGTCAGGCGGATGTAGCCGCTGTCGGCGGCGGGGCGGAATGAGGGGTCGAGCCTCTCGGAGAGGGCCCGGTAGTCGGCGGGGGTAAGGGAGGCGTCGCGGACGTGGTTCAGCAGCTCGACAAAGTCGGCGTTCTGCTGGCGGTAGACCTTTGTCAGGCAGATGGTGACGTAGGGAATCAGCGCCAATGCCCGGCTTCCGAAGAAGTAGGGGGTCGGGTAGTAGCCGCGGAGCATCGCCTCGTCGGCGGGGGTTACGACCGGGGCGAGCTGCTGGAGGTCGCCGATCATCAGGAGCTGCACCCCGCCGAAGGGTAGCGGGGAGCGGCGCACGCGCCGCAGCACGTCGTCGATCGCGTCGAGGAGGTCGGCGCGGACCATCGAAATCTCGTCGATGACGAGCATGTCGAGGGCGCGTATGATGCGGAGCTTCTGCTTCGAGAAGTTGAATTTCTGGTCGGACTTCGTCCCGGGCACGAACGGGGTCGGGGCGATCTGGAAGAAGCTGTGGATTGTCGCGCCCCCGGCGTTGATGGCGGCCACGCCTGTCGGGGCCACCACCGCCACGGTCTTGGCCGTATGCTCTTTCAGCGTTTTCAGGAATGTTGTCTTCCCGGTTCCGGCCTTACCGGTAAGGAAGATGCTGACTCCGGTGTGTTCGGCGAAGTCCCAGGCGGTCCGCAGCTCGTTGTTTGTCTCCATAATGACGCGAAGTTACTGAATTTCCGAACGAAAATGGCGCGTTTTGCGTTTTAATGGTTAAATTTGTGGTTTCAATACGTTTGTTTATGGGAAGGATGTTGATTGCTATGGCCGCCTTGTTAGGGGCGCTGTGTGCCGCGCGCGGCAGCGACACGGCTGCCGTTGATTCCGTGCCCCCGGCTGCCGACCCGTACCCTACGGGGCAGTCGGTGGGGCTTGTCCTCAGCGGCGGGGGCGCGAAGGGTATCGCCCATATCGGGGTTATCCAGGCGCTGGAGGACAACGACATACCGATTGACTATGTTGCCGGCACCTCAATGGGGGCCATAGTCGGGGGGCTCTACGCCTCAGGCTACACTCCGAAGGAGATGCTCGACATGATTCTGTCGCCGGGATTCGCCAACTGGTCTACGGGCCGCGTCGACCCGTCGCTGACATATTATTTCGTGCGCGAGCCTAACACTCCGGCCTTCTCCCATATAAATATAAACCTGTCGCCGAAGGACTCGCTGAGCCGCGGTTCCGACATACTGCCTACGAGCCTTATCTCCCCGATTCCGATGAACTTCGCGTTCATGGACCTCTTCGCGGGGTACACGGCACAGTGCGGCGGCGACTTTGACCGCCTTTTCGTACCGTTCCGCTGCGTAACGTCCGACGTGATCCACAAGCACAAGGTCGTCTGCCGCGGCGGCTCGCTCGGCGACGCGATCCGCGCCTCGATGTCGTTCCCGGCGGTGTTCCAGCCGATCAAGATGGACGGGGTGTTCATGTACGACGGCGGAATCTACGACAATTTCCCCGTCGACGTCATGCGCCAGGATTTCGCCCCGGACTTCATGGTCGGAGTGGACGTTCATTCGCTCAATCCGCCCCCTTCGACCTCCCTTATGTCCCAGCTCGAGGATATGATCATCCAGAAGAACGACTACTCGCTCCCGGCCGACGAGGGGATGAAAATCCACGTCGACGTAAGCCAGTTCTCGCTCCTCGACTTCGGGAAGGCCAGGGAGATTTACAAGATTGGTTATGACAGGGCTATGGAGATGATGGACTCGCTTTGCGGGCGCGTCACCAGCCGCGTGCCGCGGGAGGCCCGCGAGCTGCGCCGCCAGGTGTTCAAGTCGGCCTCCCCCTATGTGCGTTTCGATTCAGTGAAGGTCACCGGGGGTACGCGGGCGCAGAACGACTACCTCGCGGCGCTGTTCCGCCCGAAAAAGGGGGTCGACACGTTCGGCATCGAGCAGGCGCGGCTGGCCTACTACCGCGCGATTTCGCCCGGAAGGCTCCGCAACCTGATTCCGCACGCGCGCTACAACGAGCGCACGGGGCTCTTCACCCTCGACCTCGCGGCGCAACCCAAGAGCAATTTCTCGCTCGGGGCGGGTGGGTACCTCTCCTCGACCACAAGCTCGATGATTTTCCTCTCGGCGAGTTTCGCGACCCTGAAGAAACATTCGTTTGATGCCCGGCTTATGGGGTGGATCGGCCAGAGCTACATGGCCGGAGAGGGGAGGGCGCGCCTCTATATGCCCTCGTCGCGCCCCTCGGCCCTCGACCTGGAGTTCGTCTATTCGCGAAAGAAGTATTACGAGAACGACAAGCTGTTCTACGAGGACAGCTCCCCGACTTTCATCACCCACCACGAGGGTTTCGGACGGCTGACCTACGGCTGGGCTGTCGGGCGCCGCGGCAAGGCCTCGGTCGGTATAGGTGGCGGCGTGGTCAAGGACCGTTTTTACGCCAACGACCGGGCCGACTTTTCAGAGCGGGCCCGGGAGCGCACGACAATGCGCCTCGGACAGGCTGTCGGGCGGCTGGAGTTCAACGCCCTCGACAATCAGAGCTACCCGTCGGAAGGATACTATATGAAACTGACGGCGATGGAGAATGTCGGGAATTACTACTACCGGCAGAGCGATATCGAGGATGTCGCCGACCAGTTGGAGGAGGCTACCCACTGGTTCCAGGCCGAACTTGTGGCGGCCCGTTACTTCCCCATGGGCAGTAAGTTTTCGCTTGGGCTTTCGACGGATGTCCTGTTCTCGACCCGCAAGCTGCTGAACACGTATTACGCCTCGCTGGTCAACGCCCCGGCCTTCACGCCGACCCCGGCCTCCGAGGTGTCGTTCAACAAGGCGTTCCGGGCCAACTCGTTCGTGGCGGCAGGAATCACGCCGCTATGGAAGCCGTTCCAGCGGGCGCAAGTGAGGCTGACGGGCCACGTTTTCCTCCCCGTGCGCCGCATAGAGCAGGACCCCGCGGCCCCGATGAGGGCCGTCAAGGGGCGCTGGTTCGCTAATCCGGAGTTTGTCGGGGAGCTTGACCTGGTCTACAACCTTCCGTTCGCCTCGATTTGCGGCTATGTCAACTACCTGACATTCCCGGCGCGCAACTGGCACGTCGGACTGTCGTTCGGCCTGTACTTCCACGCCGCCTCGTTCCTCCGCTGAACCGGGGTTTTACCCCTGGGAGGAGAGGGTCAGCGAGCGGGTGTCGCCGAGCTTGGCGAGGGTGTCGAACAGCGGCATATAGTCGCGGTGCGAAGGCGCGAGGACAATCAGCGTCAGCGCCGTGGTGCGGAGCTCGTAATCATATGTGAGATAGAAGGTCGAGAGATGGACCCCGGCCTCGTCGAGGGCTTTGGCGTAGGGGGCGATGTCGGTGACTATTCCGCCGATTGTCAGCTTGATGGCTCGGTTCTCCTGCCCCATTCCGGCGCGGTGCTCGTAATATTCGAATCCGACGAGCACGAGGAGGGTCAGGACTGTGGCCACCAGTGAGCTGTAATACATCCCGACGCCGACGGCCATGCCGATTGTTGCCGTAATCCATATGCCGGCGGCTGTCGTCAGGCCCCTGACGGAGCCTTTCATATGTATCATCGCGCCGCCGCCGAGGAAGCCGACGCCGGTAATCACCTGGGCCGCGATACGCCCCGGGTCGCCGTTTTTCAGCCCGAGAAACTCCTGGGGGACGTAGATTGAGAGCAGCATCGCCAGGCACGCACCCATGGAAATCAGGGCGAAGGTGCGCACTCCGGCAATCTGCCCCTTGCGCTTGCGCTCGGCTCCGACGACGGCTCCGAGGGCCATGCTCAGAAGCAGGCGCGCGACGGCGTTGACGACGTTGATTTCCGTCGCCGTCAGCATCTCCCAGAATGTTTCAAGCGTTTCCATCAGATTTCATAGGGTTCGGAGCCGGGCTCGCTGTACCATTTTGAGTAGAAGAGGTAGTTGCGGGCGATTTTCTCGTTCAGCTCGCGGGCCTTCTCCGGCTCCATCATCTTGACGAATTTCGCTGGTGCCCCGGCCCACATCTCGTGGGGGCCGATCTGGGTTTTCGACAGCACGACGGCCCCGGCGGCGACGAGCGCGCCTTCCCCTATGACGGCGTCGTCCATGACTACAGCCCCCATACCGATGAGGGCGAAGTCGCGGATTTTCGCGCCGTGGATTGTGACGTTATGCCCGATCGACACGTCGTTGCCGATTTCGATTGTGGATTTCTGGTAGAGGGTGTGGAGCACCGACCCGTCCTGGATGTTGACGCGGTTGCCGATACGGATGGAGTTTACGTCGCCCCGCAGAACGGTGTTGAACCATACGGAGCACTGGTCGCCCATCACGACGTCGCCTATTACCGAGGCGTTGGGGGCCAGGAAACACTCCTGCCCGATTCGCGGGGTGAACCCGCGCAGAGGTATTATGAGAGCCAAGGGTGGTTTTGGTTTTTGGGGTTATGTTTTAAATAGTGAATGGTGAATAGTGAAAGGTGAAGGGAAATCCGGTTTTGGCTTCCGGCGCGGGATTCTCCTTCACTTTTAACCCTTCACTTTTCACTCCTGAGAGGCCGCGTCTTTTCGGCGAGCCACTGGCGGGCGCTCTCTTCGAGGAGGGGGCTGACACGGCGGGCGACCTCGGCGTGGTAGCCGTTGACCCATTCGATTTCGCGGGGAGTCATCATCGCCGTGTCGAACAGCGAGAGGTCGAAGGGGCAGAGGGTCATCGTCTCGAAGCGGTAGAAGTTGCCGAACTCAGTCGTGAAGGCCGGGACGGTCAGCACCAGGTTCTCGCAGCGGATGCCGTGGACCCCGGCGCGGTAGAGCCCCGGCTCGTTGGAGGTCAGCATGCCGGGCTGGAGGGCGTAGGGCACGTCGTTGAGGCGGATGCTCTGCGGACCCTCGTGGACCGACAGGAAGTGGCCTACGCCGTGGCCCGTGCCGTGTAGGTAGCTGAGCCCCTCCTGCCAGAGGAACTGGCGGGCGAGGGCGTCAAGCTGTCCGCCGCGCGTCCCTTCGGGGAATATGGCGGTGGCCAGGGCGATATGCCCCTTCATGACGAGGGTGAAGTCGCGCTTCTCCTCGGGGGTGGGGGTGCCGAGGGCGATCGTGCGGGTGATGTCGGTCGTGCCCCAGAGGTATTGCGCGCCGGAGTCGATGAGGAGCAGCCCCTCCGGCTTCAGGGTAGAGGCTGATTCGGGGGTCGCAGAGTAGTGGACGATCGCGCCGTGGGGGCCGTATCCGGCAATGGTGTCGAAGCTGTCGTCGAAGTAGTAGGGCTGGGCGGAGCGGTGGCGCGTCAGAATCTCCTCGATGTCGAGTTCGGTAAGGGTGTTTCCGGCGGCCATTCGGCGCTCGATTTCCATCAGGGCGTGGACGAGGGCCGCGCCGTCGTGTTCCATCGCGCGGCGCACGCCGTCGATCTGGACGCGGTTCTTGACGGCCTTCAGGGCGATGATGGGGGAGGCTCCGAACACGGCCCGGGCGCCGAGGGCGTCAATTACGGCCTGAGAGGTGCGCGGGGCCTCGACGAGCACAGTCGTGCTGTCGGGCAGGGCGTTGAGCACCGGGAGCGCAGCGTCGTAGGGGCGCACGCCGACCCCGATCGCTCCGAGATAGTCGCGGACCTCGCGGCTTACCTTCTCCTCCTTAATAAATAAGGTGGAGCCTTTCGGCGAGAGGTAGAGGAAGGCGGTGGCCACCGGGGTGCGCTTCACGTCGGAAGAGCGGATGTTGAGCACCCAGGCGATTTCGTCAAGCCCGGAAACGAACATCGCCTCGGCTCCCTGCTCGCGTACCTGGGCGAGGGTGTCGCGTATCTTGTCGGCGGCGGAGCGACCGGCGAATTTCTCCTCGTGGATGAAGACGGCGGCGGAGGGTAGCTCCGGGCGGTCGGTCCAGAGGGTGTCTATCGGGTCGAAATGGGTGTTGAGGTTGAGACCGTGCTTCTCGAGCTTTGCGCGGAGTTCGGCGATTTCCGTCGTGGCGAACAGTTTGCCGTCAAGCCCGACGGTAGAGCCTTTTACGAGGTTGTCGGCGAGGTAGGCGGCGATGGATGGGGTTCCGGGGAGGCCGTCCTTCATGAGGGTGATGCCGGTCCTTTCGAGCTGCTCGGCTGCCTGGAGAAAATAGCGCGAGTCGGTCCACAGGAGGGTTTCCGAGGGGGTGAACACGAGTGTCCCGGCCGAGCCGGTGAAGCCGCTGAGCCAGCGGCGCACCTGCCAGTGGTCGGCGATATATTCTCCCAGGTGGGCGTCTGTCTGGGGTATGATGGCGGCGGCGATGCCGGCGCCTTTCATCGCGGCGCGGAACTCCGCGAGGCGTTTCTTGATTTCTTCCATATGGAGGGGTGTTTTGTTGTTTGTCGCAAAATTAGCGAAAATTCCCCCAAAAAACAATTCAATTAGTTGGAATTAAGCCGCGGAACCCATACCTTTGCCACTGGAGGGTGTATCATAATGGCTCATCTGGGTCGTCGCTTGAAGGGTTCGGCCTCGGTCACAATCTCCAGATTGCTCCCATCGGCCTCACCTTCAAGCTCCTACCATCTGAACCATTATGATAGCACCCTCCCATCCGGGTACAAGCTGATGGGAAAACGATTCGCGACATATATAATTGGGGCGCTCCTGGCGCTCGCGCTCTGCGGGGCCGGGTGCCGCCGCGACGAGCCGGAGGCGGCTCCGCAGCGCCGCCCGGATATTCCCCCTGCCGAGGCGGACCTGGGACGCGACCCCGTGCCCGGCGACAATCCCGCGTCCGGCGCTCCCTCCGAAGAGGAGTGGCTCGCGATGGCCGCGGAGGCGCGGCGCTCGACTTCGTTTGACATATATTATGGCGGCTACCGGGTGAGCGCGTGCCTGCGCGGACGGCTGTCGGAGGCGTTCGGAGGGCGCGAGGCCCGGTATGTCGCTGTGATGGGTTTCGAGGGCTCTGAAGAGACATTCGCGCGCCGCGTGGCGGAACTCGACCGCTGGGGCGTCTTCTTCGGGGCGCATTCCCGCGGGACGCTGCTCGCGGAGGAGGTGGCGCGCCTCGGGCAGACCGCCGCGGAGCGCCCCCTGTCGCCGTTGGAGGAGGAGCGGCTGGCGGAACTGCGCGCCGAGCTGGCTGCCGAGGAGCGGGCCGCACTGTCGGAGTTCCGCCTTGAGCTCTACGCCGAGGTTGCCGGACGGCGCTTCCCGATGGCCTCCGTCGCGCCCGGAGAGCTGCTTTCCGCGCCCCTTCCGCCCGACTGGTTCCCGCTCCTGTGAGCCTCCGAGGGGGCTTTCGCGGGCTTTTTCGCGGTAGAAGTGAAATTTTTTGGCGGAAATATTTGCAGATTCGAAAATAGTGCGTAACTTTGCAACCGCAAATGAGGCGGAACGCTGCCGAAACCGTTAAGAAAGAACGCTCCGAGAGGGGCGGCGGTTCGGAAAAGTCGCCGGGTTTGCTTAGAACTTTGAAAGCTGCCTCTTTAGCTCAGTTGGCCAGAGCACGTGATTTGTAATCTCGGGGTCGTT